>JAEMRJ010000118.1 GCA_016463365.1 Thermoleophilaceae bacterium | reverse complement strand
TCACCTCGCGCAAGCTCTACCCGAACGTCGACTTCTACAGCGGCCTGATCTACGAAGCGCTGCAGATCCCGCGATCCATGTTCACGGTGATGTTTGCGATTCCGCGCACTTCGGGCTGGATCGCGCAGTGGCTTGAGATGCTCGACGACCCCGAGACCAAGATCGCGCGTCCGCGTCAGATCTACACCGGGCACCGGGACCGCGACTTCCTCGAGGGTCGCAAGGCCGTCGGGCGCTGAAATACAAACTCAAAGTCCGCGTGACCGGCAAGGTCGCGAAGTTCGAATTCGACTCTGAGGACGCGCTCTTTGCCAAATTGGCGGACGAGCTCGCGGCTCAGATCGAGGACACCCGCGGGCTCGCCGGGATCAGTTCGCCGCTGCGCAACTACGAAGCCATCGAGCTGGTGCACACGCGCCTCGAGGCGACGATCGTCGACGGGCCCTTCAAGAAGCGCCGCGGCGGGATCGACATTCGCCGGGACGGCTCGAGCGAGGGCTGGCTCGGCGGCGCTTCAAAAGCGCTGATCGAACCACGACCGGGCGAGACGCTGACCGACGCCCTGCGCCGCGAAATAGACTTGAGCGCATGACTGAAGCAAAAAAGCGATGGTCGAAAGTCGCCCTGCCCCCAGGCACTGAGAACCCGATCGAGGTGTACGTCAACAGCATCACCCAGGTGCCTGACGTGGACTACGAACGCGAGGGCGACACGCTCTATTTCTTCCGCCCGATTCGCAACGAAGAAAAGCTTGGGTTCTTTCGCTGGCTGATCCTGTTCATCGGAATCGCGGGCAGCTACAAACAGAATGATTCAGTGGACGTCAGCAGCCCCAACGGGCACCTTGTGAATCTGCCGATTGTTCAGATCGAAATTCCGACAGACGAAGAACGTGGGATGCTGATCGGCTCCTACTCACCCGGAGGCTGACCCGCATGACCCGTATCGACCAGATCCTCCAGCAGGCCGGCGATGAGCCGGTTTTCTCATTCGAGTTCTTCCCGCCCAAGACCGACGAGGGCATGACCAACCTCTTCGAGACTGCCGGCGCATTGCGCGAGCTCGAGCCGGCGTTCGTGTCGGTCACCTACGGCGCAGGCGGATCGACCCGCGACCGCACGATCGCGATCCTCGGCCGGATCAAGAACGAGCTCGGCATCGAGGCGATGGCCCACTTCACGTGCGTCGGTGCGACCGTCGAAGAGCTGAACGACACTTTGAACGCGATCGTCGAGACCGGCGTCGAGAACATCATCGCGCTGCGCGGAGACCCGCCGCAGGGCGAGGAGACGTTCGTGCGCACCGAGGGCGGCCTGGGCAACGCCGACGAGCTGACCACGCTGATCGTCGAGAACTACGACGTCTGCGTCGCCGGCGCGTGTTACCCCGAGATGCACCCGGAGGCGGTTTCCGCCGAGGCCGACCTCGCGTACGCCAAGCAGAAGGTCGACAACGGCGCAAGCTTCCTGGTCACGCAGCTCTTCTTCGACAACGACGCCTACTTCGATTTCGTCGACCGCGCCCGCGCGGCCGGCATCGACGTGCCGATCGTCCCCGGCATCATGCCGATCGGCGGCTACGAGCAGATCAAGCGCTTCACGAGCATGTGCGGGGCCTCGATCCCCGAGCGCCTGATGAAGGAGCTCGATGCGCGCAAGGACGACCCAGAAGCGATCCAGGACCTCGGCGTTGCCTACGCCACGCTGCAGTGCGCAGACCTGCTGTCACGCGGGGCGCCGGGAATCCACTTCTACACGCTGAACAAGTCCCCGGCGACGCGGGCGATTTTGAGCTCGCTGCGGGCGGCGAGGCCTTGGGACCGGGCGCTCACGCCTTCCACTTGACGCTGCAGCCGACCGAGTCCGTCTCGGCGAGCTGCGGCGTGGAGCCGGTCAGCGCGGCGTCGATCGCTGCGCGCATCCAGACGGCCGCCTGAACGTCGTCCTCATAGTCGCTGTCGGGGGCGCCGCGGTAGACGAGTCTGTTGTCTGAGTTGAAAACGAAGACGTCGGGCGTGGTGAGCGCGCCGTAGGCCTTGGCGACCTTCTGCTTCTCATCATGCAGGTAGGGGAAGGGCCAGTCCTTCTCTTCGTGGCGGATCTTCATGTTCTCGAACGAGTCCGCCGGCTTGATCGTGGCGTCGTTCGGGTTGATCGCCAGGAAGCGCACTCCGTGCTGCCTGTAGTCGCGGCCGGCGAGCAGCAGGCGGTCCTCCCAGGCAAGCGCGTACGGGCAGTGGTTGCAGGTGAAGATGATCACGGTGGCGTTGGCGTCTTCGCCGCCGTAGGCGTGCTGGTGGCCGTCGGTGCCCGGGAGCACGAAAGTTGGGGCGGTGTCGCCGATTTGAAGTGACATTCAGATTCCTTTTCGGGTTGCTGCGTACTGCGCGATCGCTTCGCGGAGGTCGGCGGGGTCGGGGAGAGGTGAGACTTTTCCGTCGCGCCGGCGGTAGATGCGGCAGTCGAGTGCGTATGCAGTGTCGCCGGTCGGGGCCAGGTCTTCGCCGTTGATGCGGATTGTCGGCGAGCCGATGAAGCGTTCGCGCTGGGCGTCGGCGTCGGTTTCCAGCTCGATCAGGCGCAGCTGGTCGCGATCGATATTGAACTCATCGAGCAGATTGTTGAGCTCGGCGCGCGCGCGCGGGTGAGACGGACAGCCCTCCCAGAAGAGCAGCTCAATCACGAAGCCGTGAAGGGCGAACGCTCCGGTGTGACCGGTGCGAGCGGACGCTCCGCGGGCTCTTCAAGCGGGATCTGCTCCGGCGCGTTGATGAACTCTTCGAGCGCGTCCTCGATGCCCTTGGCCGAGCCCTCGCACTGGATGCGGAAGCGCTCGGGCTGGATGTCGTCGGCGGCGATCACAGGCACGCCGTTGATGTCTTCCCAGTCGAAGCGCTCGCGGTCGAAGTTGCTGATCAGGACGGCCTGCGCCGGCATCGGGCAGGAGGCGTCGTGGTGCTGGAGACCCTTGACGATGTTTTCGAGCATTTTGGCTTCGAGCGACATTTGAGTCCAGATTCTACGGCAGGATCACTGCGGCTGGATTCAACGGTCCGACGCGGCCAGATCTGGTGGACGCCGGTTCAAGCGACGCCTCGGTCGGGTCGATAGATCGGCAATGCCCATCCGCGGAAACAACGCTGCGCACGGTCGTCGATCAGTGATCCTCACCGCGGTCGTGCTGGCCATGGCGGCATTTGCGCCGAGTGCCGGAGCAAACGCGTACTGCCTGAACGCAGATTCCCTCTGCGCCGGTCATCCCGAGCGGGTCTTCGCGATGACGCAGGCCGGTCTCTCCGCAGCGGTGGCCGCCGCCGTCGCAAATCCCGGCGCCGATTCGGTTGAGATCGGGGCCGGATCGATCGACATCAGCTCGAAAATCCAAGCCGACATCGATTCGTCGAATGAGCTCGTGATCAGGGGGGCCAACGGTGCCGGTCCGACGCTTCACTTCACTTCACCGAACGCGTCCGGACTGGTGCTCAACGCCGCCGGCACAACGGCGAGCAAGATTTCTGATCTGAACGTGAAGCGTGATGGCAGCGCGTATCAGGATCACGACGTTCTGTTCGTCGACGGAGCCAAGCTCGAGCGGGTGAACTTCAAGATCCGGTCAAGCAATGGCGCACATATCTCCGGCGCGGCACTGATGGGAGCATCGTGCGAAAATTGCACCTTCGACCTCGCCACCAACGGCGCGGTCGGTCTGCACCTGTACGGCTCGTCCACGACTTCGCGATCGGTCTTCCGTGCGACCGGTGCGAGTACCGAGACCACCACGGGCCTCGTCGCCGACGGCCAGAGCGTTGTCGTCCAGAGTTCCCAGTTCGTTGATCTCAACCGCGCGGCCCACGTCAACGACGATTCGGCTCTCAATCTCCGGGACTCGACGATCGACATGGGCTCTGGCGCAGGAGCCCGTGGCGTTCACGTCGTCGGGGATGTAGCGGCATCGCCTGCGGCGCAATCGATGACGGCGAACATAGATGGCGTGACGCTCGTTGGCGATGGCGATTCCCAGCGCGCCGTGGACATCGATATTGCCACCGAGAGCCCGAACGGACGGCAGGGAGCCGTAAACATTGCCAGCGGCCTGTTCGTGCTGACGGGCGCATCTGCGACTGAGGTTCGATGCAGCGAGGGTCAGAATGGAACCGCGTCGGTCGCGATCGACAATTCGTGGGTCAACACCGTCACGCCGCAGATAATCGGGGGCTGCGCGAGCTCCCTGGGGACGAATCACCACCGCGACGTCCTGCAGAACGGTCCGAACGAATTCTTCGTGAACTATGCGGCGGGCGACCTGAGGCCCAAGGTGGGGGGCTGGCCCGTCGACAGCGGGGATCCAGCTGCCAGCACGTCCGGACGCACGTTCGACGCGATTGGTGGAAACCGGTTTGTCGGCTATTGGGGCTTGACGCCGCGCATGGACGCGGGAGGCATTGAGTATCAGGACTGGGCGCCAAACGTTCCGAAGGTCACGGCCGCTCCGGCCACGATTGTCCGGGGGGCGTCAGTCAGCTTCACGGCTACAAGCGTGGACGGCAACGGCGACGGCGTGTCCTTCTTGTGGGATTTCGGCGACGGAGCGACCGCGACCGAGCAGAACCCGTCACACACATTCGCGTCGATTGGCACGTTCAAAGTGCAGGTCCGCGCCGGCGACGGCGCCCTCCAGTCGGAGCCTGCCGTCGCGACTGTGACCGTGACCGGTCCCGCGTCTCCTCCGGCGGGCAGCGACAATGCGGGTGCGACGGCGCCGGCGATCACCTTCGCGAAGTTCTCGGCGAAGGTCAGGTTTGCGAGCCGTTCTGCGATGAAAGACGGGTTCGCGGTGCTCCCCAGGAAGCCGAAGGGCGCCTCTGCCGTGGTCGAGAATCGCGGCGTGACAAAAGCTGTGATCACGGTCTCGAGCGCGAAGGGTGCGCTGAAGGGGAAGCAGACTCTGAGCCTCCCGGAGGGGACGAGCTACCTCGTGTTCCGCGGCAAGTGGAACAAGAAATTCCTTCCCTCCGGAAAGTACAGCGTGCACGTACTCGCCAACGGGTCGCCGACGCGACTCTCGATGAGCCTCACAACTCCGAAGTAGCGGCCCTAGGCCGCAGAACCGACTTCGGCCGAGCCGAGCTCCGCGTGCTGTGCGTGGAGCTTGCGCTCGCGCAGCTCGCCAAGCTCGATCGGATCGCCGCCGAGGACGATCGCGTGCTCGCAGGCCGCGATGCAGTCGGCAATGTTGCCGGTGCGATCGAGGCCGTGGGCCACCGCGGTCCAGACCACCGGGTCGGTGTCGTCGAGGCGCTGCGCCGTGCGGGCCGACTCGAGCGATCCGACGTGGTCGCCGAGCAGGTGGTTGGCGAGCGAAAGGTCGAGCAGGACCTCGGTTGTGACCTCCGGGCTGACGCGCGCGCGGGTCAGGGCCTCTTTGGCAGCCTCGGGCTGGAGCAGGCGCAGCCTCAGCGCCCCCAGGCGGGCCCATGCGGCACCGTCACGCGGGTTCGTGGCACATTCACGCTCGGCGGCCTCGGCGGCCAGCTCGTGCAGTCCCATGGCCTCGTAGAGGCGGGCGGCGTAGCGGTGCGGGGCGGGGCGTCCGGGCTCGACGCGGACCCACGCGCGCACTGATCGCGCGGCGGCATCCATGTTGCCCGACTGCCAGAAGGCGACGGTCATGAGTCGGTGGATCGTGGGGTCCGTCTCGTCGGCGTCGCGGGCGAAGATCAGGCGCTCTGATGCCAGCGCGTAGTCGCCCTCGGCCATCGCGTGCTCGGCGGACAGCAGGAAGCGGCGGGCGCGGTCCTTTGCCTCATCGGGCTTGCCGAACTCGACAAAATCGAGTGTGCCGGCCGGCACGGTGCGCACCCCGATCTCGAAATCGACTCGCGCCCACTGCAGCATGCCCTCGCCCTCGCCGGTGAAGTAGATGCCGAGGATGCTGCCGACGCCCCACTCCGGGTATGCGTTGCAGCGCGCGTAGCGATAGACGACGCTGTGGTCGGGAAGCTGAGAGTGGAACGGGTCGTTCTTCTGGCGGTCCTCGTTCTGCTCGGCCTGGCGCTGGGCCTCTTCGTAGGCGCGGCGGCCCTCGTCGGCGCGCCGCTTGCGCGCTGCCTCGGCGCTGGCGCGCACGGCGTTGGCCGTGATCGAGCCGCGGGGCATCGTCTCGAGCAGCGACTCGAGGTCGTCTGCAGCCTTGTTCAGAACCTTCAGGTGGTCTTCGTGGGCCTGGCGCTTGCCCGGCGGCGCGATGTCCGGGTGCCACCGCTTGGCCATCTTCTTTTTGGCTTTGTGGACGTCTTCAAGCTCAAACGGAGCCTCGAGCTCGAGCAGCATTGAGAGCTGTTCGATGTCGAGCACTGCCGATGACGGGACGTAGGCCATGAGGGGGCATTTTACCCGCGCCCGTGCCCTCGGCGTGCATGAGTAGTCTTGACGGCCAGATGAACATCACCTCAATCGGATCAGCTCAGCCGCCCGTGCAGCACAAGAATCGACGCGTCGCGTTG
>JAEMRJ010000117.1 GCA_016463365.1 Thermoleophilaceae bacterium | reverse complement strand
TGCATGCGCAACATCGTGCCGGGCACGGAGTACTGCCCGTCGCACCAGCACCTCGCCGAGCCCCACTTCATCGAGGACGGACTGGAAATTCCCGCCCGCGTCCACGGCGCCGAGGCTCACGCCGACGCTGCATAGAACGCCCTTCGAACGTTGGACTGCCAGAGGGAGCCGCAAGGCTCCCTCTGGCGTTTAACGTCTCCGTCGTGACCGCGCGCACGACACTCGCCGTCGACGTCGGCGGCACCTTCACCGATGCAGTGGTCAGCTGCCCGAGCGGTGTGTTCACCGCCAAAACTCCGACCACGTCTGAGGACCAGTCGATCGGCGTACTGACAGCGGCGCTCGAGGCGCTAGAAGCCGGCCGTCTCGAACCGGACTCGGTCGACCAGTTCGTCCACGGAATGACGGTCACGACCAACGCGCTGCTCGAAGGTCGCTTTGCAAGGACCGCGCTGCTCACGACCGATGGATTCACCGACCTTGAAGAGCTCGGTCGCCAGAACAGGGCTGATCTCTACCGCCTGGGCAAGGCTCGACCGGAACCGATCGTTCCGCCTGAGCTGCGCTTCGGGGTGCATGAACGCTGCGGACCCGACGGCGTGATCGAGCCGCTGAGTCCTGAGAGCGTCTGCGCGGCGGTCGAGGCAGCGCTGAAGGTCGGAGCGGAGTCGCTGGCAGTCTGCCTGCTCTTTGCTTTTCGCTTTCCCGAACACGAGAAGATGATCCGCGAGCTCGCCCGGGACATCGACCCCACCCTGCACGTCTCGCTCTCACATGAAGCGGTCGGCACATTTCGCGAGTACGAGCGATGCGCGACAACGATCGCGGACGCCGCGCTCAGTCCTCTGCTGTCGGGCTACCTCGGACGCCTGGCCGAGCGCTCACTCGCGGCCGGGCTCCCGACCCCGCAGGTGATGCTCAGCAACGGCGGAACGGTTCCGGCAGAAGTCGCCGGGCGCAACGCTTCATGGACGGTCCTGTCCGGACCTGCCGGCGGCGCCGTCGGTGCCGCCAGGAGCGCGCAACGCAGAGGCGAGCCGCGCGCCCTCGCGTTTGACATGGGCGGCACCTCAACTGATATTTCACTCGTGCACGACGGGTTGGTCGAAGTCTCGGCCTCGCGTGAGATCGGCGGACGCCCCGTCGCGTTGCCCGCAGTCGACGTTTCGACTGTCGGCGCAGGCGGTGGATCGATTGCCTGGCGTGACGCAGGCGGCGCGCTGCGCGTCGGGCCGCGATCGGCCGGGGCGCGGCCCGGCCCGGCCTGTTACGGGCACGGCGGCGAGCAGGCCACGGTCACTGACGCGAATCTCGTACTCGGCTACCTCTCGGAGGACTCCGCGCTCGCGGGCGGGCTCGCGCTCGACCGAGGCGCGGCAGAGCGCGCGCTCGTCCGACTCGGAGATCAACTCGGGATGAGTGCGTTGACGACCGCCGCCGGGATCGTCGAGATCGCCAACCTCGAGATGCTTCGAGCGACGACCGCGGCGACCGTGGCCCGCGGGGTCGATCCGCGCGATCACGCGCTGGTGGCGTTCGGCGGCGCAGGCCCGATGCACGGCGCGGCGATCGCAGAAGCGCTCGAGATCGATCGCGTCATCTGCCCGGCCGCCTGCGGCGTGCTCTCGGCCTGGGGCATCGCGGCCGCAGGTCGTCGTCGAGACCGTTCCCAGAGTCTGGTCGTGCCGCTGGACCAGCTCGACGAGCTCGAGCTGGACGCCGTCCGGGAGGCACTCTCCACCGCAGCACGGTCAGAGCTCGGTGAGAGCGAGGACTGCGTTTCTGCTGCCGTCCACGAACTGCGCTACACGGGTCAGGCCTTCGAGCTTCCCGTGAGCGTCGAGCGGTACTCGCAGCTCGCGGACGCCTTTCACCTCGCCCACGAAGAACGATTCGGCTTCTCGGAACCCGGTGCGAGCATCGAACTTGTGACTCTGCGGGTAAGCGTTTCAAGCAGTTCAGGCGAGATCCGGTCGCCCGGAGCGAGCCCGCGCGCAAGCGTCAGCGACACGTCGCGCGCCGCGTGGTTCGGCGGAAGGCAGCACGATGCGGTCGTGCTCGTCGAGGCGCCTCCACCGGGGACCAGCGTGAACGGCCCGGCACTGATCGACCAGGCCCAGGCAACGATCGTCGTGCCGCCGGGCTGGATCGCGAAGAGCATCGAAGGCGACGTCGTGCTCGACCGCAGGAAAGTAGCCGCAGCGTGATCGACCCGGTGATGCTCCGAGTTGCGGCCGGCTCCCTCGCAGCGGCCTGTGAGGAGATGGGCGAAGTCCTGATCCGCGCGGCCCACTCGGCCAACATCAAAGAGCGGCGCGACTGCTCGACCGGCGTCTTTGACGCCGACGGGCAGATGACCATGCAGGCCGAGCACATACCGGTGCATCTGGGGGCGATGCCGGCCTCCGTGGCAGCGGTTGTGGAGTTCGCGCACGCCCCCGGGGACGCCTGGATCCTCAACGACCCGTTCAGCGGCGGCACGCATCTCCCGGACATCACGATCGTCACCCCGGTGTTCAGCGTCGACGGCAGCCACCTGGGTTTCGCCGCCTGCCGCGCCCACCACGCAGACGTGGGCGGGCGCGAACCCGGCAGCATGCCTGCCGACAGCCGCACGCTCGGCGAAGAGGGCGTCGTGATTCCGCCGACCCGCCTGGCCGCCGACGGCGAACTGGACGCTGAGCTGCTCGAAAACCTGATCAACCAGATGCGCCACCCGCAGCAACGGGCTGCCGATCTGCGCGCGCAGCTCGCAGCCTGCCGCCGCGGTGAAGTAAGAATCCGCGAGTTCGCAGAGCGCTACGGGGAGTCGATCTACCGCGAGTCGACCGCAGCTGTGCTCGACTATGCCGATCGACTCGCGCGCGCCGGCGTGGCGCAGCTTCCAGACGGTGAATTCGTGGCCGAGGACTTCCTCGAAGCCGACGTCGACGGCACGACCCAGGACATCACTCTGCGCCTGTGCGCACGAGTCACCGGTGACGAGGTGACGCTGGATTTCACCGGAACCGATCCCCAGCACGGCGGCAATCTCAACTGTCCGCTCGCAGTGACCGAGTCCGCGTGTTTCTTCGCGATACGCGCTCTGGTGGCACCCGATGCTCCGGCTTGCGCGGGCGCCTGGAGGCCGGTCACGGTGATCGCCCCGCTCGGCACGATTCTCAATGCCCACGCTCCTGCCGCGGTGGCTGCCGGCAACGTCGAGACCTCCAGCCGGGTCGCCGACCTCGTGATGCGTGCCTTCGGACGCGCACAGGGACAGGGCACGATGAACAACCTCACGCTCGGCAACCACGACTTCACCCATTACGAGACTTTCGGCGGAGGACAGGCCGGACAACCGGACGCGCCGGGGCCGAGCGCCGTACACGTCGCCATGAGCAACACGCTCAACACGCCGGTCGAAGCGCTCGAGCTTGAGTTCCCGCTGCGCGTCCACGAATATGCGATCCGGCGCGACAGTGGCGGAGCGGGCGCCAACCCCGGTGGAAACGGCCTGATCCGCGACATCGAGGCCCTGACCGACATGCGCTATTCGCTGATCGCAGAACGACGTCGCCACGCACCCGCCGGGGCGAGCGGCGGATCAGACGGCGCGACCGGCTCGGACTCGATCGACGGGGAGCGGATTTCGGCCAAGTCAGTCGGCGTGCTGACTGCCGGTTCTCGCCTACGGATCGAGACGCCGGGCGGAGGCGGGTTCGGATCTCCCTGACCGTCACTAAGATCGCGTAGATGCCGATCGCACTCAAAGAATGGGCTGTCACCGTGCGCGCACTCGCCGAGGGCGAGCAACTGGTGACGCTGCGCAAGGGCGGCATCCGCGAAGAGAACAAGCACTTCGAGGTCGTGGGCAAGCGGTTTTTCCTCTACCCCACCTTCGATCACCAGCAGGCCGGACTCGTGCGCGAATCGCACGTTCCCGAGCTCAAGCGTGCACTTGAGGACGGCGTCTGGAATCCCCCGGCGCCGACGGCGAGGATGATGGAATCGGGTGTCCCGGTCGCCCAGCCGGTCAGCGTCCGGCTGCGTGCGTGGGCAGAGGTGGTGGCCAACTACGAGATCACCCGGCCCGACGCTCTTGAGTCGCTTGTGCCGTACCACGTCTGGACGAGCGAATATGCAGCAAAGCGCCTCAACTGGAAGCCGCGCCACCCGCTGCACGTGCTGCTCCTGCGCACCTACAGGATTCCCCGTCCGGTGACGATTCGCGTCGCCGACGAGTACATCGGTTGCAAGTCCTGGATCGACGTGCAGCGCGAGCTTCCCTTCGAGGGCACAGCGGTGGTTTCCGACGTCGAATTCGCCCTGATTCAGGCAGATGTCGAAGCGCGCCTTTCGGGCGCCGACGCCCCGGCCCAGGCAGCCCGGTAGACAGCTACGCTTGGCCGGTGCATTCTGGCCGACTGACGGGCTTCCTGGCCGCAGCCCTTGTGGCCGCTTCGATGGCCCTTGGTGCATCGTCTGCCAGCGCTGCGAACACGTGGACGCCCTGCCTTTATGCCGAGCTCGCCTACGACTGCGCGAGCTACGTGATGCCGCTGGACCGCACCGGCGCAGTCCCCGGAACGACCACCGTGCGCGCTGTCCGCCTTGCCGCCACGGAAGGCCCGCGCATGGGCACGCTCTTCGTCATCGCCGGCGGCCCCGGCCAGACCGCCCAGGTGATGGTCGAGCTGATGGCGGAGGCTTTTCAAGGGGCCAACCGCTACGACGTGATCGCCGTCGACCAGCGCGGGTCGGGCACGTCCGAGCCACTCAACTGCCCGCGCATCGAGTCGGGAGCGTTCAACTGGGACGGCGGCGACCCGAGCACCGATCGACCCTTCACCGACTGCTCGGTATCGCTCGGGAATCAACGCTTCTCCTACAACACGGCCGAGGCCGTGGCCGACCTCGACGCGATCCGTAGCGACATCGGCGTTGCCCAGGCGTCGTTCTTCGGCGTCTCATACGGGACGAAGGTCGCGCTGGCATACGCGCAGGCGCACCCGGCCAACACCAGATCCCTGCTGCTTGACTCGGTGCTCCCGACCGACATGCCGGGCGCGTTCGATGTCGACTCGATCGCGGCCGCCCGCGGCGCCCTGCGACGGATCTGCAGCGGCACGCGTTGCCGCGGGATCGGCGACTCGCCGGTGTCTGACCTCGCCCGGCTCGCGTCCAGGCTCGAACGCCGCCCACTACGAACTTTCCTGGTCCTGCCTGACGGTCAGGTCGCCGAGTCCCGGATCGACGCGGTGGCGCTCAACGGCATCCTCTTCTCTGCTGACATCAACCCGTTCATCTACAACCAGTTCCCGAGCATGCTCACCGAGAGCCTGAGCGGAGATCACGCCCAGCTCGAACGGCTCTTCGCGATCGTCAACGGCGCGACCGGCTCC
Source organism: Thermoleophilaceae bacterium (assembly GCA_016463365.1). The sequence goes on along the minus strand of JAEMRJ010000117.1, from coordinate 1,198 downwards.
AGCGCGACCATGACAGGGGCCAAGCTGTTGGCGCCCACGCTGCCCAGGACCAGCCCGACCGCTGGCGCGCCAACGCGCAAGCCCGGCGACCGGGTGCTCGGACGCGACGCCCTCGCGCTCGCCAACTTCAGCAACACGATGTTCTTCGCCACCACCTGCGCTGACTTTGATCCACCGTGGACGCGCAGCACCGACGTGAGCAACCGCCAGCCGGCGATCAACGCAGCGGCCAACGCCATCCCGAAATCGCAGTTCTACCCGTTCTCACGCGCGACTGCGCGCGACAACTCGATCGCTTCTTACTGCCGCGGCTGGCAGCAGAGTCCGACACCGCCCGCGATTGCCCAGGGACCGTTGCCAGACATCCCGACGCTGGCACTGCAGGGCGACCTGGACCTGCGCACACCGACCGTCTGGGGCGAGCGCGCGGTGGCCGGCAACCCTGGTGCCGAACTCGTGCGTATACCGAACTCCGGCCACTCGGTGATCGGCACCGACCCCAGCGGCTGCGCCCTCTCGCTGGCCAAGCGTTTCCTGATCTTCGGCGCGACTGACGGCAGGTGCCGCCAGACCGCGCCGGCGATTCCGCTCGCGCCCCGGCCGGAAACGTCGGTCAGAAGGGTTCGCGCTTTCCCCGGCAGCTGCCGCGGACTGCGCGGGAGCAGCTGCGCGCTGGCCCGGCAGACGCTCAGCTCCGGTTACCTCGCGGTGCGCGACACGCTCGACCAGGCGCTGATTGGTGGAATGGACATCGGCATCGGTCTGCGCAGCGGGTCCTGGGAAGTCGAGTACGACATCACTGATCAGTTGGCTCTGATCCCGGTGGGCCTGATCCTGAACGGCGTCAGCAATGTCCCCGGCGTCTACGCATCGGGCAACCTCAGCCTCGAGGACGCACCGCGCGTCGACGGCACCGTGCGCATGGGCGGATGGCGCGTCGCGGTCAGCGGGCGCATCAACTACAACCGCTCCGGCGACTCGCTGACACTCAGCGGTCGCCGCGGCAACGCGCGCGTTTCGCTGCAGATCCGACCCAGCGGCAGCCGCATCTCGGCCGGTTCAGTCACGGCGAAACAGCTGATGCTGCGACGCAACTACGCGCTTGCGGCCAACCCGCCGCTCAGCGCTATCGGCCGGTAGCACCTACCAGAAGAGCGTCGACTCGAGCGAGCCGTCGGCTTCGAGTTCTTCGATCGTC
>JAEMRJ010000018.1 GCA_016463365.1 Thermoleophilaceae bacterium | reverse complement strand
GGTTGGCGGTGCTGGTGATCGCCAGCTCGCCGCCGTCGAGCACGAGCCAGGCCCAGCCGGAGCCGAACTGGCCCACGCCTGCCGCCTCGAACTGCTCCTTGAAGGCGTCGACCGATCCGAACTTCGCGGTGATCGCATCGGCAAGCTCGCCGGAGAGCTCGCTGCCACCCGGAGTCATCGACTCCCAGAAGAGCGAGTGGTTGTAGTGGCCGCCGCCGTTGTTGCGCACCGGACCCCTGATGTTCTCCGGAAGCGAGCTGAGGTTGGCGATCACTTCTTCGATCGGCTTGTCGGCCCAGTCGGTGCCGTCGAGGGCGCCGTTGGCCTTGTCCACGTAAGCCTGGTGGTGCTTGTCGTGGTGGAGGTGCATCGTCTCTTCATCGATCGTGGGAGCGAGCGAATCATGCGGATAAGGAAGTGCGGGAACTACGTAAGCCATGTGCTGTCCTTCAGTCGTGGTGGATTCCAAAAGTTGTGACCGGAATCCTAACGGCGAGGTGTCAGAACGGAATCAGGCCGCGTCGGCGTCGGCGACATCAGCCACCGAGCCGGCACTGGCCGGCACGTACGGAAGCCACTGAGCCGGAATCGTCGGACTGGCGACGTGAATGAAGATCGTTGCGTGGGGCGCCATCGGCCTGGTGCTCAGCTTCATGCCCGACTGCGCGACGCTGCGGTCGCCCTTGCGGCGGTTGCATGTGGCGCAGCAGGCGACGACGTTCTCCCAGGAGGTGTCACCGCCCTTGGAGCGCGGGATCACGTGGTCCATCGTGAGCGAACCGCGCCGGCCGCAGTACTGGCACTCCCAGCCGTCGCGGGCAAACACTGCGCGGCGGGTGATCTTGCGACGAAAAGACTGGTAGGGAATGTGCACGTAGGTGCGCAGGCGGATGACCGAAGGTCGTGTCATCGACATGCGCTCAGCATGCACTTCGATTGCGTGCTCGTCGATCACCTCGGCTTTGGACTTCAGGATCAGGACGATCGCGCGACGCACCGTGCATACATTGATCGGCTCGAACGATGCATTCAGAACGAGCACCCGGCCGCTCAGCGCAGAGCCGTCACGTTGCACGTGAAGCGACGGCGTCGGTCCGGAAAGCGAGGAGAATCGCGCGCCCGCGGCCGTTTGCGGCGCAAGACTGCCTACCGCCGGAGAATCGTCGATCTCCGACAGGATGAGCCCGGGTACATCGCCGGACTCTGAGCAGTCACTGCTCGAGCGTGGCGCCGCCTTGCTGGCCATCAGAACAATCGCAGTGTAGAGCGTGCTCCGGCCGGTTCTTACCGCTCAGGTTCATGACTCGAATGCGTTGAACGAACCGAGCACGCGCAGTTCGCGGACCTTCGCACGTACGCCCGCGACAGAAGCTGCGATCGGCTCGTCCTCGATTGAACCGTCCAGGTCGACGAAGAAGAGGTAGTGGCCCAGCGAGGTCCGCTCGGGGCGCGACTCGATCTTGCTCATGTTCACGCCGCGGTCTGCGAACTCGGCGAGGATGCTGACCAGGCCGCCGGGCGAAGTGTCGTTGAAGCCCGAGAAAACCAGTGAGGTCGTTGTGGCGGGCTCCATCGGGTTACCGGCCCACGGCGATGTGAGCGGCGCCTTGGCGAGCCAGACGAAGCGCGTCTTGTTTCCGGTGACGTCTTCGACGGCAGACTCGATCACGGTGCCACCGTACATTTCGGCAGCGATCGCCGAACCGATTGCGACGTTGCCGTCTCCGAGTTCTACGGCGCTGCGCACGGCCTCGGCGGTTGACACCCGCGCGAGTTTGGCGGCGTTGGGCAGTCGTTCGGCAATGAAACCCGCGCACTGCGCGAGAGCCTGGGGGTGCGATGCGACGAGGCCGACCTCTTCAAGTGGAATCATGCGTGCGCCGATCAGGCAGTGGTGCACCGGCCACACGACCTCGCCGACGATCTGAACGCCCGGCGCGTCGTGGACCAGCGCGTCGAGCGTTTCGGTGACGGCGCCCTCCACGGAGTTCTCAATCGGGACAAAACCGGCCTCGACCTCGCCGGATTCGACGGCCAGGACCACATCGCGATTCGTGTCGAGCGCAACCAGCTCGACGGAATCGGCACCCCCGCCAAGAGCGGCGCGCAGCGCTTCCTCGCCATAGGTACCCGGCGGGCCGAGATGACCTATGCGGCGCGGCGCAAGGGCCTCAGCGCTCAACGCGTACCTGCCCGGTGGCCTGTACCTGTGGCTGCTCGCCCGCCGGCTCGGGCGGCTTGGTCGGCGAATTCGAAACGACCCGCGGCGGTGCGGGCGGGGCCGGCGGCACCGGTGGCTGATCTGGAGCTGCGAAGGCGAGCTCGACGGCGTGGCGCTCTTCGGGCGAGAGCTCTATGTCAGAAACTCCGTCGGTCAGGCGCTTGACGTAGAGGTGCGAGAAGTTGCGACTGACGATCGCGGTCAGCACTACGCCGGTCTTGTGCTCGTCGAGCAGCGCGACGCTGCTCGACTGTTTTCCGGACTTCGCGCCGAAGGCGTCGTAGCGCACCATCGCGGTGTGGGTGACTGCCCCTTCGAGGCCCAGCTCCAGTCGAGACATGCGCTTGTCGAGTTGGACCGAGGCGTCGTCGACCCAGTCACGCAGCGCGACGAACTCGCGCTGCAGCTGTTCTGCGTGGGCGACGACGTCGCGTTCGGTGCCGCCAAGGATGATCTTCTGGGCCCGGCGCAGGCGGCGCAGGGCGAAGGCGTTCCAGACCAGCAGCGCGAAGCAGAAAACCGCGGCCGCGGTGCCGGCGACTGCCAACCATTCATAGAGTCCGTCCGGAGCGCTCATCGACTTTCAGCCTACTGACCGCCCACGCGGAGCGGTCAGCTCAGAAACTGACGTTGAAGGTCTGGCTGTTGTTCTCGAGGTTTTCCTCGCCGGGAACCTTCTTGACCTCGACCTTGAGCGTCGCGCTTGCTCCGGCTGCGGGGATCTTTGTGAGCGGGAGGGTCACCTTGGTCGTGTCGCCGGCGCTGATCGCGGGGATCGTCTTGCTCTGACGGATAGTGGTGCCGGCGCCGGAGATCGCGTACGTGACGACCACATCGGTCTCGTCGTTCTCGCCCTGATTCTGGACGTTCACCTCGATCTGCTTAGCGCCGCCCAAGTTGTTGGTGCCGCCCTCGGTTAGCGCTGCACCTGACGGCTGAACCGTCACGCCGGTGACGCCGGTGCCGTGGGTGCCGGGCGTTGCCGCCTGGTCGGTCGTACCGCCGCGGGCGCGGTTGAAGACGTCTTCGACCTGCGCGGGGTCGAGCCACTCAAGGCTCGGCAGGAACCGGCTGGCCGGAAGGGACACGCCCTCGATGTCCTTGTCCTTGACGGCCTGATTCATGTAGGCGTAGGCGCGCTGGGAATAGATCACGTCGCTGGTCAGGAACTGCTGCATGTTGGCGGCGATCTTCTCGGTCGCAGCTTCGGCGTCCTGGTCGCCGAGCGCCTGGCCGACAAGTTCGGAGATCTCGGTCAGACCGTCGCGCCGGAACTCGAGCGTCTCGACCAGGTACTGCTTGGCGGCCGTGAGGTCTTCGCCCGGAGCCGAGAGGTCGACGGCCTGGCGGACGAGTTCTGAAGCCTGCGAGCGCTGGACGTTCACGGAGGTCTCGATGTCGGTTGCGCTGGCATCGCCCGGATCGCGCAGCAATGAGAAGAAGTCGCTCGAGACCTGGTTGGACTGGGTGATGATCGAATTCGTCTGCTTGACGAAGTCCTTGATCGAGTTTTCCTGGCGCGCGCTCTGGCAGCCTTTGCCCAGCAGAACGACCACGATCAGGAACAGCACGATCAGCCCGCCAGCGACTGCGCGGCGTTGGATCACGGCCTGGTGTTCAGCGTCGCCATCGCGTGGATTGTCACCGCGAATCGGTCGCTCCTGTTGGTCGCCTGGATACGAAGGCATAAAGGTTCCTCTCGGAAGGCGAGGATCGTAACTAAGTATTCCCGGTCAACCGGGCGGATTCCTCTCTGAGAACGGGTTTGCAGGCTTGCGTTCATCGCCCCCGAAAAGATCAGCCATGGGATTCCGCACCCACAACCTGCGCGAGCGCACGACCCGGGCGCTGCGGCCGAGTGGCCGACGGACGCGCCTGCGTGACCGTTTCGAACTGCTGGTCCCGCTTGGCAGCGGGGGCTTCGGGACCGTCTGGGAGGGCTTCGACATGCTGCTTGAGCGCCCCGTGGCGATCAAGGAACTGAAGATCGACCAGGAACTCACCGATTCCGGCGATGCCCTGCGCGAGGCGCGGGCGACGGCCAGGCTCAATCACCCGGCAATCGTTTCGCTCTATGAGGTCGTCAGCGAAGGCGACTGCATCTACATGATCAACGAACTCGTGCACGGCCACACGCTGGCGGCGATGATCGATGAAGGGCTGATGTCCGACAACGATGCGGGGCGGATCGGTTATGCGCTCTGCGAGGCACTGGGCCACGCGCATGCGCAGGGCGTGATCCACCGCGACGTCAAGCCCGCCAATGTGATGGTCACCAGTGCGTGGCTCGAAGGCTCGGGCGGCTGGCGCGTTCAGCCGGCGAAGCTGATGGACTTCGGAATTGCCAGCATCGTCGATCCGGGCCGGCATGGCGGCCGCGCGCATGCAGGACCGCATGCCGGCTCGCGCGGCTACGTCGCGCCCGAGCAGGAAGCCGGCGATCCGGCATCGCCGGCCAGCGATGTCTACTCGCTGGCGCTGGTGCTGTTTGAGTGCTTCACCGGCGCAGGTCCCGGTAAGGGCAGACGTTCTCGGCTTGCGCGCGCCCGTCGCGATCTGCCGTATGAACTGAGCGGGACGATCGACCGCTGCCTCGAGCCCGACCCGTACCTGCGTCCGGATGTCGTCGAACTCGGCCAGGCGATCTACGACGCGCTGCCGCAGCTTTCGCACAACCTCGCGGCACCCACCCTCGGCTCACGCGTGCGCGAACTCTTCGGCCGCACGCCTCGTGAACGATCCGACAGCTACACGCACGACCGGCCGGCCCTGCGCCTCCCGCGCGATCAGCAGGCCCCGCGCGAGCCTGGTTCGGGCAGGCTCTGGCGCTTCGGGATTGCCGCGCTGGCCGCTGCGATGTGCGCGGCGACGATGCTTGCCACCGGGGTCACGATCTCTTTCATCCAACCGCTGATCGCTGCGGCGCTCGTTTTCGTGCTGCCGCGCGCAGGCTGGGCGCTGGCGGCAACTGCGGGCGCTGTCGCGCTGGCTGTGGACGGCCAGGTCGGGTCGGCGATGTTTCTGGTGCTTCCTGCGCTTGTCGCCGCGCTCGCAGCGATGGTGCCGTTGCCGCGGGTGGTGGACGGTGCACTCGCCGGTGCGGGGGCCTTCGCCTGGGTGGTCGGCGTGCAGGCGATGTCCGGCGCTTCGCTGGCGCTGAGCGTGCCGGATGCCGGCGCAAGTCCTGAGGAGCTGCGCCAGTATGCCGACATTGCGGCGCGGGCGTTGCTTGACTTCGCGCAGCCCGCTTACACGGCCTCGCTCGGGCTCTGGTCGCTGACCGGCGCAGCAGCGGTTGTGCTGATCGACCGTCGTGCTGGAATGGCCGGCTGGGCAGCGCTCGGCTGCGCGTTTCTTGCGGCGCAGGTGGCGATCGGACAGCTGCTCGGACAGTCGGTTCCGGCGATCTCGATCGTGGGGGCGGTTCTGGTGCTCGCCATGCTGATCTGCGCGGCCGTCTGGACGCGTCGTGCGGGTAGGGTTTTTGCAGCTTCAGCCAGCGCTGGCAGGCATGTGAGAGTGTGAATTTCCTCAAGAATTTTGAATCGAAGCTCGAGCGCCTGATTGAGGGCGGATTCAAGTCTGCCTTCAAGTCCGAGGTGCAACCGATCGAGCTTGCGCGCAAACTCTCGCGCGAGATGGATTCGCACCGCGCGGCGTCGATCTCGCGCACGTACGCACCGAATGAATACACCGTGTTTCTCTCGCCGCAGGATCGCGAACAGTTCGCCCACTACGAGGACGGGCTCCAGCGCGAACTGTCGCTCTACCTGCTCGAGCACGCGCGCAAGCGCGGCTATTCGCTGATCAGTCGCCCGACCGTCGACTTCGACACTGACGACCGGCTCGAACTCGGCCTGTTCGGGATTCAGGCACGACTGGCAGATGCTCCCGAGGCCGAAGTTCAAACAGTCGATCCGCAACCGCCGACAGGACACACGCAGGTCTACAACGTGCGCGACCTGCAGGCGCCACCGACCGACCTCGAGCAACCCGGCGCCCCGGTCGCACCGCGGGCAGTGCTCGAATCCGGCGACCGCCGCTTCGCACTGACGCCGCCGTCGACCGTGATCGGCCGTGGCCGCGATGCTGACATCCGGCTGGACGACCCGAACATCTCCCGCACGCACGTCCAGTTTCGCGTGGAAGGCGGAGACTGGGTCGTCGCGGACATGGGGTCGACCAACGGCTCGCGCATGAACGGTGGTCAGCTCGCTGCGCCGACCCCGCTGCGCTCGGGTGATGTGATCGAACTCGGCAACACTGTTCTGAAGTTCGTGCTGGAGTAGTCGGCATGGACGATCCGATCGCAGTCGCGCTGAAATTTGTGTTCCTCCTGCTGCTCTTCCTGTTCATCGTCTGGGTCGTACGCAGCTCGTCGCGCGACCTGGTGGGCAGCGATCGCGCGGACTTCGACCCGTTGCTCGACCACGGCGAGGGTCAGGCTCCGATCGACCTCAAGCGCGGCGTGAAGCCGCGACTGGTGGTGGTGGCGGCAAACAAATACGAGAGCGGAAGCTCGTTCGATCTGCTCGGCGGGCTGTTGCTCGGGCGCGACAAGCCGGCCGAGGTGATCGTCGATGACGTCTTCGCGTCGGCACGGCATGCGCGGATCACGCCGCGCGGCCCGTATAACTTTCTCGAAGACCTCGGCTCGACGAACGGGACTTACCTCAACGGCACCCGCGCCGAGGGCCCGCAGCGACTTTCCCCGGGCGACAAAATCACAATTGGCGACACTGAGTTCAGATATGAGGAGTGAGGTTCGGTACTAGATGCTGCGCGTCACTGAATTCGCGGCCGCCAGCGACGTCGGACGCGTGCGCAAGGCCAATGAGGACTCGTACTACGTGCGCTCGCCCTTGTTTGTCGTCGCCGACGGGATGGGCGGCGCGAAGGCCGGCGAGGTCGCCTCGAAGATCGCCGTCGACTCCTTCAAGGATCCGCTCGACGAAACCCTCGCGCCCGAGCCGCGTATGGCCGGTGTCGTGCGTCACGCCAACCTCGAGATCCACAAGAAGTCAGTCTCCAGCGATGAGTTCAAAGGCATGGGGACCACGCTCACTGCGCTGCTGCTCGGAGACGACGAACTGACGATCGCCCACGTCGGAGACAGTCGCGCGTACCGCCTGCGCGAGGGCGAGCTCGAGCGCCTGACCCGCGACCATTCGTTGGTCGGCGAAATGGTGCGCCGCGGTGCAATCACCGAAGCCGAAGCAGAGGTGCACCCGCAACGCTCAATCCTCACCCGCGCGCTCGGTCCCGAGGACGAAGTCGAGATCGACACGCTGAGCCACGGCGTCAAGCCCGGCGACACATATCTGATCTGCAGCGACGGCCTGACCGGCATGGTTTCCGAGGCGATCATCGCCGAGGAGATGGGCTCGGGCAGGCCGATGCAGGAAGTTGCCGAGACGCTGATCCGCAAGGCCAACGAGAACGGCGGCGTGGACAACATCACAGTCGTCGCCTTCAGGATCGACGGCGCTGGCTCGAAGGCGGCGCCACCGGCCGCGCCGAGCGCGGATGACACGGTGGTCGTACCAGCGGTGGTCGCAGGCTCCGAGCCCGCTGCAGCGCCCCCTGCCGTAGCGCCCCCGGCAGCACGGCCGCAGACCGCAGCCGGAGCCAACGGCAGCGCGCCGACCGCGCCCTCGCCGTCACGCGCCTTCGACGCGCGTCGCGAGCAGTCCAAGCGTTCACGCCGCTGGGTCGGCGGAGTGATCATTTCGATCGTCCTGATCATCGGCATCTTTGGTGCGGTCGTCGGGTCGCTGAACGTCTATTTCATCGGCGGCAACGACAAGGGGCTGGTCACGGTCTTCCGGGGACTGCCTTACGAGTTGCCGCTCAGCATTCAGCTCTACACACGCGACTTTGTCACCAGCACGCCGGTCAGCGATCTCCCTGCGGCCACCCGCGAGCGGATCCTCGACCACAAGCTGCGCACACGCAGCGATGCGCTCGATCTGGCCGGACAGATCGAGCGGGGCGAGATCAGTCAGCAGAGCGTTGACGGGTCTGCCCCGGGCAACGACAGCGGCGGCGCGACAGCGCCCTAGCGCGAGTCGATCATGCTCAGCGCGCGCAACCGCGAGCTATTCGGCCTTCTGCCGGTCGCCCTGGCCACTGCCGCCGGCTTCGCCGGAGTGCTGATCGCGCGCGAAGCGCAGGTCAACGACCTGACTGTCACCTACGGCGCGATCTTCCTCGTGCTCTGCCTGGTCGGGCACATTTTCATCCGCTGGCGCCTGCCCGACGCAGACCCGTACATCTACCCGATCACGGCTGCGCTCGCAGGGATCGGGATTGTGACGATCTACCGGATCGATCCCGAACTCGCGCGCGAACAGGCGCAGTGGTTCGTGCTGGCGCTCGTCGGATTCATGGCGACCGTCACGCTTGTGCGCGACATCTCAATTCTCGAGCGCTACCGCTACACGATCGCGATCGGTGCGTTCATCCTGCTGATGCTCCCGCGGCTGACCGGCGGCGTCGTCAACGGCGCCTATCTGCAGATCAATCTCGGGCCGCTGTCGTTTCAGCCGACCGAGCTCGCGAAGCTCGCGATCGTGATTTTTGTCGCCGCATACCTGGCTGAAACGCGCGAGATTCTCGTGACGCAGGAGCGGCGCTTTCTCGGGATCAGTTTTCCACCGCTGGGATTCTTCGGCCCGATGATCGTGATCTGGGCGATGGCGATGGTGATGCTCGTATTCATCCGCGACCTCGGCAGCGCGGTGATGTTCTTCGGCGGATTCCTGGCGCTGCTCTACGTCGCGACCGGGAGGCTCAGTTACGTGGTGCTGGGCCTTGCGATGTTCATCTTCGGCTTCATGTTCTTCTCGGCCACGGTCGGCCACATTCAGGCGCGCGCTGACATCTGGCAGAACCCGCTGGATCCGGAGCTGTTCAGGGCCGACGGCGGTTCGTACCAGATCGCCCAGGGGCTGTTCACGATGTCTGACGGTGGCGTTCTCGGGACCGGCTTCGGGCAGTCGCTGATCAGCGTCGGCGGTTCGCCGATCCTCCCGGCGGTGCAGACCGACTCGATCTATGCGCTGTTCACGGGCGAGGCCGGGTTGATCGGGGCGGTCGGTCTGCTGCTGCTCTACCTGGTGTTCATCCAACGCGGCATGAAGACGGCGATGATTGCGCGCGACGCTTTCAGCAAGCTTCTGGCGACGGGGCTCACGTTCGTATTTGCGCTGCAGGTGTTCGTGATCGTCGGCGGCGTCACCACCGTGATTCCCCTCACCGGAGTCACGTTGCCGTTCGTCTCCTACGGCGGCAGCTCAATCGTGGCCAACTTCATTCTTGTGGCACTGCTGATGGTCATCTCGAACAACGCGCGGCGCGATGACGCCGGCGCGGGCGGGGTGATCTGAGCCGATGGGCGCCGAGAAGATGAACAAGCCGATCCGGCGCGTGTTCTTTGTCGTGGTTTTTCTGTTTGCGCTGCTCGCCTTCTACACGGCGCGCTGGACCGTGTTTGAGGCTCGTTCCCTGAACCAGAACTCGCTGAACAAGATCCCGGCGCAGAAGAACGCCAAGCAGCCGCGCGGGACGATCCTCACCGAGAGCGGACGGACGATCGCACGCAGCGTTGAGCGCTCTGACGGCGAGTACGTGCGGCGCTACCCGATGGGCGAGCTCTTTGCGCACCCGGTCGGGTATTCGTTTGCGTTCTACGGCCAGAGCGGCCTTGAGAAGTACTACGACGATCGCTTGACCGGACGTACCAAGAGCGTCGTGTCGATCCTCGATCAACTGCTCGGGCGCGGCGGGGACGAACAGAACATGCTCACCAACCTCGACCGTGGCGCGCAGCAGCTTGCGCAGACGCAGATGGCCGGGCGCAAGGGCGCAGTGGTCGTGATGGAGCCGCGCACCGGGCGCATCCCGGTCTACGTCAGCATCCCCGGCTTTCCGCCCGGTGCGATGGGCACGGAGGCCGGGGTGAAAGCGCTGAACGCCGACAAGGTGAATTCTCCGCTGGTCGACCGTGTTTCTGACGCCACCTACCCGCCGGGCTCGACGTTCAAGGTGGTGACGGCAACGGCGGCGCTCGACAGCGGAGTGATGACCCTTGACAGCACCGTCGACGGCAACTCGCCCCAGACCTTCGCCAGCAAGCCGCTGCAGAACGACTTCAACCAACAGTTCGGGCCGACGACGCTGGAGCGCGCGCTGACGTTTTCGGTCAACACCGCGTTCGGAAACATCGGGGTTGACCTCGGGAAGGAGCGGTTGCTCGAATACATGAAGCGCTACGGCTTCTACGAACCACCACCAATTGATCTTCCACCGGGTCAGTTGCTTTCCAGCGGCCTGCGCGACGCCGAGGGCGATCTGCTGCCCGCCGATGCGAACATCGACCTCGCCCGCACGTCGATCGGTCAGGAGCGGCTGGCCGTGACACCGATTCAGATGGCGACCGTTGCAGCGACCGTCGCCAACGACGGCGTGCGCATGGAGCCGCGCCTCGCGCGACAGTTCCGCGACGAGTACGGGCGCACGACCTTGACAGTCTCGCCCGAGCGCGCGACGCGGGTGATGAAGCGTGAAACCGCGACAGAGCTGAACAAGATGATGCGCAAAGTCGTTGAAGAGGGGACCGGTACGGCCGCCAACGTGGGCAGTCTGCGCATGGCCGGAAAGACCGGGACCGCCGAGGTGCGTGGCGGCAACCAGGCCTGGTTCATAGGCTTCGCGCCTTACGACAATCCGCAGTACGCCGTCGCCGTGACGATCGAAAAAACACAGGAGTTCGGCGGCGTCGTCGCAGCTCCGATCGCTCGTGACGTGTTGCAGTATTTGCTTCGAAATCGATGAAGGAAGGTTTTGTGCGGCAGGGAGCTGAAGCTCTCTGGCCAATAAGGAGCTGAAGATGAGTGTGCTCGCAAACGGAACTCTGATCGACAACCGCTACACGGTGCGCGGCCGTATCGGCTCGGGTGGGATGGCCGACGTCTATCTCTGCGACGACCAGCACCTCGGTCGCCCGGTCGCCCTGAAAGTGATGCACGAGCGCTTCGCCGCCGACCAGTCATTCGTGACGCGCTTCGAGCGCGAAGCCCAGGCCGCCGCCGGCCTGCAACACAAGAACGTCGTGAACGTCTTCGACCGCGGCAAGGTCGGCGAGACCTACTACATCGCGATGGAGTACCTGCCGGGGCGCACGCTCAAGGACGTGGTCGTCGCGATGGGCGCGCTTGATCCGAAGCTCGCCATCCACATCTGCCTGCAGATCCTCGCGGCCGAGCGTTTCGCGCATGCAAAGGGCATCGTGCATCGCGACATCAAGCCGCAGAATGTGATGATTGACGACGAATGGAACGTCAAGGTCACGGACTTCGGGATTGCGCACAATCCCGTCGACGGGGACCTGACCCAGACCGGCCAGATGGTCGGGACGGCGCAGTACATCTCCCCCGAGCAGGCCCAGGGCAAGGCCGTCGCCAACACTTCAGACCTCTACTCAACCGGCGTCGTGCTCTTTGAGATGCTCACCGGCAAGGTGCCCTTCGACGGCGAGTCTTCCGTGGCGATCGCGCTTCAGCACATCAACCAACCGCCGCCGCGCCCGACAGCCGTCAATGCGGCGGTGCCCCCGGTGCTCGATGCCGTTGTGCTCAAGGCGATGGCAAAGTCGCCGGTCGAACGATTTGCCAATGCCGATGAGTTCTCTCAGGCGCTTGAGCGCGCGCGCGACAATCTTGGGGCGCCGGCGGGCAAGACTGAGATGCGCGACGCTGTGGCAGCCACCCCGACCGCCGCGCAGAACAACAGACGTCGCAACTGGCTGATCGCCGCCGGAATCGCCGCTGCGCTCCTGCTGGCCGGTCTCGCATATTTCTTCCTAGTCGGAAACAAAGCCGAGGTGCCAAACGTCGTGGGCCGCGCCGCCGGCGACGCCCAGTCACGGATCGCCGAGGCCGGTTTCAAGAGCCAGGTTTTCTCGCAGGTCAACAAGGCTCCTGTCGGCGAGGTGATCAGCCAGAGCCCGACCGGAGGCAACAAGGCCAAGAAGGGCTCGACGGTGATCCTCAATGTCAGCTCCGGGCCGGGCGAGGTGACGATGCCAGATGTCGAGGGCCTCAGCGAGGCCGAGGCGACCAAGCAACTTGAAGCCCAGGGCCTGACCGTGAAGGTCGAAAAGGAGTTCGATCCCGACATCGCCAAGGGCAAGTGCACGCGCACCGTCCCGGGCACCGGAGAGAAGGCCCAGAAGGGGAGCGAAGTGCAGCTCTTCGTCAGCAAGGGTCCCAGGCAGATCACAGTTCCCGATGTGCTCGGGCAGGACGTCGACGCCGCAACGAGGGAACTCGAGGACGCAGGTTTCGAGGTCTCGACCACCGAGGTACAGAGCGCGAAACCCGAAAACGAGGTCACCAAACAGTCGCCGGCCTCGGGCGGAAAGGCCGACGAGGGATCAAAGATCAAGCTCTCGGTCGCCTCGGGCCAGAACGAGGTGCCCGACGTGGTCGGTCTGAAGAAGTCCACCGCGATCGCACAGCTCGAAGAAGCCGGATTCGAGGTCAACTCCACGACCACTGACGTGACCGACGACGCCGACGACGGAAACGTGATTTCGCAGGATCCGACCGAGGGCACAGCCGACGTGGGCTCGACGGTCGAGCTCGAGATCGGCAAGTTTGTGGACGACGGCACGACGCCGTAGCCCCGGCACTGCGCCAAGTGGCATGCGCGAGGGATTAATGTCCGCGCATGCCCGAGAAAGACACCAAGCGAGTAGTCCTGCTGGCTGGCGGCCGCTCAAGCGAGCGCGAGGTGTCGTTGATCTCCGGCGAGGCCGTCGCGAAAGGCCTGCACGCGCAGGGCCATGACGTGGTCCGCGTCGAGATCGGCCGCGATGGCCGCTGGTTCCAGGTTCTGCGCTTCGGCCCCGAAGAGATGCCGACCGGTGAACCCCTTGCGATCACGCCCGGCGAAGGGCTGCTCGGTGCCGACGTTGTGTTCCCGGTGCTGCACGGACCGTTCGGCGAAGACGGCGTGATCCAGGGAACGCTCGACTCGCTCGAGGTCGCCTACGTCGGGTCGGGTGTCGCGGCATCCGCGGTCTGCCTGGACAAGCTGCTTTTCAAGGAAGTTGCCGGCCGCGCCGGTATTCCCCAGGTGCGCTACGCAGCGATCCGCGCCAATGACTGGCACGGCGATGAGCGCAGGCAGGCGGCGTTGCTCGATGAGGCCGCAGCGCTCGGCTTTCCGTGCTTTGTCAAGCCTGCGCGGCTTGGATCGAGCGTCGGGATCTCGCGGGTGGCTGAGCGCGGGGAGCTTGCCTCAGCGATCGACGACGCTCTGAACTACGACCCGCGCGTGATCGTCGAGGCCGGTTCAGCCGGCGACGAGATCGAGTGCTCGGTGCTCGGCAACGATGAGCTCGAAGTTTCTCAACCCGGCAAGCTTGAGTTCGACGCCGACTGGTACGACTTCGACGCCAAGTACAGGGCCGGTGGCATGCGCCTGATCGCGCCGGCACCGATCGACGAAGCTCTCGAGATCGAGATCGCCGCGCTGGCCTCACGCGTCTTCAAGCTCGTCGGCTGCGCCGGCATGGCCCGCGTGGATTTCTTCGTCGAGTACGGCGACGAGGGGGCGCCGCCGCAGGTGCTGGTCAACGAGATCAACACGATCCCCGGTTTCACGAGCACCAGTGTCTACGCGAAGCTCTTCGAGGTTTCGGGCCTGCCGTACGGCGAACTGCTCGACCGCCTGCTCGAGCTGGCGGCTGCCCGCCACCGCGAGCAGCGCAAGTTCAGCTTCTAGTCGTCAGTCGCTGAGGGCGGCCGAAGCCGGCGGCTGGTATCGCCAGAGCCGGACCACTGACAGCACCATCACGATCGTCATCACGACGGCGTTGGCGACGCACCACTGGCAGATCGCCTTGATCTTGAAGAGTTCGAGATAAGTGAGGTAGACCGAGAAACCGAAGCCGAAGAGTCCCATCAGCGCCGTCGTGGCGCGGCCAAGGTCTCCCGGAATCAGCAGGCTGACCAGGATGGCGATCCAGCCGAGCAGGCCTAGCACCGGGACGGGGATCCCGGCAAACTTTGCGTACTGGGAGTTCTGCACGACCTCGCAACCGCCGGTTCCGCAGATCGGTTCGAGGTCGGCGTAGTGAACGTATGTGAGGTAGCCAGCGATCCCCAACCCGATGAATCCGAGTACGGCGATCGCTATTCCCAGTCGACGGTCGGTCATGCTTGCTACTGAAGCGCGTCGACCGCGTCCAGGATCGGCTGCGGGTCGCTCAGGTCACTCACGTCGATCTTGTTTGACTCCTGGTCGGCGTCCTCTTCGCTGGAGCCGACGAAGAATGACGGCGTTCCGCTGACTCCGGCGTTGGTCGCGGCTGCCTCCGCGTCTTGGATCAGGGCGGTGACCTTCGGATTTTCACGGTTGTCGGCAGCTTCGGTTGTGTTCAGACCGTCAACCTGGGCTCCGATGCTCTCGAGGAACTCCTCGGTCGCGTAGGTGTCGCTCTCTGCCTTCTGGTTGAGGTAGAAAAGGTCGACAAACGGGAACATCTTGTTCTGGAGTCCGGAAGCGCCGGCGTATTTCGCAGCGTTGATCGAGTCGACGAGACCTGTGTTTTCGTCAATCAGTGTCAGCGGCCGGAAAATCAGCTTGGCCTTTCCGGTCCTGACGGCCTCTTCGACGACGATCGGGAGGCTGTCGCGTGACCAGTCGGCACAGAAGGGGCATTTGAGGTCCGCGTACTCGATGATCGTCGCCTTGGCGCCGGGCTCACCGAGCGTGTCAAAAGTCTGAGGAATCCCGGCGAACAACGCGTTCACCTCTTTGGCGTCTTCTGAGTTCGACTCCGACTTCGTGCCGGCAGTGCTGACGACGACTGCAACCACGACGCCGATCAGCGCGAGCCCGAGGACACCACCGATAATCGACATGCGGCGGGTGCGCGCGGCCTTTGCAGCGTGCTCCTTCTCTTTGGCCTCGCGCTCGAGCTTGGCCTGTTCCTTCTGCTCCTTACGTGAACTCACGCTCGTACATCCCCTTGTAAATCGTTGGATCCCCGAAAAGTGTGTTGAAGATAACGGCAATTGGCCTGCAGGAGGTGATCACCGCAAGTCACTTAACGCGCGCTTCACCTTGACAGGAGTCAGCGACGGACGATGAATTCAGAGATATGGGCCTGGCTGCTGCCGCCACTGGCCGGTGGCAGCGCGGTGATCCAGACCATGTAATAACGCAGGTCCGGCACCTTGCGCAGGCTGATGCGCTTGCCGTTCACATCACCGCTTGCGTCGCCGAGTCTGGTCCAACCCGACAGGTCCGTGGGCAGCGACCTGGCTCCGTAGATCTCGAGTGTGAGCGACGCGTCGGGCGTGCGCACCGTGGCGGTCGCCGCAGTAGCGGCCTTGTATGTCCTGCCCCACAGACCGATTCCCGGCTTTGCGAACACGCCGCCCTGGTACTGCTCGGTCGTCCAGTCGGTCTGGGGGTTGCCGTCGATCGCATTGCGGGACTCATCGTCGTGCTCTTTGCCGTCGCCGCCGGTTGCGGTGGGATCGAAGCTGCCGGTGGACTTGAAGGGAATCACTGTTCCAGAAGCCGACTTCGCGGAGCGGCCACCGCCACCGGAACCGCTTTCCAGCTGGCTGACCAGAAGCAGCGCGATGCCGACCGTCGCGAGCGCGGCAACCAGCCAGGCGACCTTCGTGCGGGTTGGGTGGGAGACTCCGCTGGGCGCCAGGCGCCGCGAGCGCTTGGGCAGCGCGTCAAAGACGATCGTCGCCTCACCGGTGAGGCCGCCGGCGCGGGCCGACTCCATGGCGAGCACGTCTTCGAGGTCGGAAACCGCTGACGCGGCCGTCAGGTAGCGGTCGACCGGCTCCTTCTCGGTCATCTTCTCGAGCACGGCCGCCAGCGCGTTCGAGACCTCAGGGCGCTTGACCTGAATGTCGGGCAACTGGTCCTTGACGTGCTTCATCGCCACGGCGACGTGGTTCTCACCTTTGAAGGGAACGTCGCCGGTGAGCATTTCGTAGAGCACGATCCCGAGCGAATAGACGTCGCTCTGGCCGGTGACGGCCTCGCCCATCGCCTGCTCGGGTGAGACGTAGTCAGTTGTGCCGAGCACGCGGCCAGTCTTGGTCAGGCCGTCGCTGGCCTCGAGTTCGCGGGCGATACCGAAGTCGGCAACCTTCGCGTGGCCGTGCGGGTCGAGCAGGACGTTCTGCGGCTTCACATCACGGTGCACAAGGCCGGCTGCGTGCGCCGCGACAAGCGCGCTGCCGATCTCGATCGCGTAGGCGACAGATTCAGTGATCGGAAGCGACCCCTTGCTCTTGATCCGCTGCTTCAGGGTCTCGCCGGGGACGTACTCAAAGACGATGTAGGGTCGGCTGTTCTCTTCGCCGGCGTCGATCACGGTGACGATGTGCGCGTGGCTGAGCTTGGCGGCGGCGCGGGCTTCGCGACGGAAGCGCTCGAGCTGATCGGCCTCTTTGACGACTTCGCGGCGCATCACCTTCACGGCGACTGGACGCTCGAGCGTCTGGTCGAAGGCCTTGTAGACCGTGGCCATTCCTCCGGCACCGACGACTTCCTCGATCTTGTAGCGCTCACCGACGATCTCGCCGATCAGTTCGGGGCCGTCCTGTGTTGCCGAAATCGCCATCTGAGTAGAGAAGTTACGCCGAATGCCTGCGGATCGCCACGATCAGCATTCCTACGGCAAGCGATCGTCCAAGTCCGTTCGCCGATCGGCAACTTCCGCGAATAGTCCAGCAATACTGAGTTTTGCCTGCGCAGAAACGACTTCGGAACGCCGACATAAGCGTAGAGCGGTTCCCGTTCGGGCAGATGCCAACGACTCCAGCCGGCGGGACATCGTCGGAAAATCTGACAATGAGCTTTTCCTCACTGGCGCAATCGCGCTGCGCCTCGTTTCTGTTTGCTCTGTCCTTGCTTTTTGCGGCCTGCGTGCTTGTGGCCATCTCGCCGGCGGCAGCAGAGGGAGCGGTTTCGTGCGCTGTGCCAACTGCCGGAACTCCGGCGATCGCTCTGAACAAGTCTGCCCCGTCGGAGGTTCTCTACGCCAACCAGATTCCGATCACGCTCACGGCTTCGCAACCGGCCTCGCCCCCCGGCGCCCCGGAGTCGGGCTTCAACCTCTCATTCCGTGACGTCCTGACCCCCGGCGTCTCATACGTGCCCGGCTCCTCCTCGGTCGCTCCGCAGCAGATCGCCGACCAACCAGCACTCGGTTACACGACGCTGATCTTCTCGAACGTGGCCGACCTCGCGCCCAACTCCCAATTCGCGTTGACCTACAAAGTCCAGTACGACACCGGCATGTTCGATGCCGGCGACACGGTCGAGACGGGAACTGCGGGTCCGCCGGCCGCCGCCGGCGCCTACGTCAACTGTGACCCGCGGCTCCTGCCGCGCTTCGACAGTGCAGGGCTGCCGACCGGCACGCCGGCGAACTCTGCTTCGAGCGAAGCCACGACCGGCCCGAGCTTCACAGATCTGCGTGCCGTTCAGATCGAAAAATCCGAACCGAGCCCCGAGGGCGAACTGCTTCGCGGTGTGCATGACAACAAGACCGCTTACACGATCACGTTGAAGAACAACACGATCCACCCGAGCGACAGCTTCACGGTCGTCGACTACCTCCCGGCCGGGCTCGAGTTCCTCGGCTGCGGCGACGTGGACAACACCACCGACTCGCCGACGAACTCGCCATCTCCACTTGAGTATCCGGGATCTGGTTCGATCGCCTCAGGCCCGATCCCGGGCCTGCCAAACGGTTGCCCGGCCCCGGACTCAGTCGAGTTCGGAACGTTCGACCCCGACGGCGCAGGCCCGGCCGCCAGCGGCCTCTACACCCGCGTCTCCTGGAACCTCGGCCCGGCCGCCGACCTTGCGCCAGCAGCCGAATTCAAGTTCAACTACGTCGCCGCAATCCCGATCTGCCCGAACACCACGACCTGGACCGGTGCCACGCCCACTGCGGCCTCGCTCGGCCAGGTCGCAAACCTCGACAACAACAGTTGCGCCGGTGGCGAGACGGTCGACGAGACGGCGCTGACCAACTACGCGACGGTCGACGGGACGTATCAGGGCGGTGGCGGGCCGGTGGCAGTCAGCGACGACACCTCGCACACCGTCACGGCCGAAGACCTGGCGATCTGGAAGGAGTCAGTTCCGGGCGACTTCGAGGTCGGAGCACTCAACCGTTGGCGTCTGCACGTGCGTTCCAGCGAATACCGCACCTTTGACAACGTCGTGATCGACGACACCGCACCCAACGGCACGTGTCCGGTGACCGGGACCAGTCCGCCGGCGACCCCGTCGACCGCTCCAGAGTGCGCAGACACCGGCAACTCCGCCGACAACCCGATCCCGAGCTGGTCGAGCGCGTCCGAAAATCCCGATGGTTCGTGGAGCGTTGCGTGGGCCCTGGGATCGTTCGACCACAACCAGGAGACGCTCGTCGAGTTCAGCACGCTGACGCGCGAGTTCTACCAGTCCGGCTTCGCCGACTCCACACCGGTGCTCTCAGGCGATTCGTTGACCAACAACGTGAGCATCGTCGGCAACGCCTACCCGATCTGCTCCGATGCGACCGGCGTGATCGCTTGCGTCGGACCGACGCCGCCGTACATCGCGCACACCGAGACGCCCGGAAACCTCGACACCGACGACAACTCAGTCGCGATCGTCAATTCCGACCGACCGGCGCTTGACAAGCAGGTCGCAGTACCGGCTTCGCTGCCGCAGCCGGTCGACTGCGCGACCGCCGCCGGAGCGAGCTATGTCGATGGACCGGCCTCGCCCTACCGCCCGGGCGACATCGTCTGCTGGAAGCTGCGCGTCGATTTCCTCGGCGGCATCTCGACCGGCGGGATCGTGCTGACCGACTTCCTGCCGAGCGGCACGAGCTACGCGACTGGCGTTCCCGGCACCGGCCCGACCGCAAACAACGATGTGCTGATCGATCCGATCGTCGACAACGGCACCTTCATCGAGTTTCCCGTGGCGGGGCCTGACGACACCGTCAACCCCGCTGGCCACACCTTCGAATACATCATCGCGACCGCGATCGACAACGTCTCCGGTGACCCGACCGAGATCTTCCCGCCGCTGCGCGGCAACCTGCTCAAGCTGAGTACCGCAAACACGGCGGGAAACGTGACGACGTACCGCGACCAGGCCGAGGCCGAGGCCGCGGAGCCGATCATCAGCCTGACCAAGGGCGTCGACGCGCTCAACGGCGACACCGGCGTCGCCGGCAGGCCCGACACCGTCGTTGTCTCCGGCAATGACGTTGCGACGTTCCATGTGGATGTCGCCAACAGCGGTCAGATCGACGCAGTGAACAGCGTGGTTCAAGAACACACGCCTTCGCCCTACGACTGCAGCACGCTGAGCAACTTCGCGAACCTCGGCATTGCCGACTCCGCGGCATGTGTGAACAGCGGCGGCGGAGCGACGATCACCTGGACAGGCGTCGACGTCGACGCCGGCGCGACCACGACGCTCGCCTTCGACTTCACCGTGACCGACGATTCGTCGCCGTTCACGGAGATCCCCGACGTTGCCTGCGTCTACTCGTTCGACAACGAGACCAACCAGCCTTTCCCCAACGACACGTTCACGCACTTCCCCGACAACAGCCTCCGGCCCGAGTGCACGCCGCCGCCGGGCCCGACACCGACCCTGCCGGCATTCGACGACTCGAAGGTGGTCGGTGGCGGGTCGTTCGTGAAGACGCAGTCGACGAGCATCAACGAGACGAACAACAACCTCGGCACCCAGGCGACGCTTGGCGAAACCGTCAACTACACCGTCACCTTCACGCTGCCGAAGCGCATGACCGTCACAAACATGTCGATCGTGGACCAGTTTCCGGCCACCTTCACGCTGGTTCCGCTGAGCGTCGTCGGTCAGCTCGACGGCGGAGCTCTGCCCGGCGGCATGAGCGCAACCTCACCGGGCGGCGTGCCGACGCTGACGATCGGTACCTACAAGAACACGACGAACTCGCCCCAGGTCTTCACCCTCGCATTCTCGGTCACGGTCAATGACGTCGGCAACAACCACGGGAACACACGGAACAACGTCGCCTCACGCACCTTCACAGATCAGTTCGGCGCGACGCAGAGCAATGTCAACTCGAACACGACCACCACCACGATCGTCGAGCCGAACCCGGCGATCGCCAAGAACGAAAACGACGGTGACGACGTCGTCTCGCCGGGCCAGGAGATCGAATACACGGTCACGCTGACCAACCCGAACCGCGGTAGCGGTCCTGCCAGCAGTCCGCTCCACGACACGGTTGTGGTTGACACTGTGCCGGCCGGTCTCACTCCGACCAACGGCGCTGGTACGCCGATCGCCGACGGCGGGACCGTTGTGCGCTGCAATGGAGCTGCTGCCTCGCCCGCCGGTGTCTGGAACGACGGGGCCAACACGATCACGTGGACCGTGGGCGATGTCGCGCCACTGGCGAGCACGCCGCTGCGTTACTGCGTCGAGGTCGATTCGAGCCCGGCGCCGGTCGGTGGCCAGGTTCTGACCAACACCGCCGCTCTCACCGGCACGAGCATGCCGGGAGTGGTCGCCGGCGAACGCACCTACAACCGGAACAGGTCCGACTCAGTCACGGTGGCTGGCACTGCAACAATCAAGACGGTCTCCGACAACACCGCCACGATCGGCCAGACAGTCACTTACACGGTCGAGGTGGCTCTCCCGGCCAACACCCAGTTCTACGACTTCCGCGTGGTCGACGACATGCCGGCGGGCTTCGACAACATCACCTTCGGCAGCTACACCTGCACGAGCGGTTGTCCGCCAACCCCTGCGGCGCCGACGACCAGCATCGGAGCCGGCGACATCCTGACCTGGGACTTCGGGAGTATCGCGGCGCACACGAGTCCGCGCGTGCTGCAGTTGCAGTACACGGCCCGCATCGATGACGCTGTCGGAAACCAGCAGGGAACGATCCTCACCAACACCGCCGGCCCGGTGTGGTGCAGCGTGGCCACGGCACCCTGCCCGGCGCCGAACGTCGTCACGCCGACGCCCGACACCGAGGCCGTCACGGTCACCGAACCGAACCTCACGATCGACAAGGACGTCTCCTGCCAGAGCGGCGACGCCGACAGCTGCAACGTCCAGCCGGGAAGCTCCTTCACCTACACGGTGACGATCGACAACACGGGCACAGAGACGGCTTACGACTCGATCATCCAGGACACTGTCCCGACGCCGAGCAACCTCGTGAACATCGTGGTCGGCCCGTTGCCCGCCGGCGTGACCGCCGTGGCTCCTGGACCGGGCTACAGCTACGCATGGCAGATCGATCAGCTCGCACCGGCCGACGCGCCGATCGTGATCACCTACACGGCTGATCTTGCGGCATCGTCGAACTTCAGAAACCTCGACACGGTTGCCAACACGGCGCGCGTCACACAGTACTGGGGCCTGAACCTCGCCGATCGCACCGCCAACCCGGACGCCCGTACCTACCCCGAGGGCGCTCTGCCGGAGGACACCGTCACCCTGACCGTGCACGTGCCCAATCCTCTGGTCCTGAAGACTGTGGCCGACGGTGGCTACGCCGAGATCAACCAGCCGATCCAGTGGACGCTGACGATCAGCAATGCGGATTCCGTCGCGACGCTCAACGACATAGATGTGACGGATGTCCTGCCGACAGGGTGGGAGTACGTCGCCGGTTCGACTGAGCGCGACAGCGTCGCCTACAGCGATCCAGCGGGAACACCAGTTGCGACCGGCCCGACTCTCACATGGACCAACATCGGCGACATCGCCGGCGGTGGAGCACCGATCGTTCTGACCTTCGACGCGATCCCGACCATGTCGGCGCTGCTGCCAGATGGTGAGCCGCACGACCCGTACACCAACGTCGTTGACATCGCGGGCACCGACGCCTCCGGCGCGACCAGCTCGGCCACGGCACCGTACACCGACGAAGACGACGAGGACGCCGAGATCATCCTGCCGTGGCTTCCGATCTCGAAGACTCCCGACGCCGGCACGGCAATCGCCGGCACATGGAACGACTTCACGATCGTGGTCGAGAACACTGGTCTTGGCACCGCGCGCGACGTGGAGATCTCCGACACGGTCCCCGCGGGGTTGACCTACAACCTCACG
Source organism: Thermoleophilaceae bacterium (assembly GCA_016463365.1). The sequence continues at coordinate 4,173 of JAEMRJ010000018.1, read as the reverse complement.
ACGAACCCCGAGACTGCGGTCTGCTCGCCGGCGCCCTGCGACAACTTCGCGCTCGATTCCTCGAGCGCCACGCAGATTGACTGGACGCTTGACTCACTCACGCCTGGTGAGACGATCACGATCACGGTTCCGATGTTTGTGCCGGCCGACACCGCCGATGGCGCGACCTTCATCAACACCGCCGCCGTGCGCTCGACCGAACGCCCGGCCGCGTTGAGCGACACCGGAGAAATCACGGTCGAGACCGAAACGGATCTTGCGATCACGAAGGTCGGAACCCCGAACCCGGGCACGGCCGGCGAAAACATCGTCTACACGATCACGGCAACCAACAACGGCCCCAGCGACGCGAGTGGCGTTGAAGTGAGCGACAGCATCGACCTGACCGAGTTCGATTTCGTCTCCGCTGTTGCCGCGACCCCGGGCGACAGCTGCACAACGAGCGGCAGTCCGATCGATCAGATCGACTGCGACGCTGCAGGAACGCTTCAGCCCGGCGACTCGCGTGAATTCACGGTGACGTTGCACGTCAGATCCGGACTGGTCGATCCCGTCTCCAACACCGCGACGGTCACTGGTGATCAGACCGATCCGGTCCCGGGCAACAACTCCGACACCGAGGTGATTCCGCTCGGCACCACGGCCGACCTTGTCGTGACCAAGGCCGTCAGCACCGGCGATCCGTCGACGATCATCAATCACGACGAAACCGCCTTCACGATCACCGTGACAAACGACGGGCCGTCCGACGCTCTGAACGTCGAGCTTGTGGACGACCTCCCGCTCGGGCTCTCCTGCGTTTCGACGACGCCTGCAGCAAGCGGCTGCAGCGCCGTTGCCGGGGCCGACGTCACCTGGACGATCGGAACCGTCGTTGCCGGCGAGACGGTCACTCTGAACATGACTGTGCGCGGAGAATCCGTCGGAACGGACTGGACCAACACCGCGACGGGCTCCACGACAACGACCGAGTCGAGCACGGCCAACAACTCCGACTCCGCGGATGTCACGGTCACGCCGATGGCCGATCTCGCGATCGACAAGACCGCCTCGGCCAGTCCGTCGGTCGCTTCGGGTGGCGACTTCCACTACACGCTGACGATCACCAACAACGGCCCCGATGACGCCGTCACGCCGGAGGTCACCGACACGCTTCCCGCAGGCATCGCATACCTCAGCCACTCGTTCGAGGTCGGCAGCGGCACGTGCACGGTCGCTGGCCAGCTGCTCAGCTGCGACCTGCCGACGATGGCCCCGAGCGACAACGTCGAGATCCGGGTGAACGTGAATGCCGGGTTTGACTACAGCGACGCCACGGTGACCAACACCGCGCATGTCGAATCGCCGGTCACGCCCGACACGATCCAGCCGAACAACACCGACAGCGTGGACGTCGCCGTCGGACCGAATGCAGACGTCGCGATCGTCAAGACCGGCCCGAGCTACGGCGCGGCCGGCTATCCCCTGACCTACACGCTCTCGGTCGTGAACAACGGTCCCGCGACGGCTGAAGCGGTTGTCGTGACCGATCCGCTCCCGGCCGGCCTGAGCTACCAGTCGGCGACCCCGTCAGTCGGCAGCTGCACCGAGAGCGGCGGCACGGTCACGTGCCAGCTCGGCGACATGGCGATCAACGCGACGGCGCAGATCGTGGTCGTCGCCGTGCCGCAGGACTCGGTCGTCGGCTCGACCGTGACAAACACTGCGACTGCGGCATCGACCACCCCCGATCCAGACCTCTCCAACAACAGCTCGTCGGTCAACACGCCGATCGAGAACAACGCCTACCCCACGAGTTCCAACGTGACGATCACCAAGACGGCGTCGCAGAGCAGCCCGAAGGTCGGCGACACCGTCACCTACACGATGACCGTGGCCAACAGCGGACCGGACACCGCTCGTTCGGTCGTCGTCACCGACACGCTGCCGGCAGGGCTGATCTTCAAGTCGGCCGGCGGCGGGGACGCCACCTCGTGCGCGTTCGTCGATCCGGTGGTCACGTGCCAGCTCGGAGACATCGCGGCGGGCGGCAGCAAGAGCTTCACGTTGACCGCCGTCGTGGCGGCGACCGGTTCAATCGTGAACTCGGCCACCGTCACTGCCCTCAACGACCGCAACCCGGGAGACAACACAGCGACCTCACCGATCGTTGCCGGCAAGAGCACCGCGAAGCTCTCGATCACCAAGGTCGCAAATCGCAGCTCTGTGCCGGTCGGCGGTCACGTCAAGTTCACGATCAAGGTCAAGAACGTCTCGAAGGTGACGGCCGTGCGCGTAGAGGTCTGCGACAAGATCCCGTCGCGCCTCAGCGTGGTGAAGAAGGCCGGCGGAAAGCTCGTCAGCGGCTCGCTCTGCTGGGAGATCGCGACGCTTTCGCCCGGTTCCTCGCGTACCTACAAGCCGACCTTCCGGGTCAACAACGGACGCGGCGGGGTTGTCACCAATCCGGTCAGCGCCAACGCGACCAACGCAAAGACCGTTCGCGCCCAGGCGCGGATCCGCGTGCCTGCAGTTGCATCGCGCGGAGGCGGGACGGCGGGATGATCGGCACAGCGCTGGCGCTTCCACTCGTGCTCGCGGCGGGAGCCGGCGGGCAGGTTGATGCGCAGCAGGTGACGGCGCCGGGTGCGAAGGCTTCATACGCGGCGCGCGTCGTCGTGCAGAGCGCGGCGCGTTCGGGCCCGTCGGCCAGGAGCGCTCGCGTCGGGACGGTGAACTCGCGTGCTCCGTGGGACAAGGGCCCGATGCAGCTGATGGCGGTGAAGTCGGCGGCGGACGAGTCAGGCAAGCTGTGGATCAAGCTGCTGCTCGCGCGTAAGCCCAACGGCACCTACGGCTGGATTCCGGCCGACCACGCGCAGATCTTTCGCAATCAGTGGCGCGTGACCGTCGACCGCTCGAGCCGTCGGATGACGGTGTTCAAGGGCGGCCGCGCGATGCGCAGCACGAAAGTGGTCGTCGGGGCGCGCTCGACCCCGACCCCGACCGGGCTCTTCGCGATCCGCGAGGTGGTGAAGCAACCTGATCCCGGTGGTTTCAGCGGCCCGTGGATCTTTCATCTCAATGCCAACTCCCAGAAGCTCAAGAGCTTCGACGGCGGCGACGGGACGATCGGCATCCATGGCCGCGGCGGCGCGTCGCTGAGCGATCCGCTGGGGAGCGCCCGGTCACACGGCTGCGTGCGCGTGCCCAACAACCTGGTGCGGTATCTGGCGCGGCACGTTGTGGCCGGAACCCCCGTACTGGTCCGGCGCTAAACGGCTCGTAGGCCGGATTTGTCGCCGATCAGCCCGGTCGGCGTGACGGCAACCTGACCGGCGTTGTCGGTGACGCGCCCGATCACGTGCGCGCCGTCGTAGTGCGTACGCAAGAGCGTGTCTGCTGCGTCGGCCTGTTCGGGCGGAACGACGACGCAGAAACCGCAGCCCATGTTGAAGACCTCGGCCATCTCGGCATCAGAGACGCCAGCGGCCTGCTGGATCATCTCGAAGACCGGTTGGGGCTTGAGCGGAGTCTCGAAGACGTAGCCGACGTCGCTGCTGAGGCGCAGAAGATTGAGCACTCCGCCGCTGGTCAGATGCGCAAGCCCCCGCACGTCGACCGGAGACTTCAGCAGCTCCATGATCGGCTTGACGTAGATCTCGGTGGGGGTGAGAAGTTCTTCGCCGACCGACTTGCCGCCGAGTTCCTCCGGCGTGTCGGTGAGCGCGTAGCCGGCGTCGTCGAGCAGTGCCTTGCGCGCCAGTGTGAGACCGTTGCTGTGGATACCGCTGCTCGGGAGTCCGATGATCACGTCGCCGGGTTCGATCGAGTCGCCGCTGATGATCTGATCGAGCGCGATCGTGCCGAACGCTGCGCCGACCAGGTCGAAGCCGCTCGGGCTCGGGTGGCCCTTGATCAGTTCGGGAAGCTGCGCCAGCTCGCCGCCGGGGATCTCCACGCCGGCAAGCTCTGCGCCGATCTTCAGGCCGGTCGCGATTCCGGCGAGCATCTCCGGGTCCGCGTGCTCGACAGCGATGTAGTCCACAAGAGCAATCGGAGTGGCGCCGACGCAGATCAGATCGTTGACGCTCATCGCCATGCAGTCGATCCCGACTGTGTCGAACTTGCCCATCTGTTCGGCGATGATCACCTTGCTGCCGACGCCGTCAGTGCCGATCGCGATGCCGAGGT
>JAEMRJ010000198.1 GCA_016463365.1 Thermoleophilaceae bacterium | reverse complement strand
TTCGCCGCCACCGGCGTGACCGACGGCGACATGCTCCAGGGCGTTCGCTACCCGCGCAAAAAGGCGACCACAGAATCGCTGATCATGCGTTCGCGGTCAGGCACAGTGCGCCGCGTGCTGGCCACGCACAACCGCGCAAAGCTGCGCGAAATCACCGGCGAGCGCTACGGCTGAGCGACGCTGCGGTGTGTTAGTCGAGGATCTGAGCCCGCACCGCGATCGCAACTGCATGCGTCCGGGTGTTGGCGTTCAGCTTGGCGAGGATCCGCTTGGTGTGCGTGCGGATCGTCTCCGTAGAAAGCCCTAGCGCGTCGGCGACCTTTTCGGTGTGAAAGCCGTCGGCGAACATCTGCAGGATCTCGCGTTGGCGGTCGGTCAGGGTGAGGTCCCCGTCCTCGCCGCCGTAGGTGGCGCCGTCTGCCAGCGCTTCATCGATGAAAAACTTGCCTGAGCGGGCCGATTCGATCGCTTCGCCCAGCACATCGGCCGACGAGTCCTTGCGCACACATGCCCGGGCTCCGGCTTTGAGCGCCTGCGCGAGCACGCGCATGTCGCCGTTGTCTGCGAATACCACGATCGGCGCGCCGAGTCCGCGGCGCAGCTTCGAGACGGTGGTGGTGGCGTCGAGGCCGCCGAGGTTGGGGTCGGCGACGATCACGTCAGGAGCGGACTTCTTGCCAAGCTCCAGAGCCTGGTCGTAGCTGTCGGCTTCGCGCACGGTCGATCCCGCGAACTGCGCCTTCAGCACCGCAGAGATGCCTTGACGTAGGACCGGGTGGTCATCGACGATTAAGAAAGAGATTTTTTCAGCCATGTCCAAAATCGCGGTGTGGGGCGTACCGCGTTGGCGACACTTTAGGCGGTATTCCGACGAATCTGGTCAGGAATTATTTTCATACTGAAGTATCTAAAGCGCGAGGGCGCCGAGGACCTCGGTGCTCGAGCTGCCCAGACGCTTCATCGCCGTGAGCGTCAGATCCCATGTCGCGCCGTTTGCGTACGGGCCACGGTCGATAACCGGCAATGTGATGCGCTTGCCGCGCAGGAAGAACTCGACGCGAGTTCCGCACGGAAGCGTCTTGTGTGCAACGCCGAGCGTGCGCCTGGTCAGTTTCTGACCGCAGGCGGTGCGGCTGCCGTAGAAGCCCGGGCCGTACCAGGTGGCCTTCTGCCGACGGTAGACCGAAACGGTGCCCTGCGGCGGTGCGTCATCGGAGGCTGCAGTCGCGCCGGGCTCGGCAAAGCGGAAGTTGTAGCGACCGTGCTTGGGCGGCGTCCAGGTGAAGGTGAAGTCGCCGTATGCGTCTGCCTCGGCGGTGCCGATCGGCAGCCAGTCGGCCTTGCCGCGCTTCGCCGTGATTGAGATCGTTCCCGTCGCGCCGGCGAGGTGGCCGTTGAGCTCTGCGGGCTTGCCGACGAAGGCGCCCTTCGGGGCGGTGACCGGCTGGACGATGAAGCCTGAGCCACCGGTGGACGAAGTGGGACCGGCGTCGGCCGCAGAGGCAGAGCCGCAGGCGAGCACCAGCACAACCAGGGTGGCGGCGATCAGTGCTGCGAGCAGCGGGTACCGGGGTACGTGAATGTCAGCGCGAGGCGCGGGCAGGTTCATTTATGGGGTACGGCTGTTGCTTCTCTTTCGAACAGGCCTACGGAGTTAGCTGAAGGGCTCGCGCTGAAAG
>JAEMRJ010000017.1 GCA_016463365.1 Thermoleophilaceae bacterium | reverse complement strand
CATCACGGCCTACTGGAAGGGCTTCAAGGAGTACAACGAGGCACCCGAGCTCAACGGCTACCAGGCAGCCGGCGCCGCGCCGCTCGTAGAGGGGCACCGCGTCGAGAATCCAGAGACCGTCGCTTCGGCGATCCGCATCGGCAACCCGGCGCGCTGGGAAGAGGCGATGGCGGCGATCACCGAGTCGCGCGGGGCGGTGCGCGCCGTGACCGACGATGAGATCCTCGACGCCTACCGCTGGCTCCCGGCCAACGAGGGCGTCTTCTGCGAGCCGGCTTCGGCCGCGTCCGTCGCGGGTCTGATCAAGCACGGAGTCTCTGACGCAGCCCGCGCCGGCGCCGAAGGCGCGCGCCCGAAGGTCGTCTGCGTGCTCACCGGTAATGGTCTAAAGGACCCCGACACGGCATTTGACAACGTCGGGTCTGTGATTCCCTGCGAGCCCGAGATGGGCGATCTCGAAAAGGCAGTGCTGGGCTAGATGAACCGCCGCCGGGTCGTCAAGGTTCCGGCGAGCTCGGCCAACCTGGGGCCGGGTTTTGACGTGCTGGCCGGGGCGCTTTCGCTCACATTGACCGTCGAGGTCGAAGAGACCGGCGTGTTCGCGATCGAGACGGACCTTGACGTCCCTGTTGACAAGAGCAACTTGATCGTCAGGGCATTCGAGACGCTCTACAGCGCTGATGACTTCACCTTTCGCGTTTCATCTGAGATCCCGCTGACGGGCGGCCTGGGGTCGAGCGCTTCGGCGATCCTGGCCGGGCTTGCGGCAGCGGATCACATCTTCGAGCTGGGGATCGATCTGTTTCACCAGGCGACGTTGGTCGAGGGACATCCCGACAACGTGGCGGCCTCTTTGTACGGCGGGTTTGTGGTCTGTGCGGGCGGGACGGTCACGCGGATTGAGCCGCCGGCTGGGCTTGAGGCGATCGTTGCCTATCCGCCGCCCGGGCCGCCTGTGCCTACTTCCGCTGCGCGGGCAGCGTTGCCCGATTTGGTGCCGATGGGTGAGACGGTTGCATCGATAGGGAATGCTTCGAATGTGGTGCTCGGGCTGGAGCGCGGAGACCTGGAGCTGCTTTCGCGAGGGCTCGTGGACGTGCTGCATCAGCCGCGGCGGGCGCATCTGTACCCGGAATCGGCGGCGCTGGTTGAGTCTGCGCCGGGGTTTGGTGCCGTCGGCGCGACGATCAGCGGGGCCGGACCGACGGTTCTGATCTGGACCACGTGGGACGACACAGGCAACGTGATGGACGCCGCCGGTCAGCACCTCGGCGACGGCTGGACCTTGCAGCGCGTCCCCTTCAGCCCCCACGGCCTCGACGTAGAAGTCTGAAAGCACCCCAAAAGTTCGCAATTTGCGGGCCACCTGTCCGACCGGGTCTGACAGGACGGTCGCAAATTGCGGCTTTTTCGCCGGGATCTCACCGTCTACGTCACCGCGCATAACCCTCTCCACGCTGTAAACTCAATTTTCGCTCGGCAAGCGGACCACGGTCCAGCCACGCCGGAATCCCACCCCGAACGCGCGCCCTCTCGAAGCAAGGCGCGGTCCCGAGGAGAGAGCATGAAAAACGAAATCACACCGCGCGACTCTGACGCGCCGCTGTCCGCCTGGCACACCGCGGCGCCGCGAACGGCCACAACCGTTCCCAACTCTGAAGTCGCGCGCTTTGACCATCGTCACGACTACTCGCCGCTGCGCCCGCCGCAGTCAGTCGAGGACCGGGACGCCTGCGCTCTCTACTCCTCTGTCCGCAAGGACGGCAAGCCCTCGTACGCCCCGATCCCGCTGGCGCTCGACGCCCTGCACCAGATGCTCCACCGCGCCGGCAACATCGACGGCGAAGGTGACGGCTGCGGCGTGCAGATCGACATCCCGCGCAAGATCTGGGCCGAAGAGGTCCGCAAGGACGGCCACGCCCCGGACCTCGCGCTCGACGAGAAGTTCGCAGTCGCGCACATCTTTGTTCCGCGCAACTCCGACGTAAAGGCAGTCCAGCACGACGCCCTGGAGCTGATGTCGAGCGCCGGTTTCCGTGTCCTCGCCCAGCGCGAAGGCGCCGTTGACAGCTCGGCGCTCGGACCGACCGCCCGCGAGGAAGAGCCCGTCTTCTGGCAGATCGCCGGAATCATCGACGGCAAGCGCGCCTGCTTTGACCTGACGATCGAGCTCGAGAAGGAGTTCGACATCCACGTCGCGAGCTTCTCGCACTCGAACGTCGTCTACAAGGTGATGGGCGCCCCGCTCGCCCTGGGCAAGTACTTCCCGGACCTCCTCGACGAGCGCCTCGAGACCGTCTTCGTGCTCGGCCACAACCGCTACTCCACAAACACCTGGCCGACTTTCAAGCGCGTCCAGCCCTTCAGCGTGATCGGCCACAACGGCGAGATCAACACGATCGTGCAGTTGCGTGAAGAGGCTCGCCTGCTCGGCGTTCCGATCCACAGCGACGGCTCCGACAGTCAGGACTTCAACCGTTCGGTCGCCACTTTCATCCAACGTGACGGCATCAGCCTGATCGAAACCATGGAAATGGTGCTCCCGCCGATCGTCAACGAGATCAAGTACCTCTCCGATGATCTCCAGCACTTCTACATGTACCTGCGCCAGGTTTTCGGGCCGTTCACGCAGGGTCCCGTCGCCCTGATCAGCCGCGAAGAGAACGAGTGCGTGTTCAGTACGGACGCGCTTGGCCTGCGCCCGCTCTGGCAGGTCGAGACGGTCGACGACTACATCTTTTCATCCGAGCCCGGCGTGGCACCCGTCGCCGACGTCGTCTCGGACCCCAAGCCGTTCGCCCCTGGCGAGAAGATCGGCGTGATCGTCACCCCCGGTAAGGATGCGCGCCTGATCCCGCACGACGAGCTCCAGCACACCGCCTACCGTCGCTGGCGCGAGCGCACGAAGATCACAGAATTCCCACGCCACGACACCGCGCTCCTGACGGGCGGACCGTTCGAGGGCCCGGACATCCCGGGCTACTCACACGCCGGCCCTGCCGAGCCGGTGAAGGTCAGTGACGTCGTGCTCGGTGGCTTCGGCTGGCAGCGCGACGACATGAAGCTGATCCAGCAGATGGCCAGCAACGGCGCCGAGCCGATCGGCTCGCTCGGCTACGACGGCCCGCTCGCCGCGCTCAGCCCGGAACGCCAGAACATCGCCGACTACTTCAAGGAGACCGTCGCCGTCGTCACCAACCCGGCGATCGACCGCGAGCGCGAGATCGAGCACTTCTCCTGCCGCACCGTCTTCGGTGAACGCCCGGCGCCGACCGCCGCAACAGAGAAGTCCACGACCGTGGAGCTGAGTTTCCCGATCGTCCTCGGCGGGCACCACGAGATCGCCCCGCTCAACGCCGAGACGCTGCGCGGCATCGCGCGCACCCACAAGACCTACCTGCTTGAAGATCTCTGGGAGGAGTTCGCCGGTCACCGCAGCGCGGTGCTCGACATCGCCTGCCTCGAATCCGAGAACACGAAGGGCGCGATCGAGCGCCTGAAGCACGAAGCAGTCGATCTCGTTCGCGGCGGCGCAGAGCTGATCGTCCTGTCCGACAGGACCGTGTACGAGGGCGACCGCCGCTTCATCGACCCGCACCTTGCAGTCAGCGCGATCGACTCCGCGCTGAAGACCGCAAAACTCGAATCCGGCGAGGTCAACCTCCGCCGCCGCACAAGCCTGCTCCTGCGCAGCGGAGCGATTCGCAACGTCCACGATGTGATGATCGCGCTGGGCCTCGGCGCCGACGGCATCTGTCCGTACGTGATGCTCGAGGTTGCCTGCGTCGACGACTACGAGTCCGACTACAACAACCTCTGCGCCGCGCTGCGCAAGGGCATGGAGAAAGTCATCTCCACAATCGGCATCCACGAGATCCGCGGCTACGCGCGTCAGTTCAGCGCGATCGGACTGCGACCGGAACTCGCAGAGATCCTCGGCACCAAGAGCTATTTCGGCTCGGACAAGGGTGGCCTCGGCTTCGCCGAACTCGACGCCGACGGCGACGTACGCAAGCGCGTACTCGCCGAAGAAGAGGTCGCCAAGCCCGCCAAGACCTTCCACTTCTATCCGAAGGTCTGGAAGGCCGCAAACGCCGTCGCCAACCAGCGCAGCGATTATGCGGACTACAGCAACAAGGTCCGCGAACTCGAGGCCGAGAGCCCGGTCAGTCTGCGGCACATCATGGACTTCAAGTCCGACCGCGAGCCGATTCCGGTGGACCAGGTGAGCGCCGCCGTCGGCCATCACGACTACCCGATCGTGATCGCTTCGATGAGCTTCGGTTCGCAGTCAGAGACCGCCTTCCGCGCCTATGCCGAGGCCGCCAAGCAGCTCAACATCCTGTCGGTCAACGGCGAGGGCGGCGAACCCCACGACATGATCGGCCAGTACCCCAAGCACCGCGGCCAGCAGGTTGCCTCCGGCCGCTTCGGTGTGACCTCGGACCTCCTGAACAGCTCGTACCTCCTGGAGATCAAGATCGGCCAGGGCGCAAAGCCCGGCGAGGGCGGACACCTGCCCGCGCGAAAGGTCACCGAGAAGGTCGCCGCCGCGCGTAACGCCACCACCGGCACGGACCTGATCAGCCCGTCCAACAACCACGACCTCTACTCGATCGAGGACCTCGCGGAACTGATCGACGAGCTGAAGACGGCAAACCCCGACGCCCGCGTGGCCGTCAAGGTGCCGGTCGTCCCGAACATCGGCACGATCGGCGTCGGCATCGCCAAGGCGGGCGCCGACATCATCACGCTCTCAGGCTTTGAAGGCGGCACAGGAGCCGCGCGTGCGCACGCACTGCGCCACGTCGGCCTCCCGAGCGACATCGGTACCCGCGCCGTCCACCAGGCGCTCATGGAGGCCGGTATCCGCAACCGCGTCGAGATCTGGGCCGACGGCGGCTACCGCCACGGCTGGGACATCGTCAAGCTGCACATGCTCGGCGCCAACCGCGTCGGCTTCGGCACGCTCGCAATGGTCAGCCTCGGCTGCACGATCTGCCGTGGGTGTCAGCTCGACACCTGCCACGTCGGTATCGCCACGCAGATCGAGACCGTCGAGCAGGCCGAGCAGCACGGGCTGAAGAAGTTCACTCCGCAGGTGCTGCCCACCGCCGTCGAGGCCTGCGCCACGTTCTTCAAGGGCATCGGCGAAGAAGTCCGCGAAATCACCGCGATGCTGGGCTACGAAAACTCTCAGGACCTGGTCGGTCGATCTGACCTGCTGGTGCAGTCTGCCGCGGCCGAGAAGGTCGACATCACCGAGCTGATCGCCCCGCTCGAGGAGTACCTCGACCTCACCCCGCTGGATCTGCCGGTCGAAGCGATCGCCGACGAGCGCGCAGAAGCCGGAATCATCGTCTCGCGGCCGATCATGCTCCCCGAAAAAGAGGCCTCCAAGACGATCGCGGGGCTTGTCGCGGACGTCTGCGGCGGCCCGGCTCGAGTCGGCGACGATCCGATCTCCTACGCGTACCCGCGTTCGACAAACGCCAACGACCGCGTGCTCGGCACAGAGCTCGCCGGCGGTATCTCGCGTTCGCGGATCTTCGGCGACGGCCCCGAAGCCACTGACGCCACCCTCGTCAATGTCAAGTTCGACAACGGCTCCGTTGCCGGTGGCGGCCTCGGTGCATTCAACGTCTACGGCGTCAACATCGACGTTCAGGGCGGTGCCCAGGACGGCGTCGGCAAGTCGATGCTCGGCGGTCAGATCAGCGTGCTCAAAGGCGTGAACCGTTTCGGCAAGCGCGTCAACGGCTCTGTGGGCAAGTCCTTCGCCTACGGCGCGCAGCGTGGCAGGCTGTTTGTCCAGGGCGACGCCGACTCACGCTGCTGCATCCGCCTCTCCGGCGCAGATGTCGTGATCGCCGGCGAGCCGAAAGTGCCGCTGGACGACTCGCTCGGCTGCATCGCCGACCGCGCGAACATCAAGGGCTTCGCATTCGAGTACATGACCGACGGTCGCGCGGTCGTGCTCGGAGACCCGGGCCCGTGGGCCTGCGCCGGAATGACCGGTGGTCGCATCTACATGCGCAAGTGGCCAGAGATGGGCCTGACCAAAGAAGCGCTCGAGCACAGGCTCGGCAAGGGCGCCAAGGCAGTGATCGAAGAGATCGACGCCGAGGGCCTGCTTGACATCCAGGAGCTGCTCGAGGCCTACGCCGACGAACTGCGTGAAAGCGGCCAGAGCGAAGAGGCCGAGCGCATGGTCGCGCTCGCCGCTTCAGCGGCCGAGAACTTCTACCAGTGCGTCCCCGAGAGCGAGCAGGCCGACCCGTCGATCTCGACGGAATAGGATCGCCAGATGCGTTCGGCTCAGGCCAAGATCACGATCGACCGCTCACCGGAAGAGATCTACGAGTACCTGCTCGACATCGGCTCACGCACTGAGTTCGCACCAGACCTCTTCCGTGAGTTCCACCTGACGCGCGTCGAGCCCAAGGGCATCGGCGCGGGTGCGCGCTACCGCATGCACCGCAAGCTCCGGGACCGCCGCGCGGGCACCACGATCACGCAGGCCGTAAGCGGCCAGCGCATCCTCGAAGAGGGCTCCACCGGCCGCGGAGGTCGCGTCGACATGGCCATCGAGTTTCTTCTTGAGGAGCAGTCTGGCGGCGCCACAAAGGTCACCTGGATCCTCGAGACCTACCCGCTCAACCCGGCAGACCGCCTGCGCGAATTCGGCGAGCGTCGCCAGATTCAGCGCCGCATGAACCGCGGGATCAAGCGCCTTCGCGACATCCTTGAGGGCGCTCCCGGAGCCGTCCGGGGCGACCGCCCGACCGTCGCCGGGCTGGACCCGACGTACGTCCCGAACCCCTGATCGCGCGAACAAGCGACGATCGTCACTTACCCCGCCGGGCCACTTACTAGACTGCCGCACCGCATGGAGCATTCTTCGTCATCAAAGCGCGCCTCGCGCGCGTTCATCCGTCTGGTCAGCCTGCTCGCGGTCGCCATCGTCGCCTTCTCGGCGGCCGGCTGCGAAAAAGAGTCCAAGCCCGCCGAAGCCAAGAACGAAGGCATCCGCGTCTACGTGGACGGCGCGTACTACCAGGTGCAGATTTCGCGCATGCTCAACCCCAAGGACGTCGAGGACAGCTTCTACCTCGAAGGCCAGCCGGCGCCCGCCAAGGGCGACGCCTACTTCGGCGTCTTCATGTACGTGACCAACGAAGACTCGGACCGCCGCATCCTTCCGATCGGCACCGAAGAGATGAAGATCGTCACCGCCGCCGGCGAAGAGTTCGAACCACTCGAAGTCGAGGCTCCCGGTTGGGGCTACGCACCGTCACCGATCGGCAGGGGCGCAATGCTTCCAGTCGCCAACACGCCGGCCTTCGTCGGACCGATCCGCGGTGGGCTCGTCCTCTTCCGCATGTCGCAGGCCTCGCTTGAAGCCCGCCCGCTCGAGCTCGAGCTCGAGTCGCGTGACGGCAAAGACAAGGCCCAGATCACCCTCGACGTCTGACCCGCGCGCAGCTGAAGCTGCAGCTGGACGCCTGATGGGCGAAGTTTTTCTGCTCCCCGTCATCATCTCTGCATGAGTCTGCTTGACGCGACGATCATCCTCGGCGTGGTGTTCTTCGCCGCCTGGGGATTCCGCCAGGGCGCCGTGATCGGCATGTCCTCGTTGATCGGCTTTGTCGGCGGCACGCTGGTCGGCGTGAACCTCGCGGGCAGACTGCTCGAGAGCGGCAACGATTCGCCCTATACGCCGCTCCTGGCGCTCGCCGCAGCGTTGATCGTCGGCGGCGTCCTCGCCGAGGTCGCGCTGCTGATCGGCTACCGCCTGCGCGTGCGTTTCACCAGTCTCGGCGCGCGCAGGATCGACGGTGCGATGGGGGCGGTTCTGCTGGCCGCATTCGCGATCGGCGTGGTCTGGGTCGGCGCGGCCGCGATCACCCAGTCGCGCGCCAACAAGGAACTGCGCCGCGAGATCCGCACCTCAACGGTGCTCAAGCAGCTCAATGCACTGCTGCCGCCCAGCACAGGCGTCCTCGACGCGCTCGCGCGCATCGACCCGGTCCCGCAGATCAACGGACCCGCTCCGAACGTCTCTGCTCCCGACAGCGCCGTTGCTCGTGACCCGGACGTCCAGCGCGCGGCTCAGTCCACCGTGCGTGTGCTCGGTACTGCATGCGGCTACGGCATCGAAGGCTCGGGCTGGGTCGCAAGCTCCGGACTGGTGGTCACCAACGCGCACGTGATCGCCGGCGAGATCGACACGACCGTCCAGCCGCTGGGCAACGGCTCTCAGCTCGCGGCTCAGGCCGTCTGGTTTGACGCAAAGAACGACCTCGCGGTGCTCTACGTCCCGGGACTCACGGCGCAGCCGCTGGAGTTGATCACCGACACAGCGAAGGGCACCTCCGGCGCCGTCATCGGTTATCCGCTCAACGGTCCGCTGGACATTCAGCCCGCGCGCATCGGCTCGACGACCACCGTCGTCTCCGACGACATCTACGGGGGCGGCCCGATCACGCGCCGCATGACCACCTTCCGTGGCATGGTCCGGCACGGCAACTCCGGCGGACCGATCGTCGATGAAGCCGGCCGCGTGCGCACCACGGTTTTCGCGGCCAAGAGCGACAGCGACAACTCACGCGGCTACGGCGTGCCGGGGCCGCAGATCGCCCAGACGCTCGCCCAGGTCGACACCAGTCGCGCCGTCTCGACCGGCGGTTGCAGCTAGAACGGATCGCTTGAACAAGCGGGAAAACTTCCATGCCCCCGTCCCAGAGACGGGGCATGGAGTTCAAACCCCATGGCTAAGCGAGGTCCGAAGGTGAGGCCTGGGTTTTGACCATGGGTCCCAGGGCAAAGCCGCGCTTTTCCGTCGCCCCCGGGCCATAGATTGGCCCCTAATGTCCCTCTGTTTCATCGAGCCCCAGGACGCGGTACGCGTCGTCGCGGGCAGCGTCGGCCGCGAGGCGCGTCGCCAACTCGTCACAGAGGTCGTCCACGCCTGGGTCAACTCGCTCCCGGACTCTGAGCTCCCGATCCACTACGGCGAAGCGATCCGCGCGCTGGACTCCGACGACCTCACGGTCCTCGCCGCCTGGCACGCGTCTCTGGAAGTCGGCCAACCCGTTGCCAACCGCGACTTCCTGATCGGCGCCTACACGTCGCTCGACAAGGACAACCGTCGCGAGGCCCTGCGCATCGCCGCCAGCTTCCGCAGCGACGAGGCCTTCGAAAGCGGCTCCTCTGACGAGGAGATGCTCGAGACGGTCCTGCCCTGGCTCCCGCCCCAGCAGACGATGGAGCTCGCCGCAGAGGCGATGCGCATCTACATCTGGGACCGGATCGGGTCTGACAACTAAGCCAGCAACGGCTTCAGTTCGCGCAGCACGTCCGCGCACTCACCGTGGTAGCGAACGGCCTTGAAGCCGAAATCGCGCGCTGCATCGCAGTTGATCTCGATGTCGTCGACCAGCACGCACTCGCTTCGTTTCACGTCCGCCAGGCCCGGCAGCTCGGTGATCCGTTGAAAGGTGATCTCATAGATCAGCGGCTCTGGCTTGCGCGTGCCCTCAAACCCGCTGTCAGTGATCGCCTCGAAGAGCTCATCGATCGGCAGCATCGCGCGCCAGCGCGGCTCCCATTCCTTGACGTTGTTCGTCAGAAGCGCGAGGCGCCCGCCGCCGGCCTTGTACTCGAACAGAAAGTCGAGAAACGGCTGGTTGGGGGCGAGCTGGCTGAAGTAGAACTCCGCGAAATCGACGAACTCTGTGTGGTCGCCGAGCTGGCTGCGTAGCTGGTCCTGCATCACGCGTTCAAAATCGGACTCGCTCATCTCGCCCTTCTCGAGCTTGTAGAGCGGGTTCTCGCCGAGCGCTTCGCCGATCGTGAACATCGCCTTTCCCAGCTCCTCGAGCGGAATCCCCGTCTCTTGCTGCCAGGCGATGAAGGCCTCTTCGAGCGGGTTTGTCAGCACCCCGCCGAAATCACTGATGATGACCCGGACGCCGGCCATGTCAGGCTGCGATCCGTGGCGGCGCCGCGAGGGCGATCTCGTAGTAGCCGATGCCGCTGTGCGGCCCCATCGTCCAGTTGTAGAAAGCCAGGGCGACGTCGCGATCGGTCAACTCGACGTGAGTGCCGGCGATTGCCTCGCCGCTGATCCGACGCGGGAGCTCATCGTCCTCAAGCCAAAGCTCAAGTGCAGCCTGAGTGTGCAGGTCATCCTTGCTGAAAACGGTCGACAGGCGGGCGTCGGCGATCGGGTTGGCACTGCCACTCTCGATCAGCACGGCGTCGTTGCGTTCATCGCCGTGGCCGTGGTAAACAGCGGGCTTGTAGGCATTCAGGAAGAAGCTGTCGCCATTGTCGAACAGCGCGACGATCGACCGCAACACGGGTGGGCCAGGGCGGCGGGAGGGGAGCGTCGAGACTCCAATGCTTTTGAAGCGGCGTTCGCGCCGCTCGTTCTCAGCGACGCGCCCGGACACGTCGCAGACGATGATCTCGCTGCTGTCCAGGTGCGCGCTCTGTTCCTTGCTGCGCCAGTCAAGCTCAAAAGCGCCCTTGGCCGACTGCATCTGCGCCTGCCAGTGAGTGTTGCTCAAGGTGGTGAGCTGCTGGACATCGCTGACCGCAAAGCCCAGCGTCTGCGCGTCGCCCTTGCCGGAGAACATCACAGAAACCTGCGGTCCGGCTATGCCGAAAATGCTCTTCTCCGGCTCGAAAAAAGCCAGACTCTCAGCCTCAAGTAGAGGTACAGACTGGATGGTTGTCATTCGTGAAGCTGCTGCGTTTCGAAGTCGAATTCCGGCTCGCGCTCGCCCTGTGTTGAAGAGGTGCGCCTGCGCGGCTGGTCAGAGTGGGCGAAGTCTCGCACACCCGTATCGTCAGCTACGAAGCCGCCCATGAACACCGCACGCGAGCGGCCCAGGCCGATCTTGATCACGCGATTGCGCAGGAACGCGCGCGAAGGCGGGGCAATCAGCAGAATCCCGACGATGTCGGACATGAACCCCGGGACCAGCAGCAGCGTGCCGCCCATGATCACGAGAAAGCCGTCAACGGCCTCGTTGGCGGGGATCTTCCCGGCGTCAACGGTCATGCGGAAGTTGCGCCAGACCGCGCCGCCCTGGCTCTTCACAAGCCAGGCGCCGAGCAGTGAATCCAGCAGCAGCAACAGGATTGTCGGCATCACGCCGATCAGTTCGCCGACCTGGAGGATCAGCCAGAGCTCAATCACCGGGACGGCGATGAAAAGAATCACAAAAAGCAGCGCGATCATCGGGGCAACATTAACCGGCCGCGCCTACACTTCAAGTTATGCCTGCATTGACCCCCGACGACGTGTACGAAGCGCTCGAGCAAGTGATCGACCCAGAACTCGGCCTCGACTTCGTCGAACTCGGCCTGATTTACGACGTCGAGGTCAACCAGACGGGCGAAGGCCACGGCAACGAGGTCTTCGTCACCTACTCGCTCACCTCACCCGGTTGCCCGATCGGGCCGCAGATCGCCGATCAGATCAAAGAGTTCACGATCGAGCTCGACGGGGTCGAAAAGGTCTTCCCCAAGTTGGTTTTCTCTCCGCCATGGACGCCGGAGATGATGAGCGAAGACGCGAAGTTCGCGCTCGGTTACTGAATCGCCACTTGTCGCGCGACTTTTGGGGTTGCGCCGGGTTCAGGGGGGAAGTAAGCTTCGGTGACCGACGTCACACTGAAGCGTTCCTGACGTCATGGCGTTTTCCAGTTTCTTTCAAGCATTTGTTGAGCGGCTCGGCCGCTGGCAGGGGGTAGTAGGGGGATGAAAATGATCGGACGAGCGGCTGCCACGGCGCGCAGCGAAATCGCAGGACCGTCGATCCGCTCGGCGTGGATGCGCGCGGGCCTGCTCGCGATCGCCGTCACGGCACTCGTCCTTATTCTTTCTCCCGGCGTGCCGAAGGCCTCGGGCACCCCCTTCGCCCCGACCATCTCGATCGAGACCAGCACAACGCGTGCAAGCGCCCATCCGGATGCGCGTATCACGATCGACAACACCGCCAGCGACGAGAACATCGCGTCGATGACGATGAGCCTCCCGGACTCCTTCTGGGGTTCGCTGGGTGCCGTCGAAGCGAAATGCACGACCGCTGACCTGTACGACCTCATCCCGCACTGCCCCGCGAACACAAAGGTCGGTACGGTCACCGCCAGCGCCAAGATCGAGGATGTCGATACCGGGACAATGGTCAATGGTGTGCTCTCCGGCGACATCTTCCTGACCGAGGACCTGGCCGGCACCGATCCCGCCGGCGTCGCCATCATCGTCGACGCGAAGGTCGACGGCGTGGACCTCGGGAAGGTCGTGGCCACCGGACGCGCGGTGATGCGCACGGCGATCCCGGACGGATGGGATCCCGAGGCCTCGCCTCAGATTCGTGGGCTGGACACCATCGTCGACACCATCCCAAGTTCGGTGTACGACGCAGCGAACAACCGCACCGTGAACTTCAAGGTCGAGACGATGCAGATCGATCTGTTGAGTGAGCTGCAGGACGCCTCTCAGCCCGGCTACAGGCCGCCGCTTCTCACGAATCCGTCCAAGTGCGATACCTACGAGTTGAAGACAACGATGACGTCGCTGGACACAGCGACTGTCGCCACGCCGTCGGACACTTACACGGTGGACGGATGCGACACCGTGCGGTTTGACCCTGAAGTCACCAGCACGTTTTCCGGTGGCGCGTCCGTCGGTGCGGGGTCCTCCCAGGGCATGGTCACAAACGTTGAGTTCCCGACCGCAAGCGGCCAGCCAAATGCCAACGGCTCGATTCAGCGGATGAAGTTGAGGCTGCCACGCGGCATCGGAGCCAATCTCACCTCATTCGGGTCCGCAGACGACCGCTGCTCAGGGGCGTCGATGAACGAAGACACCTCCGACCCGGCGAACCCGATCGCGTACTTCATGCCCAGTCAATGCACCAACAGCATGCCGATCGGCGACTTCACGAACGCAATGGTCGGCACCGCGACTGTCCACACCCCACTGCTGCCGGACTCGGAGCCGCTTCACGGTGTCGTTTATTCGGTCAACAAGACGCCAATTCCGGGCTTGGCGATCCTCATCACCGAGGACATGGCTGGCAACCCGAAGGGCATCAACACTTCAATCGCCGGCCTGCCGGACACCAAGCAGTTCGATTCCAATTGCGGCTCCAGCTGCGGGTCTGGCATCGTGATGAACTTCGCGGCGCTCCCCGACGTCCCGGTCTCTTCAATCGAGATCGACCTCAACCGGCCCGATCGCGCAGCGCCGACCGATGGCAATCCCGGCCGAACGCTCAGCAGCAAATTGCTCAGTCAGGCATCCGCGGGCGACACCGACTGCCAGAAGGATGACGACTTCGCGTTCGACGCGTACACGCCGTCAAGCCCGTCTTCGTCATTCCCAAGCGTGACCACGATTCCGACCAGTGGTTGCACGTCGACGCAGAAGTTCACTCCCACCACCGGCCCTTGGGGTCAGACCTCCACAAACGCATCACCGACGTACACGTTCACCTACGCCGGTGCTACCGCGAACCTGCTTTGTGGGATCGACCTCTTCAAGGCGCAGAGCGTCGGCTGCCCTGCGGGGTCTTCGCCGACCGGAACGACCGGCAGCATCACCGGATCCTCGCTCACCACCGGCACGCACGTCGTGTATGCGAACCCCGGAGTCGATACGACCGTGTCCGGCGGCGGACTCACCCGTTTCACTGGTATTCGACCGGTGCGCAGCTATGACGACACGGTGCCGACCACGACGCTCACCGCGGGTCCGGGATTCAGCGGAGGGATTGGAACAACCGCGAGCTCGCGCCCATCCTTCACCTTCAACGCCAGCGAGACCAGCACCTTCCAGTGCTCCCTCGATGACGGAGCATTCCTGCCGTGCGGATCAGCCACCGGCACCGCATCAGCAGCGGCTTACCAGCTGCCGACCGCCGATTCCCTCGAGGCCAGCGACGTCGTCCACACTTTCGAAGTCCGAGCACAGGACTCCGCCGGCAACGTTGACCTCACGCCGGTCTCGGCAAGCTTCAAGGTCGAGAAGACGTTCGACCCGCAGGTCACCGTCGCGCTGACCACAACGGTTGGTCGTGCGCACCCCGAGATGACGGTGACGGTCACCAACGACTCGCACGAGGACATCAAGGACCTCAACCTCAACATGCCTGACGGATTCTTCGGCGGGCTGACCGGAGTGCAGTCGCTCTGCTCGCTGGCCGACGCTTCCGCCGGTACGTGTGGCTCCGGGTCCCAGGTCGGAACTGTAGAAACCACAGCGCTGATCGACCGGAGCACCGCATACATCTCCGGAAAGGTCTTCCTCACAGAGCCGCAGCCGGGCAATTTCGGCGACCCGGCCGGCCTGACGATCCTGGTCAAGCCGAAGCTCCAGGATGTGACGTTCAACCCGATCAAGCTGAACGCGCGCCTGATGGTTCGCGGCGAGGGCGAGGGCGTCAACACTGCAACGCTCGACATCCCGAACACGGCGACGACCACCCTCAACGAGGTCAGCAGCTTCGACCTGCGCACGATGGTGCTCAAACTGAAGAACAACAACGCCGCTCCGAAGCCGCTGCTCACCAACCCGAGCTCCTGCGGCACCAAGACCTTCCCGGTCACAATGACCGGTCGGAACGCCACGGTCGCAACAGAAGCACCGACGGCGGTCTTCACCGGTTGCGAGAGCCTCAGTTTTCAACCGAACCTCGGGATCTCCCAGGTCGAGCGCAGCACCGGCGGACCCCCGGGGCCTTCGGACAACATCACGCGAGCAACGATCGACATGACGGCCTCGATGACCGCCGACCCGAACGGCGCCGGCATCAAGAGCGTGGCGCTCACAATGCCCGAGCCGGTCACGATCGACGTTCAGCGCATTCCGCCCCCGTGCCAGCAGGCGCAGGCAGATGCCAAGGCCTGCCCGGCTTCTTCTGCGGTCGGAACCGTCTCGGCAGTTTCGCCGCTGCTCCCCGAGCCGCTGACGGGCACGGTTTACATCCTCAAGTCGGCGACCTCACTGCCGCGGCTGCTCATCGCCCTGCGTGGACGCATCAACGTTGACCTGATCGCAAACAACAGCTACACCGGCCCGAAGTTCAACAAGATCCTGGCCGAGCTGACCATGCTTCCCGACGTGCCGCTCTCGTCGTTCAACATGAACATCAACGGGTTCCTCACGACGCGCGCGGATTCCTGCGACACCGGACCAGAAGACTGGTTCGCGACCAGCGTGATGAGCGCGCACAACGGCTCAGCGTCAACGACCAGCATCCCGCTCAGCTTCAAGTGCCCGAACGCAACCAACTCGATCTACGAGTCGAGCTGGAAGCCGAAGGGTGCGAAGTCCACGCTGAAGCTGGATGTCAGTCCGCAGGGAAGCCGTCAACTCAAGAAGGTCACGGTCAAGCTCCCGAAGGGCGTCAAGTTCGTCAAGTCAGCGTTCAGCAAGAAGAACGTCGGCAAGCGGGTCTCGGTCGTGGCCGACGGCAAGAAGTTGAAGGCCAAGTGCTTCAAGCTGAAGAACTCGACAACCTTCGAGATCGGCTTCTGCAAGCAGCTCGTGGGTCAGGTGACCATCAGCTTCAAGTCCGGATCGATCACAACCGGGTCGAAGTCGAAGAAGCTCAAGCTGAAGGTCAAGACTGTTGACTCGGCGAACAAGACTCAAACATCAAAACTGGTCAAGTAGGGTCGCCATAAGGCTCAACTAGAGCTTTAGGGTTGCCGCTTTTGACCCTTGGAGCGCCCTCAAAAACGCCCGCCGGCAACTCGCCGCGGGCGTTTTTGCTTAATTTCCGGCTTGATTTCGCATAGGAATCAGTCTTTGTGACTGACTGGTGAGTTTTTCTCCAAAATCACTTGACTTCCGCCTAACGAGCTGTTAACATTGCCCCGTTGTGTGATCACTGTCACACGATTGATTTAGGCCTTGGCGCCAATCTGGGGGGGACCCGGCACCGCGCTACAGGCTCCACAGAGCAATTCGGCAAATCATGGATGAGGTAGGCATAAGGCCTGCAGCATCCGGGGGGAGTTATTTTGAACAGTCAGGTTTCGTTCAACTATGCGGCAACGAGTCGCAACGAGATGGGCACCAGCTCAGGACGCAGAAGCGTTCTGACTTTGCTGTGCGCGATTGCACTTGTAGTCGCCGCCATGGTGGTCCTTCCGTCTGGAGCCAGCGCGTTCAACGTGTCGGGCTTCTCCTATTCACCGTCAACGCTGCAGGCCAACGGGCACCCGACCACGACGATTGCATTCAGTCGTCAGGGTTCGGAGAACGAAGACCTTCGCGACATTCAGCTTGACCTTCCGCCCGGTGTGTTCGCAAACCCCGAAGCCGCATTGCCCAAGTGTTCCGCTTCGCAGTTCAACGCGGACAGCTGCCCGGCAGGCTCTGAAGTCGGTAATTCAACGATCAGCGTCAAGGCTCTGAGCCTTCTCGACCTGGACATCCCTGCAAGCATCGACGTGCTCGCACCGGACCCGGGCAGCACCGCGACGCTCGGTATCTCCGCGCGTCCTTCAAAGATCTGCATCGTGCTCGTGTTCTGCGCGCAGCCGAACAAGATCTTCCTGAAGACCCAGATCCAGATCGACACGTTCGACGGCTCTGAACTGCGTACCTACACGCCCGGTTCGCCGAAGTCAGCCGTGATCGGTATTCCGCTGCTTTTCGTCACTCCGACGATCACCGGTGACATCACCATCAACAGGCTCTCACTGACCTTCAACTCAAGGGCCGGCACCGGCGCTCGTAGTTGCAACTGGTGGGGTACGTGCACCACCAAGCCTCCGACGGGTCCGTACTTTTTCCGTAACCCCAGCGGGTGCGACCTCGCGACTGCCAAGGTCAACCTGGTCTCGCACCAAGGCGCTCAGTCAGCGGCGACCGCGTCATTCACACCGACCGGTTGCTCAAGCGTCCCGAGCACAAGCACATCGTTCACCTTCACTCCGCAGATCAAGAGCTACCAGACACCAAGTCCGGTGACGTTCGCGATCAGCATCCCTGAAGCGGACGCAACAATCCAGCACGCTCTGCCGAAGGTCGTTGACGCGAACTTCCCGGTCGGCTCGGGAATCAACTTCAGCGCCCTCGCTGACGTCACAACCTGTTCCGAGACGGCGCTGCGCGCCAAGGCGTGCCCCAGCTCCTCCATCATCGGAAATGCCCAGGCACTCTCGAAGTACATCCCTGAGGGCCTGACCGGACCGGTCTACGCCGCTGGCGTAGGTGGAAGTGTCGGAAACCAGGTGCCGATCGCAGTTCTGCTCCGCGGCCCGCGCGAGACCTACGTGGTCTTCCGTGGCACCCTCGGTATCCGCGGCTCGGTTGAAGGCGGAGACGGACGTGCCTACGCACGCTTCGACAGGGTCCCGCAGCTCCCGTTCAGCAACTTCGCGCTCAACTTGACGAAGTCGCTCTACGTCAACCCGGACACCTGTGGTAGCAAGCAGACCAGCACCGCGTTCACGCAGTTCAGTGGTCAGGTTGTCAACAAGACGAGCTCCTACACCAACACCGGTTGTCCGGTTGCTCCAGACACGACGATCACGAACTTCCCTGCCACGCCGACGGTCGACCCGACCGCCGACTTCGCGTACACCTCGACGGCTCCTGACGCGTCGTTCCAGTGTCGCCTGACCAAGCAGGGTGACGCCCCGGGCGCTTACTTCCCGTGCGATGGCGGTTCATACACAACCGAACCGCTCCCGAACGGCACCTACACGTTCGACGCGTACTCGGTGAACGGAACCGTTGCGGACCCGACGCCCGACTCGAAGACATTCACGCTCAACCTGAGCAGCGTCTTCACAATCGATCCGTCGATCTCGCCCACGACCGTTCCGGCCGCGTCGCACGTCGACATGCAGGCAACTGTGGACATCGACGGTGGTCAGCCGGCGAGCGTGAATCTCGCGTTCCCGAGGGGCTTCAACGCAAGCCTCAACGCGACGGGCATCTGCTCGGTCGGCGATGCGTACTCCGGTACGTGCCCCGCTGACTCACTGATCGGCGATGTCGCACTGACCGTGAACACCGGCCCGTTCGGAACCGTCACCGGCAACGGCGAGCTGTTCATCACCGAAGCTCCGACACCTGACGATGCCGGCGGCGCTGCCGTCAAGGTCGTCTACCCGTTCGGAACGTTCATCGCTGTCGCTGGTGCCTACCTGACCAACAATGGCAACAACCAGACAATCGCGCTGCGTGACTTCCCGACTGCCGTGTACGACGACAACTTCGTCTTCACGGACATCACCATCAAGAAGATCGTTGCGAACTTCTATGGTGCGGCCAACGGGCTGATCACCACGGCCAGCAGGTGTGAAACTGACAACTTCGTCAGCTCCGGTCTCTCTTATGAGGGTGACGTCGCTGCCGTTGAAGCCGTCCCGTTGACCACCACTGGTTGTGCTGGCGTCGCGTTCGGCCCGACCCTCCTCCAGGAGTTCAGCAGCACAGCTGCTGGCACCAAGAGCGACGCTCTTGCGACCCTCACGGTGCCAGAGGGCCACTCGACGGTCCGGAACATCCGCGTCCTCGAGCCGCAGACGTTCGGTCCGAACTACCCGGCATTCGGTCAGGCAGCTGACATGTGCCCAGGTTCGGCGGCCGACGAAACGATCGCGTTCGACTCGTCCGAGTGCCCGCCCCAGGCGGTAGTCGGCACGATGACGCTGAACACGCCGTTGCTCAACCGCCCGCTGGTTGGCACCGTGTACCTGATCAACAAGCAGCCGCTCCCGTGGTTCGGAGTGAAGATCGAAGAGGCTGGCATCAATGTCACCCTCACCGGCTTCACCGACATCGTGAAGGTTGACCCGCTCTGCTCAGAGCAGAACCCGAATGGTTCAATCGGCTTCTGCCAGAAGCAGATCTCGGTCAGCTTCCTCGAAGTTCCTGACGTGCCGATCTCGAGCGTTGAGTTCTCGCTCCAGAACGGTCCGCGTGAGGGCGTCGCCGGAACGCTTCAGGGCAACCTCCTGTCGGTTGCGCAGACAGGCGACTCTGGCTGCAAGACCAACGACCTCGCCAAGGGCACGGTCGACGGACACACCGGAGCATCAGTGCAGCTCCAGCAGAACGTGACATTCACTGGCTGCTAGTAGCACGAATTGGAAAGCCCCCTCGGCTCGCGCCGAGGGGGCATTTTCCACGTCTACGGAGCGCCGTGCCACGTTTGAGCACCGCACCACAAGCTTTTTTTTTCTTAGTCCACATCGCAGTACCAACGAATCGAATCAACATCCAGGGCGCGCCTGACGGCGGACTCTGAAGGGGGAGTACAGAAGTCAATGAACTGGTCACCAACAGCGAACCGCGCGGCTCAGCGCGGCTCTACAGTGAGTTTGAGCAAGGTCGCGGTAGCGGCTTTCGCCATGCTTGCCTGTTTCATCGCTATCGCCATCGGCGCATCCAACGCAGACGCTGCTTTCAACATCACAGCGTTCAAGATGCAGCCGCAGACGCCGTCTTCGACGTCAGCACCGCTGCAGGCCGGCGGTCACCCGTCGATCAAGTTCAACATCAACCCTGATGCGACGCTCGCAGATGGCTCCAACAACGCCACGGGCGACGACCTCAAGCGGGTTGTCTACGAGTTCCCGGCCGGCATGCTTGGCAGCCCTCAGGCAGCTACGACCAAGTGCACAGCGACCCAGTTCTCCACGGACAAGTGTCCGTCGGCGAGCTACATCGGTTCGCTTTCTGTCCCTCTGCGCATAAAGGGAACCTTCGGATACACGACACTCAGCTCGACTGGGTCGATGTACATCCTCGACCCGCCGACCGCAGGTTCAGCGGTCACGGTTGGTTTCATCGTGCGCCCGAAGGGCTACCGGATCATCTTCCTCAAGTCGGAAGTCACTGGTCTGGCAACCGTTCGTTCCGGCCTCGACGCCAACTACGGGGTCAACCTCACGATCGACAACATCCCGCGCATTCTTCAGACGACGCTCGGTAAGAACGTCAACGCGACGATCATCAACATCACGGCCATCCTCAACAACAAGGCCAACACCAGCGCCAACGGCCCGTACTTCACGTACATGCCGACCCGCTGTGACTCTCCTTCACCTACGCGCGCCACAGCACTTTCGTATGCCGGCGTTTCGCAGGTCCTCAATGACACCTGGACCGCAACTGGTTGCACAAGCGTCCCCTTCACGCCGACCGCATCCGTCACGCCTTCCAATGTCATTGGTGGAGACCCGGTCAACTGGACCGCAAACTTCACGATTCCGACTGCTTCGGCAACGATTCAGCAGTCACACATCAAGAGCATCACAACTGACCTGCCCGCCGGCACTCAGTTGAACACGACCGCAATCACGAACATCCCGGCAATCTGCGACGAAGTCGACGTAAACGCAGACACCTGCCCGGCCGGCTCGAAGATCGGTACGGCAAACGCTCATGTGCCGCTGCTCTCGGGCACAAGCCCGAACTTCGTCGGTGACGTCTATGTCACCTCGAAGGTCAACGGAATTCGCTTCGCATACATCGTGCGCGGCCCGAACAACGTGAAGGCAATGGTCCGCGGATTTGTGTCGCCGGTTGACACCGACGGCAACGGTTCCGCCGACTTCATCCGCGCCTACTCCGAGAACATGCCGCAGGCTCCGTTCTCACCGGCGCAGATCGTCTTCAACACCAGCCTCGTCAAGAACGCCGCAACTTGTGGCCTTCAGACGATCAAGACCGTGATCGCAGGTTGGAGCGGTGCTTCATGGACCGGCACCAACACGTACAACATCACCGTCTGTGGTCCAGCCGTTCCGGACACGTCACTCGTGAGTGGTCCGTCTGGCCTGATCAAGGACCGGCAGCCCACATGGACCTTCGCCGCCAACCCGGCTGCAGGTTCAACCTTCCAGTCCAATCTCGACAACGCCGGCTACGTCGCGATGGCGGGCAACACCTTCACTCCGAGCACGCCTCTGAGCGACGGTCCGCACAACCTCAAGGTGCGCGCCTGTAACTCGGTGCCTGTTTGTGATGCGACTGTTGTTGACATCAACGTCATGGTTGACGCAACACCGCCGAACCTGACGATCCTCAGTCCGGCCAACAACGCGCTGATCAACTCGACAACGGTCCCTGTGACGTTCTCGTTCGAAGCCGGCTCGACCGTCACCTGTTCGATCGACGGCGGAGCAGCTACCGCATGTAGCTCGCCGAAGAACTACACCGGCCTGGCTCAGGGCGCCCACACGGTCACGGTCGTCGCCACCGACACCGCGACCAACACGAACACCAAGTCGGTCGACTTCACTGTGGATTCAGTGGGTCCGACTGTCCCCGGTTCGTGCAGCCCGAGCGGCAGCTCCGCGACCTGCACCTTCGCGTTCTCTGAGCCGGTCGTCAGCGCAACCTGCAAGCTGAACACCGAGGCAAGTGCCACTCCGTGCACCTCGCCGAAGTCGTACAGCAGTCTGCCCAACGGCAACTACACGGTCACCGTCAGCGGAACTGACGCCGCCGGCAACCCGGGCACCGGCGTGTTCCCGTTCACGATCTCCGTGGACCTGACGCCGCCGAACACGGCGATCGCGTCGCAGCCGGCCAACCCGACAAACGACACGAACGCCTCATTCACCTACACATCGAACGAGCCCAACGGCACGTACGAGTGCAGCCTCGACGGTGCGCCCGCAACGGTCTGCTCGGTTTCGGGCATCAGCTACTCGTCGCTCCTGGAAGGTTCACACACCTTCACGGTCGCCGCGCGCGACGCAGCAACCAACATCGACCCGACGCCGGCCAGCTACACCTGGTTGGTAGATACGACACCGCCGCCAGCCCCGGGCTGCGCTGCTCTCGCGCCGCTCACCTCAAGCACGAGCATCGTGCTGAGCTGTGCGGGTGAGGCTGGAGCGACGCTCGAGTACTCACGCGACGGTGGAGGCTGGACCGTGTTCACCTCACCGGTCACCCTGACCGGATTCACCAATGGTGCCCACACCGTTGCCGTGCGTCAGACAGACGCTGCCGGCAACCTCGGCTCGGCCGCATCGCAGAGCTGGACCGTTGACAACATCGCTCCGGACACCACGATCGACAGCGCCCCGAGTGGAACTGTCGGCTCAACGTCCGCGTCGATTTCGTTCTCATCCTCTGAGGCCGGAAGCACGTTCGAGTGCAGCGACAACGGCGCAGCGTTCTCCAGCTGCACCAGCCCGGTCAACCTGTCCGGACTCGGTCAGGGCGCACGCACCTTCGCGGTTCGTGCCACTGACGCGGCGGGTAACACCGACGTATCCCCGGCACAGGCGAGCTGGACGGTCGACACGATCGGCCCGAACGCTCCGACGATCACGTCAGGTCCGAGCGGCACAGTGCCGACGGCGGCAGTCACGTTCCTCCTGACCACGGCAGAAGCGGGCGGAAGCCTCGAAGTCTCCGTCGACGGCGGTTCGTACGCGTCATCGACCAACCCGCTCACACTGAGCACCCTCGGCGACGGCCCGCACACTGTGTGCTTCCGTCAGCTCGACGGAGTCGGCAACCCGGGTACTCCGGTCTGCCGCAGCTTCACCATTGACACGACGGCGCCGCCGGCTCCGAGCGTTTCGGGCCCGAGCGGCACGATCCCTTCAGCCTCGGCGACGATCTCGTTCACTGACGCCGAAGCCGGCGTCACGTTCGAGTGCAGCAACAACGGCGCGGCTTACGCCGCCTGCACCAGCCCGGTCAGCCTGACCGGCCTGCCTGAGGGTCTTCGTACCTTCGCCGTCCGCGCTGTTGACGCTGTCGGCAACATCAGCGCTTCGTCGTCGATCAGCTGGACGGTTCAGACCGTCGGCCCGCCGCCGCCGAGTGTTGTTGGTCCGTCAGGCGACGTCGCATCAACCGACGCGACCATCACGTTCACTGACACGCAGGCCGGTGCCACGTTCGAGTGCAGCCTTGACTCAGCGGTGTTCACCGATTGCACCAGCCCGGTCAGCCTGACCGGCCTCTCGCAGGGTGCCCACACCTTCAGCGTCCGCGCGAAGGACAACGTCGGCAACCTGAGCAGCGTGGTCACGATCGCCTGGACCGTCGACACAATCGCCCCGAGCGCACCGTCCGTCTCCGGTCCGTCCGGAACGGTCGCCTCTGAAAGCGCCACGATCACGTGGAGCAACGCTGAAGCTGGCGGAACCAACGAGTGCAACCTCGACGGCGCAGCGTTTGCGTCCTGCTCGGACCCGGTCAACCTGACCGGCCTCTCGCAGGGTGCGCACACCTACTACGTCCGCCAGATTGACGCCGCCGGAAACGAAGGCGCAACTGGATCAGTCACCTGGACCGTCGACACCGTCGGCCCGCCGGCCCCGAGCATCTCGGGCCCGAGCGGCACGGTCGCTTCAACCTCCGCGACGATCACGTTCACGGACTCTGAAGCCGGCGTCACGTTCGAGTGCAGCGAGAACGGTGCGGCCTTCGCCGCATGCACGAGCCCGGTCAACCTGGCCGGCCTCGCACAGGGTCCGCAGACCTTCGCGGTCCGCGCCAAGGACGCTGTCGGCAACACCGGCAGCTCGGCATCGATCGGTTGGAGCGTCGACACCGTCGGCCCGCCGGTCCCGAGCGTTTCGGGTCCGTCAGGCGACGTCGCATCGACATCCGCAACGATCACGTTCACTGACACTGAAGCTGGCGTCACGTTCGAGTGCTCCGACAACGGTGCCGCCTACGCAGACTGCACCAGCCCGGTCAACCTGAGCGGACTCGCTCAGGGAGCACGCACGTTCGCTGTCCGCGCGAAGGACGCCGTCGGTAACACCGGCGGATCCGCTTCTGTCGCCTGGACCGTCGACACAATCGCCCCGAGCGCACCGTCCGTCTCCGGCCCGTCCGGAACGGTCGCCTCAGAAAGCGCCACGGTCACGTGGAGCAACGCTGAAGCTGGCGGAACCAACGAGTGCAACCTCGACGGCGCAGCGTTTGCGTCCTGCTCGGACCCGGTCAACCTGACCGGCCTCTCGCAGGGTGCGCACACCTACTACGTCCGCCAGATTGACGCCGCCGGAAACGAAGGCGCAACTGGATCAGTCACTTGGACCGTCGACACCGTCGGCCCGCCGGCCCCGAATGTCTCGGGCCCGACCGGCACGGTCGCTTCGGACTCGGCGTCAATCACGTTCACTGACTCCGAAGCTGGCGTCACGTTCGAGTGCAGCGCCAACGGTGCGGCCTTCGCCGCATGCACGAGCCCGGTCAGCCTGACCGGTCTTGCCCAGGGTGCACAGACCTTCGCGGTCCGTGCCAAGGACGCTCTCGGTAACACCGGCAGCTCGGCATCGATCGGCTGGAGCGTCGACACCGTCGGCCCGCCGGTCCCGAGCGTTTCGGGTCCGTCAGGCGACGTCGCATCGACATCCGCAACGATCACGTTCACTGACACTGAAGCTGGCGTCACGTTCGAGTGCTCCGACAACGGTGCCGCCTACGCAGACTGCACCAGCCCGGTCAACCTGAGCGGACTCGCTCAGGGAGCACGCACGTTCGCTGTCCGCGCGAAGGACGCCGTCGGTAACACCGGCGGATCCGCTTCCGTCGCCTGGACCGTCGACACAATCGCCCCGCCGGCCCCGAGCGTTTCGGGACCGAGTGGCACGGTTGGCGTTCAGACCGCAGCCATCTCGTTCAGCGACACCGAAGCCGGCGTCACGTTCGAGTGCAGCCTGGACTCAGCAGCATTTGATGCCTGCACCAGCCCGGTCAGCCTGTCTGACCTTGCAAATGGCCCGCACTCGTACGCAGTGCGCGCACAGGACGCAGCAGGCAACGAAAGCACTGCAACTACGATCAACTGGACGGTCAGCATCATCGCCCCGCCGGTCCCGAACGTCTCGGGCCCGTCAGGCACCGTTGCTTCGACCAGTGCATCGATCACGTTCACTGACACGCAAGCTGGAGTCACCTTCGAGTGCAGCGAAAATGGCGCCGCATTCGACGTCTGCACCAGCCCGGTCAGCCTGACCGGCCTCGCACAGGGTGCGCAGACCTTCGCGGTCCGCGCCAAGGACGAAGTCGGTAACACCAGCGCATCGACGACCATCAGCTGGACTGTCGACACCGTCGGCCCGCCAGCCCCGTCTGTTTCGGGTCCGTCAGGCATCGTCGGATCGACCTCTGCGTCGATCTCGTTCAGCGACTCTGAAGCTGGCGTCTCGTTCGAGTGCAGCCAGGACGGCGGAGCGTTCGTCCTCTGCAGCAGCCCGACCAGCCTGGCGACTCTCGCTCAGGGCGCCCACACATTCGCCGTCCAGGCGAAGGACACCCTGAACAACGTCGGCAGCGCCACCACGATCTCGTGGACAGTTGACACCGTTGTTCCGCCGGCCCCGAGCGTTTCGGGCCCGAGCGGCACAGTCGCTTCAACCTCCGCAGCGATCACGTTCAGTGACACTGAAGCCGGCGTCACGTTCGAGTGCTCAGACAACGGAGCTGCTTACGCGGCCTGCACCAGCCCGGTCAACCTGACCGGACTCGGACAGGGTGCCCGCACCTTCGACGTCCGCGCCAAGGACGGAGCAACTCCGGCCAACACCAGCGCATCGACACAGATCAGCTGGACAGTTGACACCGTCGCTCCTCCGGTCCCGAGCCTCACCGGCCCGGCCGACCCGAGCGCGCTGACCACTGCATCGTTCACGTTCAGCGACACTGAAGCTGGCGTGACGTTCGAGTGCAGCCGTGACGGCGGATCATTCGCCGGATGCACAAGCCCGCAGAACCTCACCGGTTTCGCCAACGGACCGCACTCCTACGCGGTTCGCGCCACGGACGCTGTTGGTAACACCAGCGCCGCGGCCGTCCACAACTGGGTTGTCGACACTGCCGGGTTCTCCGTCAGCATCCTCAGCGGTCCGTCCGGCACCGTGAACACGACGAACAACAGCTTCACCTTCGTCGCGTCGGTCACAGCAGGCACCTCGTACGAGTGCAGCCTCAACGGTGCTGCGTACTCCGCCTGCACCTCGCCGTACTCAACTGGCGTGCTCGGTCAGGGTGCACAGACGTTCGCGGTTCGCGCCACGAACACTGGCGACACCACGGACCCAGACACTCGTAGCTTCACGATCGACTCAATCGGTCCTGCCGTTGCGATCTCCAGCCCGTCCGGCACCACCGGCCCGAACGTGACACTCGCGTTCACCGCCGTGGACCCGACGACGCCGGTCACCACGACCTGCCAGCTGGACGCTGACGCAGCAACGAGCTGCACCACCGGTCAGGCCTACAGCGGCCTCTCCACCGGAAGCCACACCATCGTGGTGACGGCAACCGACGGTGCTTCAAACGTCACTGTGGAGCCGGTCACCTGGACTGTCGATGCAACGCCGCCGCCGGTCCCGAGCGTTTCGGGCCCGACAGGCACCGTTGGATCAACCAACGCAGCCATCTCGTTCACTGACACCGAAGCCGGCGTCGCGTTCGAGTGCAGCGAGGACGGCGCCGCCTACGCAACCTGCAGCACCCCGGTCAGCCTGACCGGCCTTGCTCAGGGAGCGCACAGCTACGCAGTCCGTGCGAAGGACGCATTCGGTAACACCAGTGCCTCGAGCACGATCAACTGGACTGTCGACACCCTCGCCCCGCCGGCCCCGTCTGTTTCGGGCCCGTCAGGCACCGTCGGTTCAGACAGCGCCTCGATCACGTTCTCTGACGCTGAAGCCGGCGTCACGTTCGAGTGCTCAGACAACGGAGCTGCTTACGCGGCCTGCACCAGCCCGGTCAACCTGACCGGACTCGCGCAGGGTGCCCGCACCTTCGCTGTCCGCGCCAAGGACGGAGCAACTCCGGCCAACACCAGCGCATCGACGAGCATCAGCTGGACTGTCGACACCGTCGCCCCGCCGGCCCCGAGCGTTTCTGGCCCGTCAGGCACCGTCGGTTCAGACAGTGCAGCGATCACGTTCTCTGACGCTGAAGCTGGCGTCACGTTCGAGTGCAGCCAGGACTCGGCAGCATTTGCCGCCTGCACCAGCCCGGTCAACCTGACCGGCCTCTCGCAGGGTGCTCACACCTTCGCCGTTCGTGCGAAGGACGGAGCAACTCCGGCCAACACCGGCGGAGCAACCACGATCAGCTGGACCGTCGACACCACGCCGCCGCCGGCCCCGAGCGTTTCGGGCCCGT
>JAEMRJ010000116.1 GCA_016463365.1 Thermoleophilaceae bacterium | reverse complement strand
CCTCGATCGTCATGTTGCACATCGTCATGCGGCCTTCCATGTTCATCTTCTCGACGGGCTCACCCGCGTACTCGACGACATATCCGACGGCGCCGTCGACGCCCATCTGGCCGATTGTGGCGAGGATCAGGTCCTTCGGCGTCACGCCGAAGCCGAGTTCGCCGGTGTAGTTGATGCGCATCGACTTCGGCTTTCGCTGCGGCAGGGTCTGCGTGGCGAGAACGTGCTCGACCTCGCTCGTGCCGATTCCGAATGCGAGCGCGCCGAAGGCGCCGTGAGTTGCGGTGTGGCTGTCCCCGCAGACGATCGTCATGCCCGGCTGGGTGATGCCCATCTCCGGTCCGATCACGTGGACGATGCCCTGGTGCTCAGATCCGATCGAGTGGACCGGCACGCCGAACTCGGCGCAGTTGTTCTCGAGCACCTCGATCTGCTTGCGGCTGAGCGCGTCCTTGATCTGGGCGAGAGTCGTTGCGCCGTCGGTCGGGATGTTGTGGTCGGCCGTGGCCATCGTGCGGTCCGGGCGGCGGACCTTGCGGTCAGCCAGGCGAAGGCCGTCGAAGGCCTGCGGCGAGGTGACTTCATGGACCAGGTGGAGGTCGATGTAGATCAGTCCCTCACTCACTTCGTGCTGGTCCCAGATCTTTTCGAACATCGATTGCGGCATGGTGCTTTTCCTTTGGTGTTTCGGTGGGGTCGGTCGGACAGTCAGCTGCGGCGCAGGCCGGCTGCAGTGACCGCGAGAAAGACGGTTGTGGCTCTGGTCGGGTTTTCAAAGTGGTGCGGAAGGTCGGCGTCGAAGGTGACCGAATCGCCTTCGTTGATCGTGCGGCGCTCGCCGTCGATCATCAGGTCAAGGGCGCCCTTCTCGACGAGCAGCGTCTCGCGCGAGCCGGGCTCGTGGATCGGACTGTCGCCCTCGCCGCCCGTGCTTGCGCCGGGATCGAGCGTGTGGACGCTGAGCATCACGCGCTGCCCCGGAAGCGGCGGGGTGACCATTTCGTAGCGGTGGCCCCTGACTTTTGACGGGCCCTGGCGGCGCTGGTCCTTGGTAACGATCACCACGTGGGCAGCTTCGTCGAGGCGCAGCAGCTGACTGAGCGTGAGGTCGAGCCCGCGGGCGATGCGGGCGGCGACGCTGAGCGTGGGGCTTGTCTCGCCACGCTCGACCTGGCTGAGCATCGGCGCGCTGACGCCGGATCGCTCCGCCAGATCCCTGAGTGAGAGCTGCATCGCCTCGCGCAGCGCCTTCACGCGCTGACCGACCACGACGGGATCGACCTCGCCGTGGAGCGGGGACGCTGCGTCGCTCGACTGTTGTTTTGCCACTGCCATTACGCTCGTACGTTATCACGTACAGGTGTCCGTCGTATCCTCGCGTCCATGTGGGAAGAGCTCACCAAGCCGCTCTCGGGCGATGTCGTCTCGCTTGTGCCGATCGATGCCTCTCATGAAGCTGCGCTCTTTTCCGCGCTCGACCATGAGGTGATCTGGAAGTGGCTGCCGGTCGCGCGCCCCGATCGCGCGGGCTTTGCCGAGGTCTTTGACTTCCTGCTGACCGAGAATGCCGCCGGCCGCATGGGTACCTGGGTGAACTTCGCCCGGGACGACGGCAGCGTGATCGGCACGTCCAGCTACCTCGCACTGCGACCTGAACACCGCGGTCTCGAAGTCGGCTGGACGATGCTCTCCCCCTCGGCCTGGGGAATCGGCGCAAACGTTGAAGCCAAGCTCCTGATGCTGGGTCACGCCTTCGGCGACCTCGGCGCTCAGCGCGTCGAGTTCAAGACCGACGCGAACAACGAGCGATCACGCGGCGCGCTTGCCGCGCTTCCCGCCCAGTTTGAAGGCGTCTTCCGCCAGCACATGGACACCAACTACGGGATCCGTGACTCGGCGTATTACAGCGTGATCGACACAGAGTGGCCTGAGGTTCGGGCCAACCTTGAGCGTCGCGTCAGAGCGCGGACTCGATAATCGATCTGATGTCGTCGGCGGTGACGCCGCCGGGGGTGAGCTGCAGTTCCCGACGTTCGCTCGCCGTGGCAACGATTCCGTCGATCCGCTCCGGCGCGACCCCGAGCTGCGTCAGCGTCGTCGGGTTGCCGGATGCCTCGCACGCCCGGGCAATCATGACTGACGGATCCTGGGTGCCCATCGCTTCGCAGATGAGCGACCAGGTCAGCTCGTCGCGCAGCTTGTAGAACTCGAGTGTGAACGGAAGCATCACGCCGTAGGTCGGAGCGTGAGGAACGTCAGCCAGTCGCACGATCGTCTGGCAGATCACGTGATGAAGCGCGTAGCCAGTGGCGCCAACGGCGTAGCCGGCCTCAATCGCGCCCAGCGAGAGCCTGAGGCGGCGTGTGGGTTCGTCGATCGCGTCGTCCAGCAGTGAACGAAACATCAGCTTCACGGCGCGGGCGCCGGCCAGTCGCGGCACTGCGCTGCCGGTTTCAACGAAGAGCGATTCGATCGCGTGCGAGAGCGCGTTCATCGCGCTGCCTGTGCGAAGCCTTTCGTTCTGCGAGGCCATCAGGTCAGGGATTCCGATCACGATCGACGGTCGCACGGTCCTGGCCTGACCAGCGAATCCGGCCGGCAGGCGGTGAACGCCGGTCATCGGCGCGCCTGACAGCGTGGTCGGGATCGCGGCCACGCGCTGGTCATATGTGCCGGCGATGGCCTTGGCGACGTCAATCACCCGACCGCCACCGATTGCGAGGATCGGTCGATCGCCTGCCTGCTCGCGCAAGTCGCGGGCGAGCTGCGCCACCTGGCCGGCTCCAACCGGCACCAACGCCGCAGCTCCAGCCGTGACAGAATCCGCGTCGACCTGCGTCTGGAAAATCTCAAGCGCACGTACGGAGTAGAGCAGCGAATACTCCTCCATCTGGGCAGCACGCAGAAAGCCCGGAAGACTGGCCAGTGCCGATCCCCCGAAAGCGATCAGCCGTTCGCCGTCCTTCCAGACGAAGTCTTCGCGTGATTGGTCGAGGGCGTCCAGAAGTTTCACGGGGCGAAGACTAATTGCGTCCGCCGGGTGAGTTGCCATAGTCGAACGTGTGTTCGCGTTCGTTGCGGGCACATGCGGCACTTCCTCGGTCGCGACGGGTCATTAGACCCAACGTCATCGAACGCTTCGGGTCGACCGACTCGAAGGGACCGAAAGGAGGTGGGCAATGGAGACAGCACTGATTCTGGTGTGCCTCACACTGCTGCTACTCGTCGCCTTCGAGCACCAGTAGCCCGGTTAAATGAGAAGGGGCCCCACCTGAGGGCCCCTTCTCTGTCAAGAGGTGAGCTGAAAACGCTCTGATCCTGACGTGCCTGTGGCGATTATACGGGATTCACCTACGGCGCGACAGGATTGTTCACGGCAGCCTTAGCCGCACTCTCGGCCTCAGAAACAACCCCGCGACGCCGCTCAGCATTGGTCAGCGCCCGCGTATAAGCACGTCCACTGGCCCAGACCGTGTCGGTCGCGACACCTTGACCAGAAGCCTCCCGACCATCAATCTCGATGATCACCGAGACCTCACCAATCGAGTCCGGCCCTGACGTCACAGACTGCACGCGGTACTCGTTGAGTACCGGCTTCAATCCGACAACATCGTTGATCGCGTCGAACAGCGCTTCGATCGTTCCGTTGCCAGTTCCCTTCCCCTCGACCTGCTGGCCGTCAGGGTTGGTCATCTTCACGGTCGCGGTCGGCTGTCCTTCGGATGCGCTGTGCAGCTCGAACTCGTCGAAGCTCCAGGCCTTGGAGTCGTCGCGCATCTCGTCGTTGACGATCGCCTCGAGGTCCATCGCGTTGACTTCCTTCTTGCGGTCCGCGATCTCCTTGAATGCCTTGAAGGCGTGGTTGAGGCGCTCGCCGTCGATCTCGTAGCCGAGGTCTTGCAGCGCGTTCTTCAGCGCGTGGCGGCCGGAGTGCTTGCCCAGCACGAGGTTGTTCCCGGTGA
This sequence comes from Thermoleophilaceae bacterium, assembly GCA_016463365.1. Next base: position 2,864 of record JAEMRJ010000116.1, on the reverse strand, counting down.
CGCCTACCGTGCTCGCCTCCATGATCTCGTAGGTCAACGGGTTCTTCAGGACGCCGTCCTGGTGGATGCCGGCTTCATGCGCGAATGCGTTGCGGCCGACGATCGCCTTGTTGGGCTGTACGGCGTAGCCGGTCATGCGCGAGACCAGGCGGCTGGTGCGGGCGATCTCCTTGGTGTTGGCACCGGTCCAGAGTCCGCCGATTGCTTCGTTGCGCGTGCGCAGCAGCATGATGAACTCTTCCAGCGATGTGTTGCCGGCGCGCTCGCCGATTCCGTTGATCGCGCCTTCGACCTGACGGCAGCCGGCCATCACTCCGGCGAAGGAGTTGGCGACGGCGAGGCCCAGGTCGTCGTGGCAGTGGACCGAGACGGTGACGTTCCTCAGGTCTGGCACGCGCTCGTAGAGGCCGGTGAACATTGCGGCGTATTCATCCGGGATCGCGTAGCCGGTGGTGTCGGGCACGTTGATCGTGGTCGCGCCTTCGTCGATCGCAATCTGGATGACCTCGGCCATGAAGTCGATGTCTGAGCGCGAGCCGTCCTCGGGCGAGTACTCGACGTCCTCGGTGTAGGACCTGGCGTGGGCGACAGCGGCCTTGACCTGGCCCTTCACGTCTTCGCGCGTGGTCTGCAGCTTGTATTTGATGTGCAGATCGCTGGTGGCGAGGAAGGTGTGGATTCGCGGGCGCTCGGAATCCTTGATGGCGTTCCATGCGGCGTCGATGTCCTGAAAGGACGACCTTGCCAGCGCGCAGATCACAGGGCCCTGGACATTGCGGGCGATCGTCTGGACTGCCTCGAAGTCACCGGGCGAGGTGATCGGGAAGCCGGCCTCGATGACATCCACGCCAAGACGCGAGAGTTGCTGTGCGATCTCCAGCTTCTCGGCAGCGTTCAGCGAGATGCCGGGAGACTGTTCACCGTCTCGCAGCGTGGTGTCAAAAATCTTGACGCGGTCTTCTGGTTTGCCCGTGCTTGGCGTTACTTCGGTTCCCATGATTGGAAACTCCTTCTTCTCTCTAAAAGGTCTTTACGTATTCGGTGTGGTGTAGGCCAGCCCTTGATCGCCAGGGCGGCGCGCGCATTTAACTCCCCGAAGGGAGAAGGAGAAGAAGTCGGTGATGACGCGCGATACTCACAGCAGCAACGATTCTAAACGGTTGCGATGCGGCCGCCGCCGGTCAGCAGGCTCCGGAGGTGTTGTTCCAGGTGATTGCAGGCTGCGACCAGACCATCGGCCCCAGAGGCGTCATGCTGCCGTTGTAGTAGTACTCGCCGTTGGCGATGCCAGTTGGCGTAACCCGCCAGATGTAGGTCGCAGGGCTGCTGGGTATGTCGTACTGAACGGCCCAAGAACCATCTGCCTTGTACTCGGCGCCCTGAATGACCATCGCCTGATACCGGGAGTCGATGTCCGCGCCCGTTCCGGAGGTGCGCTGATAAAGCCAGGTGAAGTTCGGGCAGTGGACGTAGCGCTGTTCGACTCCGCAGAGCGGCCAAGGGCCGGCTGCGCAGTCCGAAAATGCTGAGTTGAAGAAGAACCCCTTGATCGAATTGAAGGCTTCTTCACCGACCATGTCCCGACCTGGCGCGGGGAACAAGGGCCCACCACCAACCGCGCCGCCGCCGGTCTGAACAACAACCTTTGACCGAAACGAGTTGCTCCCATTTCGTGCTTCGGTGACTATGCGCACGCGCTTTCCGTTGAGCGCGGCGAGCTTCTGGGCGAAAGCTCCTGAGTAGTTGGAGCTCTGCCAGCCGGACGAATACGGCTTGGTCGTGCCCTTGCCGAACTTCTTGAGCTTCAGTGTGCGTCCGGCTGCCTTGACACTGACCGACCGGGGCCGCTGCTTGGACGGGAGGCTCTTCGAATTTGTGAGAGTGACGCGAAGTGTCGCTGTGCCACCGGTGCTTGAAACGACGGTCGATGCTTTGACGCTGGCGTGTGCCGTTGCCGAAAAACTGAGCGCGATACCGAGCGCGACGATGAAAGCGATGTGGCGGGCCCCCAACGGCACCTTGTTCTGTCGCATCATGGTTGGACCTCAGATCTCAGTAGAACGTCGCCTGAACGGGAGCGTCTCCCGCACCCACCGCCAATATAAATCAAATCCAAGTACGCCGATGAGCCCGCCGATCACAGCCGCCGGTGCTTCATTGATCGTCGTCAGCCACCCGAGCACCAATCCCCCGACAACCCCGACTCCCCCAGCCGCCGTCGAAAGCGTGATCGGCGCGCCCTTGCGGTTGGTCCAGTGCGGACGGTCCGTGGGCTCGAGGTAATCCTTGTGGTCCTTGGAGATCAGCGGGGCCATGTCTAGAAACTTACGACGTGGCCGTCCTGGAAGCCTTCAAGTTTGAGAATCTCGTCCAGCAGTGCGGCCGGGATCTCCTGCTGGGAAGTGATCGCGAGGACCGCGCTTCCTTCATTGCCGGCACCGATCACGGCGTTGTCGATGTTCACGCCCTGGTTTCCGAAGAGCGTGCCGACGATGCCGAGCATGCCGGGGCGATCTTCGTAGCGGAAGAAGGCGATGTGGTCGGCGAAGTTGAGGTTGAAGTCCTGGCCGTACACAAGCACCAGGCGCGGATCGTTCTTCGGGCCAAGGCCCGTGCCGCCGACTGCGATCTCGTCGCCGTTGGCCTTGACCGTCACCTTGATCAGCTCGGTGAAGTCTTCGGAGGTGCTGGTTGACGTCTCGAGCACCTTGATGCCGCGCTCGTCTGCGAGCGCCGGGGCGTTGACGAGGTTCACGTCTTCCTCTGTGTGGCCCTGGAGGATTCCCTGGAGGACCGCGACCGTCAGCAAGCGCGTGTCGAAGTTTGCGAGGCGACCCTGGAAGTCGATTTCGATCGAATCCACC
>JAEMRJ010000115.1 GCA_016463365.1 Thermoleophilaceae bacterium | reverse complement strand
CCCATTGCCGGCTCAGGCGTGACTGAGATGCCTTCGTACTTGCTCTCGACGATGAACATGCGCGGCTCGCCATCGAGCTCGGCGGCGATCACAAACAGCTCAGCTTCAGCTGCGCGCGGGACGAGGCTCTTGACGCCGTTCAGCGTGAAGCTGCCGTCCGCGTTCTTGGTCGCGGTGGTCTTGAGTGAGAACGGGTCGAACATCGGGGTCGGCTCCATCACGGCAAGGGCCGCGGCGGGAACGTCTTCGCCGACGAACTCAGGCAGGTAGGTGGCCTGTTGATCTGCGTCGCCCCAGAGGCCGATCGCAGTCGAGACCGCCGCAGGTGCCAGAACGGCAACTGCCATACCGAGGTCGCCCTTGGCGAGCACCTCAGAAATCAGAACGCTCGTGACTGCCGAGCGCTGCTCAACTGCGCCGCCGAGTTCTTCGGGAACGCCGATCATCGTCACGCCGAGCTCGGTGCTGGCCTTCAGCACTTCCGGCGGGGTGACGCAGTCGTTTGAGGACTTGGTTGCGATCGGAAGCAGTTCACTCTGCGCGAAGTCGCCAAACGCCTCGACGAGCATCTCCTGCTCGTCGTCGAGCGTGAGGTCGAACTTGCCGGCTCCATCTGCCTTGGGCTGACGGGCGGGCTTGTCCTGCTTTGACTTGGCCGAGAACTGGCGACCGGCCGCAGCAGCAGCCTTGAAGCCGTTCTTTGAGCCGTGGTAGACGACCTTCTCGGTCGGCTTACGCAGTTTGAGTTTGTCGATCGTGCTTGAGCTGGCGAGGTTGTTGAGCCAGCGCAGTCCAAGCCCCATGCTTTTTTCAGCAGGCGTCTTGGCTGACGGTTTTGTCGGTGTGTTTTGTGACATAGGCCTTCAGGTCGAGGGATGATCCCGAGGTTGATGAAAGTGTTTCCCCTAGGTAAGTGACTATCCGGTCACTTAGCCGATACGGCGAAGCTTAGCCATATTTGTGCTGGTTGTCAAGTCCGTGTGATGAACTGCACGCATGCATGATGACGAGCTCGCAGTGGATGTTTCGGCGCTTCTCGCCCCATGGGCCGATGCCCTCGGGTCTGATCGAGCCGGTTACACCAACCATGTGATTCGAGTGTTGCTCCATTGCGACGCGCTCTACGCGCGCGCGGGCGGCACCGGCGAGCCCCCGAGCAGGCAGCTCGAGTACCGCGTCACGGGCGTGTTTCATGACCTCGGAATCTGGACCGACCAAACCTTCGACTACCTCGTGCCGTCGATCGACCTCGCGGCCGTTTACCTCGAGGCCCAGGAGCGCGACGATCTGCTCCCGCTCATCACCGAGATGATCGACAAGCACCACAAGCAACGCCCCGCCGGGCCCGCGGACGACCCGGTCGAGATCTTCCGCCGAGCTGACGCGATCGACGTGAGTCTTGGCCTGCGTCGGTTCGGCCTGGGGATTGGTCACGCCCGAGCGGTGTTTCGCGCTTACCCGAGTCGGGGATTCCATCGGACCCTGATCCGGCTCACGACAAAGCGCACGATCGAGCACCCCACATCGCCTTTGCCGATGTTCAAGTGGTAGCTGCCCCTCTGGGGTAGAACAAACGTCCACTCGCCGGGCAGGCACTCACCTTCCCCCCTGCTGAATGACGATTCAGTTCGAACCCGTGAGTAACCGGGTACTTCAGACAATGCATGGACGCAGACACAACGATCCCCAGGTGAGGGCGATGACTGATCGCGGCAGGATGCCGATCAGCGAGCGCTACCTGAAGACCGTCACAGCCCTGGCGCTGCTCGGCCTGACGACCGGCATCATCTTCGCGCTCTCGTTCTTGCCGGACGTTGCCCCGGACAGAGTGAACTTCTGGCGAACCGCGCTGGGCGTACCGGCACTCGTGCTCGGCACCGCACTTGTGTTGGGCGCGCCGCGACTCAGTCCGCGAGCATTTCAGACCTCGATCGAGTTGATGCTGTTGCCGATCCTCGGCGTCAACTTCGTGCTCATTCAGATCACGCCGGCGACGATCGCAGTGCTCTTCAACATGCTTGCGACGATGATCTACGCGGGCTACTTCGTGCGTCGCTTTGCCCTCGGCATGACGCTGCTGCTCGGTACTGGCATCGCACTTTCAACGCTGTACTTCGAGATGTCCTCGCAGGCGCCGCACCTCGGCGCGTTTCTGGTCGTCTACATCCCGACGTTCATTCTGATGGCGCTGCTTCTGCATCTTCAGAACACAGAGACGCTCGAGGCGCTCCACCAGGCAAGGCGCCGCGCCATGGAGGACCCGCTCACAGGGCTCGCAAACCTTCGCGCGCTTGAACGTGCAGCCAAGAAGCGCTTCGCCCAGAAACAGCGCGCCGATCGTGGCGGCGTGACCGGGCTGCTGCTGATCGACCTCGACAACTTCAAGACGGCGAATTCGAAGCACGGTCACGTCGGCGGGGACCACGCCCTGCGCATGATCGCCCACCAACTAAAGCGCGTCGCGCGGAAAGACGTTGTCGTCGCACGCGTCGGCGGCGACGAGTTTGCAGTGCTGATTCGTGCGGAGTCGCGCGAACGTGTTGAAGAGGCCGGCGAGATCTATCGCGCCGCCGTGCGTGCCGCAAGTTCGATCATGGAGATGCCCGGCGTTGAAATCGACGCCGCAGTCGGCTGCGCTGTGTTCCCCGAGGACGGTCGCGATCTCAGCGAGCTGCTCGACAGGGCCGACCGCGCGATGTACGCCGCGAAGGGCGAAAAGCGTCACAACTTCCCCAACCTCGAAGACGTCGCTGCCGAACCCGTCGAGCGACCGGCCTGGCTCGACGTCGAGCGCATGCCAGCGCCGGAAGTACACGTCACTCACGCCAACCTCGAAACGATCACCGGCGGTCGCAACGGTCGCTTCGGATCGATCTCGCTCTACGCCCGTACGTCTTCGATCGCGTGGGCCTTTGGGTCGGTCGTACTTGGCATCAGCCTTCTGATGCCCAGCGCCGCACCGTCCCAGATTCCGTGGTGGCTTGTGCTCTTTGGCGGACTCGCGCTTTCAGCGGGAATTCTCAAGGTGAACGCTCAGCCCCGTTCGGTCCTGCACGCGATCTTTGACTGCATGGCCCTCGCTGGTCTCGCCGCTTTGATTTACCTGACCGGAGGGCTCGAAAGCACGGTCCCCCCGCTGCTCATTCTGCTGGCTGCATCGCAGGCCTGGTTCTGGATCACTGACAAGGTCGTGTTGCGCACGATCGGCCCAGTTGCAGTGGCGTTGTCGCCTCTCCTGTATGACTCGATCGGAACTGGCGCCGCAGCTTCGATCACGCTCGTCACTCTGCTTGCCGAGTCCGCACTGGTCATCGCGATCGTCGTCTCGATGTACTACGACCGCGTGCTGCTGAGCAAGCTCCAGGAGCGCGCCGAAGAGCTGGCCACGACCGATCCACTCACAGGCATCAGCAACCGCCGTGCCTTCAGCGCATTCGTGCAGGATCAGATCGATTCAGAAGAGCACGAGCAGTTCGCGATCGTGATGCTCGACCTCGACAACTTCAAGCAGGTCAACACCTCGCGCGGCCATCGCGCTGGCGACGCCGCACTGCGTGCAATAGCCGAGGCGCTCGACTCGGCCGCACGTGACGATGACTGCATCGCCCGCGTCGGCGGAGATGAATTTGCTGCCGTGCTTTCCGGCGTCGGCGTGGACGGCGCGCGTGCACTCGCTGAACGCTTCGTTCAGACGGTGACAAATACTCCCGAGGCACGCGAGTCGAACGTCGGCGCCAGCGCCGGTTTCGCTCTGTACCCACTCCACGGAGAGACGCTCGACCAGCTCGCCTTCACCGCCGACAGCGCGCTAATGGCCGTCAAGGCCTCCGGCAAGGGCAGTGCCCGAGTCGCGCGCGTTGTCAGCGCGGTCTGATCCCTGCATCAACCAGACCCCGGCCGCAAACACCAGGCTGCAGACAATCCCGACGTACCCGATCGTGTTGACCACGTTCGCGATCTGCGTGTCCTGCTGGATCAGGTCATAGTGCGTCAACAAGAACTTCCAGTCGTGCTCGCCGCCACCGACCAGGGGCAGGGCCTCGATCGAGGCATCAGCGATGTACCAGGCGATGTAGTGGAGATTCTCAAAGAACCAGATCGCGGCGAAGGCGAGCGAGAGCGCCGAGCGCTGGTACCAGAAGGCGACGGCGATCGCGCCCGGCACGAGCAGTTCCATCAAAGTTCCGCCCCACCACCCGGGCAGCTCGCCGAAGAATCCGAAGAGCGGGTGGCCGGCCTCGTGGATCACGAGATTGATGTCATCGACGATGCGCAGGTAGCCGTCGGCATCGGTCGCCATCCAGCGCATGAGAAAGACCGCAAAGGCGATCAGCGCGATCAAACCCCAGCCGGAAACCGGGTTCCAGGCAGAATCGTTCTGTCTTTTCGGGCGCGGCGGCACGTTCTCTATTTCGGCAACGGCGCATGCTCAACTTGAGCACCATGAAATCTTCTCGCAGGAATCGCGAATTTTCGGTCAAACTACCCGCCATGAAATTCAAAGTCACCCTCCTAATCACCATGCTCGCGCTCTCGGCCTTCGTAGTCGGTTGTGGCGGCGGCGGCGCAAGCCTTTCTGACGTCAACAGCGACGCAGCCCCGACAACTGAAACTGCCGACAGCGGCGCGACAGAAGAGTCCGCCGACGAAGAGAAGTCCGGCGGCAAGACCGTGCAGCCGAAGGTTTCTGGCTCACTCGACAAGAAGCCTGAGTTGACCGACGCATCCGGCGACCCGCCGACCAAGCTGATCGAAAAAGACATCAAGGTCGGCACCGGCCCCGCCGCCAAGAGCGGCGACGCAGTCACCGTCAACTACGTCGGACGCAACTGGTCCAACAACGAAGAGTTCGACACCTCGTGGGGCAAAGACGCCTTCGAGTTCACACTCGGCGAAGGTGGCGTGATCAAGGGCTGGGACGAAGGTGTTGTCGGAATGAAGAAGGGCGGCCGTCGCCTCCTGATCATCCCGCCGGACCTCGGTTATGGCGCACAGGGAAGCCCGCCGTCAATCCCGGCCGACGAGACTCTGGTCTTCGTCGTGGACCTGGTGAAGATCGGCTAAGCGACTGACTTGTTCGACTTCGCGGTGATGAGGCGGTCCGTGCAAACGCGGATCGCCTCTTCACTTGCGTCGATCAATGTGTAGCGGCGGTTCAGCTTTGCCGCGACGGCGCCAAGCGTGCCGCTTCCGGCAAAGAAGTCGAGGCAGCTGTCGCCCTCGTTCGTGGAAGCCGTGACCATGCGCGTGACTATGCCCTCGGGCTTCTGCGTTGGGTAACCGGTCTTCTCTGCTCCGTTGGTCGGCACGATCGTGTGCCACCAGACGTCAGTGGGGAGCTTGCCGCGCGCGGCCTTTTCAGCGGTCACGAGCCCCGGCGCCATGTACGGCTCGCGGTCGACATCCTCGGAGTTGAAGTGGTATCGCTTCGGGTCCTTCACGTACACGAGGATCGTGTCGTGCTTGGCCGGCCAACGTGACTTTGCACGCGCTCCGTAGTCGTAGGCCCAGATGATTTCGTTGAGGAAGTTCTCGCGACCGAAGATCTCGTCGAGCAGCAGCTTGCAGTAGTGCGCCTCGCGGTAATCGATGTGGAAGTAGAGCGTGCCCTGCTCGTCGAGCAGGCGGTGGGCTTCTTCAAGGCGCGGGCCGAGAAAGCTGAGGAAGTCGTCGAAGCTGTCTTTGTATGAGGATTCGGCGAGCAGCTTGGTCTTGTAGCTGCGACCGGAGAAGCCCGTTCGGTCGCCCTTGTCGTCGCTGACCGTCTTGAGCGTGCGACGCGTCTGATCCCTGCCGGTGTTGAACGGCGGATCGATGTAGATCAGGCGGTAGGACGCGCTCGGCAGCTGCGGCAACAACTCGAGGTTGTCGCCGAGCAGGATGTTGTCTTTGCCCGGGTCGATCACGACTTCACGGTACGCGCGCTCGCGGCGGCCACGCTCTCGGCCAGAACGCGCGCCTTGTCCATCGTCTCGGCGTACTCGGCGTCTGCCACGGAGTCGCTTGTGACGGCGCCGCCGGTGTGCAGGCTGAGCTGATCGCCGTTCTTCACGATCGTGCGGATCACGATGTTCAGATCCATCGCGCCGTCGTCGCCGATCCAACCGATCGCGCCGCTGAATATTCCGCGCTGCGAGTTCTCGACCTCAGAGATCATCTTCATCGCCTCGACCTTCGGTGCACCGGTCATCGAGCCACCGGGGAAGCATGCGCGGATCACGTCGATCGGGCCGAGGCCAGTTCGGAGCTGGCCGCGCACGGTCGAGACGAGGTGGTGCACGCTCGCGTAGCTCTCGACGACGCAGAGCTCTGGCACGGAGACGCTGCCGGTCTCGCAGACGCGGCCGAGGTCGTTGCGCGCGAGGTCCACGATCATCGTGTTCTCTGCGCGGTCCTTCGGGGATGCTGCGAGTGCCTCGCGCAGGTGGCGGTCCTCGGCCGGGTCGCTTGAGCGTGGCCGGGTGCCTTTGATCGGCCTGGTCTCGACCGCGCCATTCGCGCTGACCGATACAAGTCGCTCCGGAGACGTGCAGAGAATCTCGAGTTCGTCTGCGCGCAGGTACGCGCCCATCGGCGCCGGGTTTCGCGCGCGCAGGATGTCGTAGAGCTCGCGGCCGTCTGCCGTCAGGCTCGCGCGAAACTCCTGGGTCAGGCAGACCTCGAAGAAGCGCCCGGCTGCGATCTCGTCGCGAGATCGATCGACGAGTTCGCGGTACATGATCGGGTCGGTGATTGGATCGAGGCCACAGGCCTGCAGCTCGCGCAGGCCGAATTCACCGGTGACGCGCGGGGGCATCGCGAGGTCCTCGCGTGCCGGCGCAGAGTCAACGAGATCCTTGGCGGCGGCGACCTGGGTGGCGTCCTCGCCGCTGATCCAGGTGCACCCCGCCGCGGAGTCCACCGCC
>JAEMRJ010000114.1 GCA_016463365.1 Thermoleophilaceae bacterium | reverse complement strand
TGTAGTTGCCGTCGAGGCCGACCGGGTTGTAGAGCGTGTCCTGCTGGGTCGGGTCGAAGATTCCGTGTGCGGCGGCGACTGTGTAGTCGTCCTCGCCGAAGGCCGGGGCGATGTGCACGAGACCGGTTCCGTCCTCGGTTGTGACGAAGTCGCCGGTGATGATCGGGCTGGGTGCCGGAGGGCGATCGGTCAGTTCGAAGATGGGGCCGTCGTAGGTCATATCAAGGAGTTCAGCGACTGGGATCTGGCGAATGATGTTCGGATCCTCGCCTAGCACCTTCCCTGCGAGCGGTTCCGCGAGGATCAGTTCTTCGCCGTCAACCGAGACGCTCACGTAGTTGACGTTCTCACCGATGGCAACCGCCACATTGCCCGGAAGCGTCCACGGGGTCGTTGTCCACACGAGCAAGAACGTCGACGGCCGCCCCGTGACCGGAAACTTCACGTAGACAGAAGGGTCCTCCACATCCTTGTAGCCCTGCGCGACCTCGTGGCTTGAGAGCGCGGTCCCGCAGCGCGGGCAGTAGGGCACGACGCGGTGGCCTTCATAGAGCAGGCCCTTGTTGTCGATCTCCTTCAGCGACCACCAGACAGACTCGACGTACTCGTTGGACATCGTCTTGTACGGGTCATCAAGGTCGATCCAGAAACCGATCCGCTCAGTCAGCGCGTTCCAGTCCTCGACGTACCGCAGCACGCTGTCGCGGCACTTCTCGTTGAAGGCGCCGATGCCGTAGTTCTCGATCTCGTGTTTGTTGGAGAGGCCGAGCTCTTTCTCGATCTCCAGCTCGACGGGCAGGCCGTGGCAGTCCCAGCCGGCCTTGCGATCAACCAGAAAGCCCTGCATCGTCTTGTAGCGCGGGAAGATGTCCTTGAAGACGCGGCTCAGGACGTGATGACTGCCCGGGCGGCCGTTGGCGGTCGGAGGCCCCTCGAAGAAGACGAATCGCTCGGCACCTTCGCGCTGCTCGAGCGACTTCTCGAAGATGCCCAGCTCCTTCCAGCGGCGCAGGATCCGTTCTTCGATCTGGGGAAAAGACTCCCCCTGTTTGATTGGCTCAAAGACAGGCATTTGCAGGGGGTGAGTCTATGTGGCGAGGGGCTCAGCGCCGAGCGATGCCGATGTACTCAGCGCCGTCCAGTCGAGCCAGCGACCGATCGGTGGTGAGCAGAGGGCCAGCTCCATGCAGATCCGACGTTGCCGCGATGAGCGCATCCGGAGTTCGGAGGGATTTTCTGGCCAGGCGTAACTCGGCGGCTCGCTCGGCTATCTCACGATCGACCGGGATCAGCCCGCGCGCTCCGAGAGCGTCAGCGAGTTCGCGGGATCGCTCGCGCTCGAGTTTGAGTCGTGACGTGAGCAGCTCTGCGTAGCTCACGATCGAAATCGCGAAATCCTGGCCGGCCGCAGTGATGGCACCCAGTCGTTCGACCGTGGGACCATGGTGCGCATCTTCGGTGTTGAACCACGCGACGATGACGCCGGTGTCGAGGACTACCGGTCCCATTCGTCACGCAGTCGCTGGAGGTCTTCCTGGGTCATCCCGCCCGAGACCGAGCCTGCGAAACGCGCGACGAGGTCTTCCTCGACGACGCGTTCAAGGACAACTCGGCCCCTTGAATCAACAGTCGCCTTCAACTGGTCCCCAGATTCCAGGTGCGCTTCCCGCAAAACTTGCCGTGGAATCGAAACCTGACCCTGCGAGGTGATCCGCACCCGACCGTCCCGCCTGCGTGTCGACTTAGGCTTATTCGTTACTTTAGAAGTCATATCTAATGACATTCTAACGCCCATCGTGTTGCGATACAAGACGGCTTTCAAACAATTGCGTTCCGAATCTCAATCAAATTTCGGCAGATAGTTGAGCGTCTTCTGTTCGACCAGTTGGTAGCTCCCTGTCACCGCGCCAACTGGAAGCCGACGAAAACTCTCTGGCGAGAGCCGCTTCGGATCAACCACCGTCGCCCTGGACATCAGCAGCACAGAGGTCTTCTTGTCAAAGAGAATCTCGCTGCGCGTGACACCGTCGCTCCAGACGAATTTTTCGCCTTCGCGGCCGAACGCATCCGTTGCTTCGCCGGCCGCCTCGACGCCCGGGAAGTACGCGAGCGCCCGTGCACGCGCTGCCAGCAGGTCGGCCGGAAGGGGAGCAATGTTTGATTCGGTCAGGTACTGCCAGAGGTTGTCCTGAGCGTCTGGACCGCCCCGCAGTTCGGCGCGCTGTTTTGCGGGCAACGTCTTGGAGGACGCCTGCAGCTCCTTCCACTGCTTCTCCGCGAGCGCGCTCATGCGCTCATAGATCGCCTTGGGATCACGCGGATACTTGGCCAACTGCGCGGGCGTCAGCATCTCCCCGCCGAAGACAAGCTGGCCGTTGGCCTGCCATGTTGCCGGGGCCCATTCTGGACCGTCGATGCCGATGGTTCCCGAGACGCCTTGCGCCTTGTTGTAGGCCATGATCCGACGATTGATCGGGCGGAGGCGCTTTCGTCCGGCGGCCGTCTCGTAGAGCGCGTCGTGCTCCTTGAAAGAGTCGAAGTACTGCTGCCCGTTCTTCTTGTCCTCGGCAGTCGGATACGTGGGGCTACCGCCGCGCATGCGACCGCGCCCGTTGCGCACAATGCTGATCGCCCATTCGCTCTCATTGCTCGTCTTGTAGAGGAACGTCTTGTAGAGCCGCCCCATCTGGTCGATTCCGCCTTCGATCTGACCGGTCCCGGTGCCGCGCGACTTCGAGTACTGGAACTGCCGCGGCGTCGGGTGCGGCGCGACCAGAATGCGATCGGCAACGTCGGCGAGCGCGTCCTGCACACCGACTTGAGTGCCGCCGTTGTTGAAGCCGATCACCAGAAACAACGCGATCGCGACTGCGCTGAGCCCCGCGAACGCGATCGCAAAGCCGCGACGCCGCGAACGCGTCCGCCGCGGCGGAGGCGTGGCAGCAAGGCGCTGCTCGCGCTCGGCGCGGATGATCGCGACATCGAGCTCGTGGCCGAGGTCGGCGATGACGCGCGGAAGTTCTGCGCCTGTTTCAAACATTTTCAATCACCTCAACGGGCACCGTCTCTTCGACGACGCCTTTCATTTTCTTCAGCGCGCGCGAGACCCGAGCTCGCGCAACGTCTTCGCTGACACCCATTGCTCCAGCAACTTCGAGATAGGAGCGCTCCTGCACAACGCGCAGCTCGAGCGCCGTACGGTGCTCGTCGGAGAGATCGCGCAATGCCGCAGCGACCGCGGCGCGCAACTCAGATGTGCCGGCGAGTTCTTCGATTCGCCCGAGATCCTCGTCCTCGACTTCTGGGACTGCGAGCCCCATTCGCTCAACGGCGTGCCGCTCAGTCCTGCCGCTACGAAAGAACTCGCGCAGCAGGTTGTCGGCGATACCAAAGATCCACGATCGCGCCGCTTCCGGCTTACGGCAGGAGGCGCGCTTCTCGTATGCCGTCGCAAACGTCTCTGCCATCAGTTCGACCGCCGCCTGCGCGTCGAACGTGCGACGCATCAGGTAGCGCAGGAGCAATGGAGAATGCTCGGCGTAGAGCGCGGTTATGTCTGCGTGAGTCAATGCCATCGGTGCTTAGTGGCGCGACGCGGGAATCTGTGACCAGCGCCTTGACAGAACTCGCGTGCCGTTGCCGATCAGACGCACGAAGTTCAGCACCGAGAAGCCGATCCACGCCCCGACGATCGCGTCCGGAGCTTCGATCAGCAGGTATGCGACCGGCAGGCAGGCGGCCGTCGCAGCAACCATCACCAGCATCATCACTCGCGAGTCGCCGCCGCCGAGCATCACTCCGTCCCAGCCGTAGACCAGGGAGCTGAAGAGCACGTAGACCACAAACAGCCACCAGACGCGGCCGATCTGTTCGAGCACTGCTTCGTCGCTGGTGAAGGCCTGGGGGAGCAGGTCGTGACCGGCGGCGAGCAGCAGGGCCAGTGCAATGCCCGCGTAGAAGGAGAGCACGGTCACGCGCAACGCGTAGGCCTGCGCGGACTTGCGCGCCGCCGCTCCGAGCTCTTTGCCGATCAGCGTCTGGCCGGCGATCGCGATCGAGTCCATCACGAGCGCCAGGAAGATCATCAGCTGGAAGAGCACCTGGTTTGCCGCGAGGTCTGTCGCCCCCTCGTTCGCGAGCAGGGCGTTGATCACGTTGAAGCAGATCAGCATCAGCCCCGTTCGGATGAAGAGGTCGCCACCGACACTGACCAGCGCGCGCATCCGCTCGCGCACGATCTTCAGGTGGCCGGCGAGCACGCTGCGCATCGTCCAGATGAATGCGACGGCGGCGCCCGCCTGCGCGATCATCGTCCCCCAGGCGCTGCCGGCGATCCCCCACTCGAAGCCATAGATGAACAGCACTTCGAGCAGCACGTTGACGATGTTGCTCGCCACAAGGATCTTCAGCGGGACGCTCATGCGCTGCGTTCCGCGCGCCCATCCCTGCCCGGCCAGCGCAAGCATCACGAACGGCGCGCCGAGCGCGCTGATGCGGATGTATGTCGTCGCCTGATCCGCCACCGCGCCACGCGCCTGGAGCAGCCCGGTGATCGGCTCGGCAAGCAGTACGCCGAGGATGCTGAGCACAATTCCGATCGCAAGCGCAAGCCAGACCGCCTGCGCCGTGATCGATCCGACCTGATCGAGGTTCCCGGCACCGTGCGCATTCGCGACGTGCGTCGTGGTTGCGTTGGCCAGGAAGTTGAAGAGCCAGAAGACACTCGCGAGGAATGTCGCCGCCAGACCGAGCGCCGCAAGTTGCACGGTTCCCAGGTGGCCGATCACTGCGGTGTCGACGAGCAGGTAGGTGGGCTCGGCCGCGAGTGCGCCAAGTGCCGGCAGCGCGAGACGGACGATGTCGCGGTCGATGGTTCTGCTGGTTCTTGGCACGAGCGGAGGCTATTGAGTGAACTAGTGTCACAGCCAGGTTTTTCGGCGCTGACACTGCTGTCGCGCCCGCCGTCTGTCACCACCCTCAGCACGAATCCAAGGAGAAACAAAGTGCCGTCCGCAAAGAAGAAGGCCCCTGCCGCCAAGTCCGTCGCCAAGCCCGCTGCCAAGAAGCCATCCTCGACCGCCAAGGCCGCTCCCGCACGCAAGGCGAGCTCCGGCGCCACGATGGCTTCACGCAAGCCGCTCGGAAAGAAGCTGTGGGGCGGCGAGACGGACAAGGCCGTCGCGAACTTCCCCGTCTCCGGCAACCCGATGCCGCTTCCGGTGATCCGCCAGCTCGGCCTGATCAAGGCTTCTGCCGCGCGCGCCAACAAGGACCTCGGGCTGCTCAAGCCCGGCATCGCCAACAAGATTGCCGCCGCCGGTGACGAGATCGCCAACGGCAAGCACGACGGTCAGTTCCCGATCGACGTCTTCCAGACCGGATCCGGAACCTCGAGCAACATGAACACCAACGAAGTGATCGCGAACCTCGCCGGCGACAGCGCTCACGCCAACGACCACGTCAACCTCGGTCAGTCAAGCAACGACGTCTTCCCGAGCGCCGTACACCTGGCCGCGCTGGCCGAGATCGACAACAAACTGATCCCGAACCTGAAGACGCTCGAGAAGTCGCTGGCCAAGAAGTCGCGTCAGTTCAAGAACTCGGTCAAGTCCGGCCGCACGCACCTGATGGACGCCGTCCCGGTCACGCTGGGCCAGGAGTTCGGTGGATATGCCGCGCAGGTCCACCTTGGGATCGAGCGCGTCGAGGCAACTCTGCCGCACGTGCGCCAGATTCCGCTCGGCGGCACAGCCACCGGCACCGGCCTGAACACGCACAAGCGCTTCGCGCAGCTCACGCGCAAATACATCAAGCAGGGTTCGGGCATCACCGTCCTCCCGCCGCAGGACCCCTTCGAGGCGCAGGCAAACCGCGACTCGCTGGTCGAGCTCTCGGGTGCATTGAAAGTCGTGGCGGTCAGCTTCACGAAGATCGCCAATGACCTGGCGCTGATGGGCTCCGGCCCGCGCGCAGGCATCGGCGAGATCTTCCTGCCTGAGCTTCAGAAAGGCTCTTCGATCATGCCGGGCAAAGTCAACCCGGTGATCCCCGAGGTCGTGCTGCAGGTGTCCGCGCAGGTGATCGGCAACGACACCGCGATCACCGTCGGCGGCATGCAGGGTCAGTTCGAGCTCAACGTGCGCATCCCGTTGATCGCGAAGAACCTGCTGGAGTCGATTCAGCTGCTCTCTAGCGCCGCGCACCTGCTGGCGACCAAGTGCGTCGACGGCATCGAGGCCAACAAAGAAGGCCTGAAGAACTCCGCCGAGAACACACTGGCCGCGGCCACCGCGCTCAACCCACACATCGGTTACGACAAGGCCGGCGAGATCGTCAAGCACGCGGCCAGCAGCGGTCGCAGCCTGAAGGATGTTGCGATGGAGCACGGCGTTACCGCCGCGATCTACAACGAGGCGATGAACCTCAAGAAGATGGCGCTGGGCGAATAGCTAGACCTCGAAGACCTAGGGATCAGGTCGCGACCAGACCCTCGCCCAGCTCCTCAGAAATGCGCACGTCAAGCGAGTAGTCAATCGGCAGCACGATCAGCGACGGCACGTCCAGCGTGACCGCGTGCTTGAGGCGCGTGCTGAAGTCGTCGATCGAAGTGGCGCGCCAGGCGGGCATGTGGAAGGACTCGGCCAGCTTGACGAAGTCCGGGTTGGTGAAGTCGACGCCGAAGTGACGGCCGAACTTGTTGTCCTGCTTCCAGACGATCGAGCCGAACTGCTGGTTCTCCCAGATGATGTTGACGACCGGAGTCTTCAGGCGGACCGCCGTCTCGAGCTCCTGGCAGTTCATCAGGAATCCGCCGTCGCCGTTGACCGTGATCACGGTGCGGTCCGGGTGGACGAGCTTGGCGGCGATGCCGGCCGGGACTGCGAAGCCCATGCCGGCGAGGCCGTTGGCGATCAACACGGTGTTGGGCTCGTGGGCCGGGAACATGCGACCGATCCAGAGCTTGTGCAGGCCGACGTCGGAGA
>JAEMRJ010000113.1 GCA_016463365.1 Thermoleophilaceae bacterium | reverse complement strand
TGCCGGTGTTGCGGATCGACGATCAGGAAGAGCAACAGGTCGGCGATCTGGTTCGCGCGAGTGGTGCGAACATCGTCCACGCGCACAACGTGCATCCGACGCTGGGCCACCGCGCGCTGGCGGCCGCGCGCGCTGAAGGCGCGGCCACGGTCCTGCACCTGCACAATTACCGCCTCTTCTGCGCGATCGGCACGGTCTGGCGCGCGGGCACTGACTGCACCGAGTGCGCGCCGCACAAAACGGCGCGCGGTCTGATTCACAACTGCCGCCAGTCGCTGCCCGAGGCGGCCGTCTACGCCGCCGGACTTGCACGCAACCAGGCGCAGCTGATCGCGGAAGTCGATCGGTTTGCCGCGCCGGTGGCGCAGCTCGGCGACGATCTTGCAGGGCTGGGACTTGACCTGCCCCTGACCGTGCTGCCGAGCTGGCTCCCCGACAGCGAGTTCGTCCGCGAGTCGCAGGCCGCAGACGGCGAGTACGCGCTCTTCGTCGGGCGGATTTCGAGTGAGAAGGGCATCCTCGTGGCGATCGCCGCGGCCGCCGAGTCCGGCGTTCCGTTGCGCGTGGCCGGCGACGGCCCCGATGCTCTGCGCGCTCGCAAGCTGGTGGATGAGCTCAGGGCGCCGGTGGATTTTCTCGGCCGGATCGATGGCCAGGCGCTGGTCGCCGCGCGCATGGGCGCGGCATTTGCAATCGTGCCTTCGGAATGGCGTGAGGTGTTGCCGCTGTCGGCGCTCGAATCGTTGGCGGCAGGTCTGCCGCTCCTGACCAGCGATCGCGGCGGACTGCCCGAGCTGACAGAGTCGGAGCTGGTCACGCCCGCGGGCGATGCGTCGGCGCTGGCCGCTGTCATGCGCCGCCTGTTCGATGATCGCGCGAAGCGCTCTGCCGTCGGAGCGAGCGCGCTCGAACGCGCTCGCGAGCGCTACAGCGAGGCGGCGTTCGTGCCGCGACTTGAAGCGCTCTACGACGAGGCGCTCAGCGCCCGCGCCTCAGGCCGCTGAAACAGTCAGGAAATTGGCGATCCGCTCGCCGATCTCAGTGCCGGCGTCTTCTTGAAGAAAATGGCCCGCGTCCTCGATCGTGATCGCGGAGCCGGCGTTGATGCGCGCCGCCAACACGTCGCCGAGCTTGCGCGGAAGGACCGGGTCTTTGTCGGCCCAGAGGACGAGCTTGGGCCAGCCTCCGGCCGCGAACGCCTCGAGCGCGCGGCGGCCCTCGACTGCGTCTGGATGGTCTTCGCTGGTGGGAATCATCGGCGGGAAGGCGCGAGCTCCGGCCTTGGATTCAGGGGTCGGAAACGGAGCCTCATAGGCGGCGAAGACATCGTCTTCCAGGCCGCGTGCGACCGCTCCCTTGATCAGGAAGCCGATCGGGATGTCATCGGCGGTGGCGACGAAATCGCGGAAGGCCTGCCAGGTCTCGCTCATCTTGAAGTCGCCGGTGTTGAAGCCGGTGTCCATCATCGTCGTGCTCGCGATGCGGTCCTGGTTGTCGGCAGCGACCAGGCTGCCGATCGGGCCGCCCCAGTCGTGCAGGGCAAAGTGGACGGGCTCGTCGGGCGCAACGGCGTCGAGCACCGCGACCATCGCCGCCACGTGACGTGGGTAGGTGTAGTCGGCGACGCTGGTCGGCTTGTCAGATCGTCCGAAGCCGATCAGGTCAGGCGCCACGCAGCGGTAGCCGGCTTCAAGCAGCGGCGGAATGACGTGTCGCCAGAGGTAGCTCCAGGAAGGCATTCCGTGCAGGAGGAAGACGATCGGCCCCGTGCCTTCGTCGATGTAGGCGACGCGCAGGCCGTCCGACTCGACGTAGTTGGGCTGCCACGGAAAGTCCGGGAGCGCGGCAAAGCGTTCGTCCGGCGTGCGAAAGGCCCCGGAAGCTTCCATCGGCCTAGAAGAGCTGGTTCTCGCCGGCGAAGATTTCGCTGACGGAGTCGTCGCTGAAGATCCGCCGGATCGAGTCGGTGAGGATGTCGGCCACCGTGATCATCTTGATCTTCTCCGGCGCGCCCGGGCGCAGCGGGATCGTGTCGGTGACAACGATCTGCTCGAGCGGCGAGTTCTCCAGATTCTCGAATGCGCGACCGCTGAGAACCGGGTGTGTGGCCGCGGCGATGACGCGCTTGGCGCCCTCGTCGTGAACCGTCTGCGCGGCGGCGCAGAGCGTGCCTGCGGTGTCGATCATGTCGTCCACGAGGATCGCGGTCTTGTCCTTGACGTCACCGATCACGTAACCGATCTCTGCGACCTGGTGGGCCGGGCGCTCCTTGTTCAGAATCGCCAGTTCTGCGCCCAGCTTCTGGGCAAATTTCTTGGCCAGCTTCACGCGGCCGGCGTCCGGAGAGACGACCACAAGATCTTCGCCCAGGTGCTGGTCCTTGATGTACTGGGTGAGGATCGGCATGGCCGTCATGTGGTCGACCGGCTTCTGGAAGAAGCCCTGGACCTGGCCCGCGTGGAGGTCCATCGTCAGGACGCGGTCTGAGCCCGCTGACTCGATCATCTTGGCGACGAGACGCGCGGTGATCGGTTCGCGCGGTGCGGACTTCTTGTCCTGACGTGAGTAGCCGTACCAGGGCGTCACGGCGATCACGCGGTGGGCCGAAGCGCCGACGGCTGCATCGATCATCACCAGGAGTTCCATCAGGGCGTCGTTGGCGTTGATGCCCTCGGCTTCGTTGCCACAGGTGGACTGCACGATGAAGATGTCGGCGCCGCGCACGGACTCTTCGAAGCGTGCGTAGATCTCGCCGTTGGAGAAGGTCTTGGTGGTGACCGGCGAAAGGCCGACGCCCAGTCGGTCGGCGATCTTGTTGGCGAGCTCGCCGCTGGCGCGACCCGAGACGACCATCAGGCGCTTGCTGCCGTCGGTGATGACGGAGCTGCTTGGCAGCGTCTCGGTCTCGGGCGGATCGGTCATCGTGGTGGGTTCCATGAAGGGGGGTCTCACGCCTTCCTCAGCCGTTCAACCGGCGTTGCGCGTAGTTCTCGATGGTTTTCTGTCGGGCGCGGGCCACGGCAAGAGCGTCGGCCGGCACGTCCCTGGTGATCACACTTCCTGCTCCAGTGTAGGCGCCGTCGCCGACAGTGACCGGCGCAACCAGAGTTGTGTCCACACCGGTGCGAACGCCCGGCCCGATCACCGTTCGGTGCTTGTTCTTTCCGTCGTAGTTGGCGGTGATCGTGGCGGCGCCCAGGTTGGCTCCCTCGCCGACGTCGGCGTCCCCGATGTATGAGAGGTGGGGCACCTTGGCGCCGGGACCGATCTTTGAATTCTTGATCTCCACAAACGTGCCGACCTTGGAGCCCTCGGCGAGCTCGGCGTCGGGTCGGAGGTATGCGAACGGTCCGACCGATGCCTTCGCGCCGACCTTGGCCTGCACCAGATATGAATGCACAACTGTGGCGCCGTCGCCGATCTCGCAGTGAGCGATCGTGCTGGCCGGGCCGATCGTCGCGCCGCAGCCGATCTCGGTGGTGCCGCGCAGGTAGGTGCCGGGCTCAATCACGGTGTCTTCGCCGATCTGCACTGCGGCCTCGATCCAGGTTGAATCCGGGTCGATCACGGTCACGCCGCTCAGCTGGTGGTCGTTGACGATGCGCGCGTTCATGAGTTGCTGGACCAGGCCCAGGTCCGCGCGGTCGTTGACGCCGAGCATGTAATCGGGGGTTTCGAGCTCGTAGGCGACGACCAGCTCGCCCTGGGTCAGCAGGATCGGAAGGACGTCGGGCAGGTAGTACTCGCCCTGGGCGTTGTCTGTTCTTACCTCAGCGAGCGCGGCGAACAGTTTGGCCCGGTCGAATGCGTAGATGCCGGCGTTGACCTCATCGAGCGCGAGCTCATCTTCGGTGGCGTCGCCGTCCTCCTTGGTCTCGACGACGCGCTCGACGCTGCCGTCTTCGCCGCGCACGATGCGGCCGTAGCCGGTCGGGTCGTCCAGGCGGGCGGTGGTGACGACCATCGCCGCCTGCGTTTCGGCGAGCACGTCGGCCAGGCCTTGGACAAACACTGAGTCAATCAACGGCACGTCGCCGCTGAGGACGATCACGTGTTGCGCGTCGCCGATCGCAGCTTCGGCGGCCTTCACGGCGTCGCCGGTGCCGTTGGCCTCGTGCTGAGTCGCCGTGATCGCTCCTTCGGGCAGGATGTCAGCGAAGTCGTCATCCGGTCCGGTGATCACGATCACGCGCTCTGCGCCGGCGTGCTGCGCGGCGAGCACCGGGTAGACGAGCATCGGCAGACCGCCGACGTGGTGGCGCACTTTGGTCAGGGAAGAGCGCATGCGCGTGCCCTTGCCCCCGGCCATGATTGCGACTGCGCCCACCTCTGCCATCGCGCCATCCTACTTTCACGCTGCGTGCAGTGGCCGCGCGCGGGGCTTGCCGGGGCGGTGCGCCGGGCCGAAAACGCGCAATTTGCGACCGTATTGCCAACGCGCAGGCCACCTCGTGTAAAACTGCCGGATGGACATCAACCTCGACTTCTCCAACCTCACCGCGACATTCATCAACTGCACGTTGAAAAAGTCGCCGGAAGTTTCCAACACCCAGGGCCTGATCGACATCTCGGCCGCGATCATGGCCAAGCACGGCGTGACCGTCAACCAGCTCCGCTCGATCGATCACGACATCGCCGTCGGCGTATATCCGGACATGCGCGAGCACGGCTGGGACAAAGACGAATGGGTCGATCTCTGGCCGACCGTCTTCGGCGCCGACATCCTCGTACTCGCCGGACCGATCTGGCTGGGCGACAACAGCTCCGAGATGAAGAAGGTCATCGAGCGGCTGTACGCGCACTCGGGCGAGCGCAACGACGACGGCCAGTGGGCCTACTACGGCCGCGTCGGCGGTTGCCTGATCACCGGCAACGAGGACGGCATCAAGCACTGCGCGATGAACATTCTCTACTCGCTGCAGCACGTCGGCTACGTGATCCCGCCGCAGGCCGACGCCGGGTGGATCGGTGAAGCTGGACCGGGCCCGTCCTACCTCGACGCCGAAGGCGGAGGCCAGGACAACGACTTCACCAATCGGAACACCACGTTCATGACCTGGAACCTGATGCACCTTGCGCGCATGCTCAAGAACAACGGTGGCCTGCCGGCCTACGGAAACCAAGCCGCCGAGTGGGACAAGGGCGAGCGGTTCGACTTCGAGAATCCGAACCCTGAATACCGCTGACTAAGGCAGCACGAAGTGCGGATTCTCGATGATCGCGAAGTGATTGCCGTCAGGCAGCCGGAACTGTCCGACCTTGATCCCCTCGCCGACTTCGTTGACCGCGCTCAGGACAGTGGCGCCTGAAGCGACCAATTCTGTTGACGCCGCTTCGGCGTCAGCGACACCCCAGTAGGACTGGGTGCCGTCGGCGGTGTCCGAGTTGGGATCAACCCCGAGCTCGTACCCGCCGACGTTGAACCCCACATAGAACGGCTCATCAAAGTACGGCGGGCCCCCGAGCAGTTCGGTGAAATACCGGACGCTCGTGGCCAGATCATCAGTCGGGTAGATCGTCGTGCGCAGGCCGAGCAGCTCCATGCCCGGCAACCTACTTGACGGGCGCCGGGTGGCGCTGCGCCCAGGGCCGCGCCTCTTCAAGCTGCGCCGCCAGCTGAAGCAGCGCGCCATCTGAACCGAGCCGGCCGTTGAACTGCACGCCCAGCGGCATGCCGTCATCGGTCCAGTAGACCGGGACGTTGATCGCCGGTCGGCCGGTCAGGTTGGCCATCTGCGTGTAGGGCACCCAGCCGAGATTGTCGATGATCATCTCTTCCATGATGCCGCTCTTGAGCAACAGCTTGCCGCCGCGCACGGCGTGGATGAACCGCGCGCCCTTCTGCAGCGTTTCCGACGTCGCCAGCTCGCCGATCTTCACCGGCTTGCGTGCGATCGTCGGCGTCAGGAAGTAGTCGTACTTCTCGTGAAAATCGGAGATCGCGCGGATGTAGTCGATGTTGTGCGCCATCGCCTTGGCGGCCTCGACGACGCCGTTGGATCGGCCAAGTTCAGCCATCGCCAGAGTGTCGGGCTCGAAGTCGGCGTATTTCGCACCGGTCTCTTCACGGGCGAGCGCCAAGCCCCCGGCGACCTGGGCGAACCAGATTGTCAGGAAGTCGGCGGCGAGCGCCTTGTCGTCGTACGGGGGATCGATCTCCTCGACCTCATGACCCAGTTCAGTCAGAAGCTGCGCGGTCGTCTCAAGCGCCTTGACGGCTTCGGGATCAGGCTTGTCGGTGATCGCCGATTTCGCGGAGTAGCCGATCTTCAGCTTGCCCGGAGCAGACTTGATCAGCTCGGCGAACGGAACTGAAGGCAGCTCGCCGTTGTAGTCCGAGTGCGCCGTGTGGCCGATGATCGTGTCGAAGATGCCGGCGTTGTCGCGCACTGTGCGAGTGACGACACCTTGCACAGCCATGCCGAACATCGGCTCATTGGTCTGCGGCCCATAAGGCGCAAGGCCTCGGCTCGGCTTCAGACCGACGAGCCCGTTGCAGCCCGCCGGGATGCGGATCGATCCGCCGCCGTCATTCGCGCCGGCAGCCGGAACAATTCCTGAGGCAACGGCAGAGGCCGATCCACCAGAGGACCCGCCGGGGGTGCGTCCGAGGTCCCACGGGTTGCGGCACGGTCCCCAGAGCTCGGACTCGGTGATGCCCTTGGCGCCGAATTCAGGCGTGTTGGTCTTGCCGAAGATGACGAGCCCCGCAGCCAGGAACCGATCGACGACGAGCGCGTGCTCGTCTGCCACGAAGTTCTTCAGTGCGCGCGAACCCATCGTGGTCGGATAGCCCCTGTACTCCTGCGCCAGGTCTTTGATCAGGAAAGGAACGCCGCCGAAGGCCCCGGCCGGCGTTGCGCCGTCAGCGACCTGAGCGTCGGCTTCCTTGTCGATCGGAATGACGATTGCGTTCGTCTTCGGATTGACCTCGGCGGCGCGCTTGCGCGCGAGCTCGAGCAGTTCGGCTGCCGTGACCTGCTTGCTTGCGACGAGCTCGGCCAGCCCGGTCGCGTCGTATCCCATGT
>JAEMRJ010000197.1 GCA_016463365.1 Thermoleophilaceae bacterium | reverse complement strand
TGCGGCGCGAAGCTGACGACCTGCTCGCGCATGTCGATCAGCGGGCGGACCTTGTCAACGTAGGGAATCACGATCGCAAGACCGGGGCTGAGCGTGCGGTGGTACTTGCCCAGGCGCTCGACAACGCCGGCCTTTGACTGCGGGATGATCCGCACCGCGCGAAGCAGCGTGAAGAGGACCAGTACGACGATTGCAATCAGGACGAATGCCATGCGAGCTCCTAGGCGTCAGGGGTTGAAGTTGGTTCGAGCGGTTCGACGATTGCCGTTGCGCCAGCGATCGACACGACCTTGACGGGCGTGTTCGCCGCAATCGTCGGCTGACCCTCGACGGGCCGCGCCGTCCAGTTTGAATTGTCGAAGCGGATCAGGCCCAACGACTCGCCCGAAATCTCTTCCAGGGTGCGCGCCTCTTTGCCGATCAATGCATCAACGTTGCTGACCAGCGCCGGATCCTGGTTGCGCTGCCTCCTTGCAACCGGATACATCGCTGCCCCGGAAGCGAGCGCCAGCAGAATGAAGACCGTCAGCTGAACCTCCATCCCCGCTCCGGTCGCCGCGACGATCGCGGTGATCACCGCCGCCAGCGCGAGCGGTCCGAAGATGAACACCGAGAAAACCGCGAGTTCGGCGGCCGCCATCAACACGGCCAAGATCATCCAGTAGACCCAGTCTTCCATGTCCGTGATTATTGACGAGATCGCGGCGGACTACGCAAAATATTTACTCGGAGACGAGTGCACGCGCGAAATCCGTCGCGTCAAACGGCCGTAGGTCCTCGAGTTGCTCACCGATTCCGATCAGCTTGACGGGGATTCCGAGCTCGTCTGCGATCGCCAGCGCGATGCCGCCTTTGGCGGTGCCGTCAAGCTTGGTCAGCACGATCCCGTCCACATGAACAGCCTCGGCGAAGAGCTTTGCCTGGCGCAGTCCGTTCTGACCGGTCGTGGCGTCGACCACCAGAAGAGTCTCGTGCGGCGCGCCGGGAAGCTGCTTCTCGATCACGCGACGGACCTTTTTCAGCTCTTCGAGCAGATTGTCCTGGGTGTGGAGGCGTCCGGCAGTGTCGATCAGAGCGACATCAGTTCCGCGACTGACCGCCGCGCCGACGGCGTCAAAAGCGACCGAACCGGGATCTGAGCCCTGCTCGCCGCGCACAAATTCGGCTCCGGTCCGGGCGGCCCACTCGGCCAGCTGCTCAGTGGCCGCGGCGCGAAAAGTGTCTGCCGCACCGAGCAGCACTGACTTGCCGAACTGCTTCTCGAGGTGCCAGGCAATCTTCCCTATCGAAGTTGTCTTGCCCGTGCCGTTGACGCCGCAGACCATGATCACCGTCGGGCTGTGGCGCAGGTCGATCGTGGCCTCGCCGGTCGTCGCGGTCTGTGCGAGCAGTTCCTGAAGGCGGTCGAGGATGTCTTCGCCACCGGCGACCTCACCCTCTTCGACCTCGGTCTCAAGTTGTCCGACGACCTTTGCAGTGGTCTTTGCGCCGACGTCGGCGTAGATCAGAAGCTCTTCAAGGCGCTCCCAGGTTTCGTCGTCGAGCGTGTCAAAGAGCGTGGTGCGGAGCTCGGCCGAAAAGGCCTGGCGGGTGCGGCCCAAGGACTCACGCAGGCGCTTGAACATCCCCCCTCCGCGCTCGGGTTCGGCCGCTTGCGCCGGCTCATCTGCGAGCGGCGTATCGGCGACAAAAAGTTCATTCCACTCCCGGGGCACGTTGTGATCTTATGAATGCGATCAATCGGCCGATGTAATCGGTAAGAATCTACGTACCTGCTTACCAACTGCCACTCCCCGAAAGGCCTGATTTTTC
>JAEMRJ010000112.1 GCA_016463365.1 Thermoleophilaceae bacterium | reverse complement strand
GTTAGGACGTCGGCTTTTCAAGCCGAAAACCGGGGTTCGACTCCCCGTCGGGCTACTTCCCCCACGACCAGATTGCATACGCAAAGGGCGCCCCGTGCAGGGCGCCCTTTGTCGTACTTGTCCTGATCGTCGCCGCTCGAATCAGCTCTTCATGAAGCTGCGTACGGCGGACGTCTTGTCGACGTTTCCGTTGGGCCCGATCGCTCGCACACGGACTGTGTGCAAGCCGCTGGGGAGCGTCGGTGTGGTCCATGCGGAGGTGCAGGCAACCCAGGCTGCCTGGTCGAGCTTGCACTGGAACGTCGAGCCGGACACCGTGCTGGTGAATCCGATGCTCGCTGTGCTGGTGGTCACGGTCGCGCCCTCGGCAGGGCCCGACGAGATCGTCGTGTTGGGCTCCTGGGCGTTGTAGAGGCCCGCCCCGTAGAGCACGGCGCGGCCACTTGTGCTGCTGGAGTTCTGCGTCCATTCGACGGTCAGCGTGTCACTTGCCGATGCTGCCCGGTAGGTGATCGTGAACACACGCGTTGCAGTCGAGAACAGGCTGCCGCTGACACTTGTGTCGGTCACCGCAGCCTGTCCGTTGAAGTTCACGGCGAGGCGGCCCTTGACTCCACTGCCGACCATTCCGACGTACAGCTTCAGCGTGCGTGTCTGGGTGTTTGTGGCCGGGATCGTCAATTGAAATCCGCTGTCTACGGCGCCACCAGTGGCGACTCCGACCTTGGATGACCCGGAGGCTGTACCCACTGCATCGGTCCACGTGTACTTCGGAGTGTCAGAGCGTGTGGTGACGCCTTTTGTCCCGAGCACCCTGAACGTGCTGATCTGCTGCGCGGCGTTCTTGCGGTCGACCGTCGCATTGCTCGTGCTCTTGAAGTGGATCCAGTCGATCGCAGTTCCAAGGGCTGAGTCAGTTGAGAGCGGCGCAGTTGACGGTGTGTTCGAAGGACCGGGCTTGTGCAGATGAGATCCGAACAGCACTGAGACAGCTCTGGATGCAGGCGACGGGTCGGCTACTCCAGCCGCGCTTACCGCGCGGACATTGAACACGTGCGCGCCAACTGCGAGCGTCGGGGTAGTGTACGGCGACGTGCAGGCCGCCCAGGCTGCGCCATCGACGTTGCACTGGTACGACGCTGCGCTCGGGAGGCCGCTGAACGCGTAGGTAGCGGTCGAGTCGTCTGCCGTCGAACCGTTCGCCGGACCGGCGCTGATCACCGTGTCAGGTGCCGGTAGAACGATCGAGAAAGAACGCGTTGCCGGAGAGGCATCGGCCCCGCCGAATTGTTCGACAGCGCGTACCGCGAACGTGTGGTTCGCAATGCTCAGCACCGGGGTCGTGTAGGGCGAAGTGCACACGTTCCAGGCGCCCGAATCGAGACGGCACTCAAAAGTCGCCGGCGCGGCGTCAGATGAAAACGTGAACGCCTGCGTCGTTGTGGTGCTGGAGGTGCCCTCGGCTATGCCGGAGTCGATCGTCGTCTCGGGTAGAACGATCGAGAATGACCGCGTTGCCGGAGAGGCATCGGTTCCGCCCAGGGAGCCAATCGCGCGCACGGAAAACGTGTGATTCGCGATGCTCAGCACCGGAGTCGTGTACGGCGAGGCGCACGCGGTCCAGGGGCCCGAGTCGAGACTGCACTCGAATGTCACCGCAGCAGTGTCAGATGAAAACGTGAACACCTGCGACCTCTTGGTGCTGGAAGCGCCCTCGGCTATGCCGGAGACAATCGTTGTCTCCGGAAGAACAGTGGAGAACGAACGCGTTGCCGGCGTGGCATCGGTTCCGCCGAAAATGTCGATCGCGCGCACGGAAAACGTGTGATTCGCGATGCTCAGGTCCGGGGTCGTGTACGGCGAGGCGCACACGGTCCAGGCGCCCGAGTCGAGACTGCACTCGAAGGTCACTGGGGCCGTGTCAGACGAGAACGTGAACGCCTGCGTCCTCGAGGTGCTGGATGCGCCCTCGGCAATGCCGGAAACGATCGTCGTCTCTGGTGCCATGGTGGTTGTCTCGCAACCGATGACCGGGTCGTCGGTTGCATCAATACTCGCTGTGTCGGTGTCGCTGGCGTCACCACAAGTCACGGAGTCGACTTCGGCGTCGCGTGCGCGCAGCGAGTCGTTGCCGAGGCCACCGTTGAGCGTGTCAGCTCCGGCGCCGCCGGTGAGCACGTTTGCGGCGGTGCTGCCGGTGATTGTGTCGTTGTGCGGGGTGCCGATGGCGTTTTCGATTCCGACGAGCTGATCGTCCTCGAGTCCCGGTGCGGTGGCAGTTCCGTTGGCGAGGTCAATCGCGACGCCGTTGGTGCGGTTTGAATAGTCGATCGTGTCGACTCCGCCTCCATCAGCGACGTAGTCAAACGCCGCTCCGTAACCGGAGTCGATTCGGTCATCGCCGGCGCCCGCGTAGATGTAGTCGGGGTACACAGTGCCCGTGATCGTGTCGTTTCCATTGTCTCCGTAGAAGCTCTGGACGTGATCACCACCCGCCGTCATGGTGTCGTTGCCGTCGCCACCCGTGAGCCGAGCTTGGTCTCCGATCGGAATACTTGATCCGGAGATCGTGTCGTTCCCCGACCCGCCGGTCGCGCTCTCGAAGTTCGTGAGCGAGTCCGCCTCGCCCTGAGCGACTGCGCCGCTCTCGGGCTGGCCGTTCAGGTGGACTGCCAGATCCGACGAGCGGGATGCGTAAGTGATGAGGTCAACCTCGCCGCCTGCGGCGTCGATCGTGTCACTTCCGAGCCCGCCGTCGATCGTGTCGTTGGCTTCAGATCCGACAATCGTGTCGTTTCCACTACCGCCAACAACACCGTGAGTCGAAGTGCCCAAGAGGTCGGTCTCGCCAGGCGCGCCGTCGTTGGCTACTCCGTCGAGCGAGAGGTTCACTCCGGAAGTGCGCGATGCGTAGGAGGCAGTTACCTTGGCCCCGTCAATCGTGTCCGCGCCAGAACCGCCGTCGACGGTGATCGCCTTGCTGACCGAGTTGACCTGACGGAACGAGTCCTCAAGGTCGCCGAGGTTCGCCCTGAAAGTGGTGAACCCTGTAAACGGACATGACACGGTCAGCTCGCCTGCGGCGGTGCAGCCGGGTCCCGCGGTGATCGGCGTTGCGTTGTCGACGATCACGAGCGCGTTTCGAGCAGCGTTGGTGCGGACGAACAGGCTGTTGTGCTGATTGGTGCCGGCGTTGTAGACGAGCTCAGTGCCGCTGACTCCGACGGTCGGTTGGTTGCCGGGCGCCGGCGGGGTGCTCGTCTTGACCGTGGCCGAAGTCCCGTCTGCGCTGAGCACGGTGTAGACCCGGCTGGACGCGTAGTCGTAGAAGCTCTCCCGCGGCTTGACCGGGTCGAAGTCCAGATTGGCAGTGGTTTCGTGTTCTGGAGCGCCGTCGAGCAACATCTGCGGCCATCCGAAGGAGCTGTCGATCTCGCCGTCGCTGGCCAGATCAAAGGCCGGAGCAAATGAGAATTGCACTCCCATGGGCACTTCACTGCTGGCGGCGCTGCTGAAGTTCTCGAAGACCCCATGGGGCTTGCGGTACTCGGCATACATCTGCGGATTCCGCATGAATGTGCTGTATGTGCGCGGTGCCTGCAGCAGCTGTGCACCCGGCGCGTCTGCTGTTACAGACGGGTAGATGGTGTAGTTGCCGGGCGTAGCCATCGAGGCGACTGAGGATGAGGGCAACAGTCCCATGGAGAGCTTCTGATAGGCCGACACGTGGTGCATTGACGAATTGTCATAGCCCATGATGTTGTAGTCATTTGCAGTTCCCCAGCTACCGCCCGCGCTGTTTGCGTCGTAACAGACCGACGTCATCGTGGCCGTCAAGGTCAACGCGGAACCCGTCACCGGGCACGGCGCCGCGCCAGCATGGTTGAGATTGAAGTTGTGGCCGAATTCGTGCGCCATGATGCGCGCGTTCGGCACGCTGCTCGGCGGCATCTGGTGCCAGGCGCGGTTGACTGTGTCGGCCACGCCATCCCAACTGCACGCCGACGCTTCCGGCTGCACAAAGAGAATTCGATCGTAGTTGGCCGCATTCACGCCAGAAGCTGTGAGTGCCTCATTCCCCCAGGCAACATGGTCACACGTGGCGCTGGTGCTGGAGCTGGAAATCGTGACCCACGGGAATACGTCACCGTCGAGGTTCGAGGTGTCGGCCCCCGAGAACTTGATCACATCATTCGAGACCTCACGCCAGTATGCCTGGACGGAGTTTGCGCCGGTGAAGACATCCTGGCGCAGGCCCTCAACTGTGTGAGGCGTGCTGGTGTCATTGCTGAAGTTGTAAGGAATCACGGCCGTGCGATAGGTGCCCGAGAACGCAGAGGACTTCGCCTTTTTGGAAGGCTTGGCGATTCGGATCGTCCTGACCTTGATCGAGCCGTTCTTGAGCGACCCGGTGACGGTCACCCGAGCGCGCGAGGAGAAGAACCGCTTGCCGCGCTTCCAGCTGTAGCTGCGGCCGTGGCGCAGAACGCGCGTCGTGCGCGGGTTCATGCGAAGCGTGTATGAGTACCTCGCGGTATTCACGACCGGCCGGCCTTTGTGGCTGTGGCCGTCTTTGCTGCCGATGGTTTCCTCGATCGGCACGCCGTACGTTCCGGTCACCGTGACCTTCTTCTTGGCTGCGGCTGGTGCCGTCGGCGCGAATACGCAGATTGCAAGGATTGTGAGTACTGCTGTCAGCAGCGTCAGAATGACGCCGCGCGGAGTGCGCAATGAATGCACGTTCATGGTTTCCCCCATCAGGTGGTCAGATCAGGACTGTCTGACCACCCAATGCGCGGACACGCACATTTATGCGAAAAAAGTTCTCGCTGCCTTCGGCGGCAGCCCCTGACGGCGATCAGCCAGTCGGATCGCCGGACGGCTTCACGGTGCTCCAGGTGCCGTCAAAGCTCTTGACACCGTTGCCCCGGACGTACTTGGGCTTCTTGTCCTTGACGTAGTAGTAGAGCGGTCGGCCGTCGTAGGTCAGCTGCGTCGCTGAGGCGAGCTTGATCGTGCCGATCTTGGACTGTTCGGCGTCACCGGCGGCGACAGGGTCGCCGCTGATCGTTGCCGGGGGCCAGGCACCGAGGCAGGCGTCCTTGCAGTTGGAAACGCCGTCCTCGTCCTTGGAAAAAACGTAGAACGCTCGCCCGCTCGAGTCCGCCAGGATCGTCCCTGCGTCGGAGCTCCTCGTTGTCACCTTTGGGCCGCTGGCACCGCTGGAGTCCTTGGTCGGCGCATAGTCGCGCGAAGGCTCTTCTTCGCCGCATCCGCCGAGGCCCAGCGCAAGCACGGCGGCCGGCAGCACGACAAGAGCAATTTTCTTGAAAGACATAGACATTCCGGATCTCCCCTGGGTGACGTTCAGACCGGCAAGAGAATAAGGGCTGAAGCGTTTGGGCGCCATGTCTGTTGAATTAAGAACAAGAAAAGGCGCCCTCCCAGGGGGCGCCTTTTCTCTACCTCAGTTTGACCCCGGGGGGAGTCGCGCGGGCTGCTCGGGAACCGCGCGTCCGATGTCTGCGAAAAGAATTCCATGTCGCGTACGCCGAGCCTGCGCAGGCGGTCAGCGTGCGAGCGAACTTGCAGGCGCGACGACGCGCCAGACGGCCTCGGTCAGACCCTCGGCCGCGCGGCGGGCCTGGGCGTCGGTGGCGTCGCGCCCGACCATCTGGTGCAGCGAGCGCTCGCCGGTCCAGGCGATGATCTCGGCAAGCGTCAGGACCATCGGCTCATCGAGCTCTGGTCTGCGCTCGCGCAGCGCTGGCGCCATCGACAGCGCGATGGCGTGGATGATCCTCTGCCAGGACTCGCGTGATTCGGCGTCGTACTCGGCCATCTCGATCAGGCTCGAGAGCACCCCGGCGTGACCGCGCCAGAGCGAGACCAGGCCGTCGACCGTCTGCCTGAGCTCTTCGCGACCGGCCTGCTCGTGCTCAAAGAAAGTCTCTGTGACAGCCCGGAACGCGACGAGCTGGGTCTCGCCAAGGCGCTGCACGAGCTGCCGCTTGTCCGCGAAGTGCAGATAGAACGTGGCGCGTGAAACACCGGACGCCTCGACGATCCGGTTGACGCTCAGGCCCGCGAGCGACGCGCCCGCGTCGAGCAGTTCGACCGTACCGTCGAGGATGCGTTGCTCGGTCTCGGCCCGGCGCAGCCGGCCATCGACTTTGGCGGCCGGCTCCGGGTTCATCAGGACTCCGGAGTGAAGCTCACCGGGATCGATTTGTGCTGGTTGAGGAACAGCGACTGGGCGCGGACCGGCTCGCCGGCGAGTTCCATGTCTGGAAAGCGCCGCAGCGTCTCTTCGAGCATGATCTTCAGCTCGAGTCGTGCGAGCGCAGCGCCGAGGCAGAAGTGCCGCCCGCCGGCGCCGAACGCCTGGTGTTGAGGGCGTCCTCGCGTGATGTCGAAGCTGTCTGAATTCTCGTAAACCGTCTCGTCGCGGTTGCCCGAGATGTACCAGAGCGCGAGCTTGTCGCCCTCTTTGATCTGCTGTCCGTGCATCTCCACGTCACGCGTGGCGGTGCGGCGCATGTAGCTGAAGGCCGGGAAGCAGCGCAGGCACTCTTCGACTGCGTCTTCGATGCGGGACGGGTCGTCGAGCAGCAGTTGACGCTGGTCAGGGTTGGCGATCAGAGCGAGCATGCTCTGTCCGTAGACAGCGCGGGTGCTGTCATTGCCCGCCGCCATCAGCAGGCCGAAGGTCGAGACCATCTCGGCTTCGGTCAGGTGGTCGCCGTCAACCTCTGCCGCCGCGAGCGCGGAGATCAGATCGTCAGTCGGATTCTCGCGGCGATCGGCGATCATCGGGAGGACATATTCAAAGGCATCCGCGACGGCCTTCATCACGCCGTCAAAATCCGGTCGGTAGTCGGGGTCTTCATAGCCGATGAGGGTGTTGGACCACGCAACAAGCTGCTCGTCGTCGGACTCCGGGGTGCCCAGAAGAGATCCGATCACCCGGGAAGTGATGTGCGCACCGACATCTGTGACCAGATCGCACTCGCCGCGCTGGCCGACACCGTCGAGCACGTGGTTGGTGATCACGCGGATGATCTCGGTGTGCGCCGCGATGCGCCGCGGGGTGAAGGCCTGCTGGAACAGCGCCTTCATGCGGTCGTGCTTGGGCGGGTCCATCGCGATCGGCTGCATGCGCA
>JAEMRJ010000111.1 GCA_016463365.1 Thermoleophilaceae bacterium | reverse complement strand
TTCCCGCGTCAGCCGGGCATGAGCCGCGACGACCTGCTCGCCAAGAACAAGGAGATCGTCGGCGGCGTCTCCAAGGAGATCGCCGAGCGTTCACCGAACGCGATCGTCATCGTCGTGACCAACCCGCTCGACGCGATGTGCCACGTGGCCTATGACGTCACCGGTTTCCCGCGTCAGCGCGTGATCGGCATGGCCGGCGTGCTCGACTCTGCCCGCTTCCGCACGTTCCTCGCGTGGGAGCTCGGCGTGTCCGCCCAGGACGTCACCGGCTTCGTGCTCGGCGGCCACGGCGACACGATGGTTCCGGTCGTCTCCTACACCAACGTTTCCGGTATCCCGGTTTCGCAGAAGATCAGCGCGGGTCGCCTTGAAGAGATCGTCCAGCGCACGCGTGACGGCGGCGCCGAGATCGTCAAGTTCCTGCAGAAGGGCAGCGCCTACTACGCGCCGTCAGCAGCAGCTGTCGAGATGTGCGACGCGATCGTGTTCGACCAGAAGCGCGTGATCCCGTGCGCCGCTCTCTGCGAGGGCGAGTACGGCCTCGACGGCCTGTTCGTCGGTGTCCCGGTGAAGATCGGTGCCGAAGGCGTCGAGGAGATCATCGAGATCGACCTGACCGACGACGAGACTGCGGCGCTGAAGGCTTCGGCTGGCGCGGTTGAAGAGCTCGTGGAGGCGCTCGCTCGCGTCTAGAACGCTGGTCGCTTTTAGTCTGAACTGGCCCCGTCGACCCTCTGGTCGGCGGGGCTTTTCATTGAATGGGGGCATGGAATAAATCGGGCACAGCTGGGCCTTCGCTGGCCGCGCGAGTCAACTTCCCCGCTCTTTGCAACTAACCAAACCGCCACCGAAAACAAAATTGTTGCGATTTGCGAACTACCCGCTCAAGGCCCCAGCGCGTCTGCGCTAGGTTGGAAACCAATCGCGAAACGGTGCTCCAGGGGAACACCGCAAGCTCCATTCTCACCGACTCACGCAGACCGCTTGAGCGACCGGCCGCGCCGTCGCATCCAGCGCTGCCCGCACACAGAATTTTCACGAACTTGAACCCGACCATCGCACCCGCAGCTCCGCGCGCCAGGCATCCAGGCAGGGCCGTGCGCACCCCGAAGGCCTCGTGCGAGGACTGCTTCTTCCACCAGAATGACCTCTGCTCGCTGGACAAGGCAAAGCCCTGTCCGACCTTTCGCGCAGCAGCAGACAATCTCACGGCTCCGCAGCAGCTCAGCTTCGTGTTCCGGCAGGAACGCACGCGCTCGGCCTGGGTCTTTGAGCAGCCGCGCTGAGCAGACTCGCAAACGACGCTGCGACACTCTCACCCGCATGAGGGAACGGCGACACTGTTGACATGCGAGTAACCGTGCTCGGAAAATCTCCCGCCTGGCAGGACGCCGGCGGAGCGTGCTCTGGTTACCTGGTCGAGGACGGCGACTCCAGTCTGTTGATGGATGCCGGCAACGGCGTCTTCTCGAAGCTGCGTCGCGTGCGCGACTACACCCGCACCGACGCAGTCGTGATCAGCCACATGCACGCCGACCACTTCTTCGACCTGATCCCGTATGCCTTCGCGCTGGTCTACGCGCCGCGTCAGCAACCCGTGCCGGTTGCCCGCTGGTCGGGCGTCGAGCACCCGCCGCGGCCAATGTTGTTTCTGCCGCCGGGCGGGCTCCAGATCGTCCACGCAATTGTCGCCGCCGTGGGCGTCCCGGATCTGATCGAACAGGCATTCGAGGCGACCGAGTACGACCCGGACAAGACGCTCCGGGTAGGGCCGATGACGCTCAGCTTCCAAGCCGTGCCCCACTACGTACCGACCTGGGCGATCAAGCTGGTCGACGATTCGGACAACGTCTTCGTCTTTGGCGCTGACCACCGCCCCAACGACGAGATCGTCGAGTTCGCATCGGCTGCCGATCTGCTGATCATGGAAGCAACACTGCCGCGCCCTGAGCGCGCTGGCGAGCGCGGTCACATGACGCCGGGCGAGGCTGGTGAGCACGCCAACCGCGCCGCTGCCAAGCGACTCGTGCTCACGCACATCTCCGACGAACTCGACCAGCTCTGGGCAAAGACCGAGGCCGAAAGGTCCTACGGCGGACCGGTCGCCGTTGCCGCCGAGGGCGCGGCCTACGTGCTCTGAGTCGCGGCGGGGTGGTGCGATGCTGAAGCTTGTTTACGGTTGCCTGGCGTTTTCGCTGGTCGCTGGGGTGCTGATCGTGATCGCCGCCGCGCAGGACGGCCCGGGCTTTCAAGGCATGACCAAGTCGATGGGCGACGCGATCGGCCAGAACGCAGCCGTGCTCGACGCCGATCGCAACGGTGCTGTGACCCAGACCGGCAACGGGCGCATAACCGGCTACAGGCGGAATCTCACGAAAGCG
Organism: Thermoleophilaceae bacterium; assembly: GCA_016463365.1. Next base: position 4,782 of record JAEMRJ010000111.1, on the reverse strand, counting down.
TGGTCAACAAGCTTCGACCCCTTCGAGGCGGGGCCGAACAATCCCTACGGCGCAGGCACGCTCAAGTCGTTCGCCTGGTGCACGGCGGGCTGCCCCAACGCAATCCTCGACATCAACAGAGACTTCACGAGCCACGGAAGTGCGGGCGAGGGACTCGCCGCGTCGCTGACCTCACTGGGACTGGACAAGAAGTCTGTGCTGTCGATCTACGCGATCAACGCCGCGTTCGTCGCATCAGCTCCGGACGGCGCGGATCGGACCCGGCTTCGCCACGTGGTCGATCAGGACAGCTCGGAACTGCCGATCGCCAGCCCGCTGACGGCCGCCGTGGACGGCACCGAGGCGCCTGTCCACGCGATCATCGGGAGCGCGCGCGGCAGGACGGGATTCCTCACCCGGCTGATCAAAGGCGAAGCGTGGGAGCTCAAATCGCCCCGCATTCGAGAATCCAGCCTCAAGAACGCATGCATCAGCCGCGACGGCGGCTCGATCGGACTTGTCAGCACACATGTCAGGCGCGCGGACTTCTTCGGTTCTCCCGGCGACGCGATCGGTCCCGAGCTGACAAGCGGCGCCTGCACGGTGGACGCGAACGGGATCACCGCGATGTACACGCCGGCGAGCAACCCGGGATCGCTGGAGGCTGCGCGGTATTCGACCGACGGCAGGCGACGCTGGCGTCACACTTTCGGAGCGCAGCGTCTGCTCAGCCGGTCGGGGTCACGCGAGGTGGTCGCGCAGGCCCCCAGCGGCGAGGTGACCGCGATCGACTCGGTGTCTGGCCGCACGGTCTTCTCCCAGAAGATGATTGGCGCGCCGTTTGTTGCAGTAGATGGCTCGATCGTGGCCGCGGGGCGTGACGGCCGGCCACGCTGGTTGCGCGTCGGCAGTGCGCTGCCGGGTCAGTGAGCGATCACCTTCACAAGCACGAGTGAAGCCCCGATCGCAGAATCCAGCAGACCAAACCTGAAAGCCGCCCAGTTTGAGCGGCCGCCGTGCTGAGCGATTCTGAAGCCGAGCAGGAAGAGCAGAACGACGCCGACCCACATCGACGCCTCGGCCGCCTGGTAGGCCTTGGCCCCCCCGAGTTTGACCACCACCATCACCACCGAAAGAACCACCGGACCGATGATCGTCGGCAGCTCGAAGCGCCACGCCACGCGACCGCCGTCATGCGGCTGATCCGAGTAGCTGCCCGCGAGCCAGTGTGAGTAGACGAACGTGAGCGCCAGCGCAATCGACGTGGCGATCGAAGCCCCCGCCATGACGAATACGTTTGCGTCGGAATCGGCCAGTGCCGCGATCACTGCCATCGCGGTCACCACGCCGTAGATCGTGCCCGCCAGCGCTTCGGCGCTGAAGCGAAACTTGATCCGGTGCTCCACGTAGTCGGTCACTGCGCCGATCCTATTCGTCCGGGTTCAGCCGCTCACTCAACGACGCGCAGGGTCGACGGGAGATCCATGCGCGTCAGGCGCCGAGCCAGCACAAACGGCATCAGCGCAAACGTCAGCACGCCGAACGCGAACGCAACACCGATCGTCGCCGGAGCGACGTGCGCGACGATTCCGATCTCCGGCCAGGTCTCTCCGAACAGCGAGTTCACGATCCAACCGATCGTCAGTAGGCCCACTCCGATTCCGAGGATCGTGCCGAGCATGCCGATGATCAGGTTCTCGGTCGCGGCCAGCACCAGGGTGCGGCGCGTCGGCATGCCGAACGCAAGCATCGTCGCGTACTCCCGGCGGCGTTCGTCCAGTGAGATGGCAGTCAGGTTGTAGGCCATCAGCACCGCGAGCACAAGGACGGCCAGGGCCGCCACCCGAATGATCCCGCCGAACTCTGAGACGGTGTCGTCCAGCGCGTCGGTGTCGGCGGTCACCGGGCGCGCCAGCGCCACAGCTGGGTTCGCCGCGAGCCTGCGTTGGAGCGTGCTCTTCGCCACGCCCTCCGCTGGCAACACCGAGAGCGCGTTCACCAGACCCTCGTACCCGAGCTGAGAGGCAAGCGACGCGTCCGCGAAGGCGAACGCCCGGAAGGGGTCGCCGGTGATCCCGCTGACGCGCAGGTCGAGCCGGCGTGCATCGACTGAACGGCCGCTCAGCCCAGGTACCGCGACCGTGATCGAGTCGCCGACATCCACGTGCAGATCCTCTGCAGCCTTGGGAGCGATCACGATCTCACGCGGGCCGCGGGGAAGTCTGCCGTCATCGAGCGGCGGAGCCCAGCGAGACCGCGTGTAGTCGGCAAAACTGATCAGTCCGGAGATCCCCTCGCGACTCTGGATGCTTGACAGCTCAGCGCCAAGCTCGAGGCGGGTCTCTGACGCCGCGACGCTTCTGGTTGCGACCACGCTCGCCACCGCCGGACCGCTTGTCGGCTTGAGCTCCGTGAGGTAGACGTTCAGCCGCTCGGACGCGCCGGTGCCGGCCTCTGCCCGGCTCGCCGCAGTGGTCTGACCGAAGGAATCCACGATCCCCAGCAGCGCGATCAGCGCACCGAGCACGGCGCCGAGTCCCGCCACCGAGAACAGCGTGCGCCGCGGCGTGCGCATCGAATTGCGCAGGGGCATCTGGCCGATCGTCCGGCCCGGGAGGTGAAGATGCGCCGCAGAGCCGACCGCGCCGCCGCTGGCCGAGCGCGAGCTGACCTGAATCGCCTCGATCGGCTGTACGCGAACCGCCCGCCAGACCGGCCAGAACGTTGCTGCGACGGGCAGAAGCAGCCCGACGACCGCGCCACGCAGAAACACGTTGAATGTGAACGGATCGACGTACACCGGCATCGGCAGAAACTGTTTGATCACCGACGCGAAGCCCTGGGCGATCGCGTAGGACAGGATGATCCCGAAGACTGAGCCGATCAGAGCAATCTCCACGCCGAGCAGCGTCGGTCGCAGAGCCAGCGCCGGCCCGCGCAGCCCGAGGGCCATGCCGATCCCGATCTCGCGCCGCTCGGCCTCAACCGTTCGGGTGACCAGATTGAAGGTGGCGATCGCCGCACCCAGGAGCACGAGCAGCCCGAAGAACGAGAACATCCGCTGGTCGTTCTTGGCGTCGCGGAACAAGATCGTGGAGACAGGCTCTTCCTGTCCGGCGGTGACCGTGGCACCTGGGAGCGTGCTCGCCGCCGCCATCTCGATCTTGCGTCTGGCCGCGATCTGATCCGTGCCCGGTGTCAGCCGCAGCACGAGCTCGTTGACCTGCCCCGGTCGCTGGGCGTAAGCCTGCGTAGCCGCGAGCGGCGCGTAGATCACGCCCAGCGTCGACTCGCCGCCAAAACCGACGTCAGAGGTGATCAGGAAGTACTGCGGTGACTGGCCCTGGCCGACGTAATCCAGCCGCGCGCCGCCGGCCAGCTTCAACGTCCCGGCGGCAGGCAGTCCGTAGAACTTCGCAAAAGAGCGGTCGAGCACACCGACGAGCGAACCCTCGTCAGCCGCGGTGATGCCGCGACCGAGCAGCGCGTCGACCCGGTCCACGCCGCGCTCGCCGTCAACCGGCACGCCGACGATCAAACCCGGCGTGACAGCGTCCTCGCCGGCCGGCGCCGCGTCGATCTGCGTTCGCACGAGCAGGCGCTCCTCCTGCGCTGCCACAGGTACGCCTGACTGCTCGACGGCCCGGGCGATCTGCCCCGCGCGCGCGTAATCGCCGTCGGCCAATGTCACACGGATGTCGTGGAACTTCAGCGCCGCGAAGCTCTTGGTCGCGGACTGTTCGCGAAACTGCCGCATCCCGCCCAGCCCGGCGAAGACGGCGACACCGATGGCGATCACGAGCGCAAGCGCGGCGACCTGCAGCCAGCGACGCCGCAGGTCGCGGAGTGACCACCTGATCCAGAAGCGCATGCGCCGCATCGCCGGGCCGCCTACCAGTGGAGCGAAGCGATGTCGGCGACGGCGTCGACCGGTGGGGCATCACTGACGACACGTCCGCTCGAGAGTTCGATCACGCGATCGGCCACGCGAGCGATCTCGCGATTGTGCGTCACCACAATCACGGCGCGGTCTCCCTGACCATTGCCGTCCAGATCGCCGCGCGCCTGGTCGCGAAGCAGTTGCAGGATCTGCACGCCTGTCGCAAAGTCGAGCTCGCCGGTCGGCTCATCCGCGAGCAGCACCTGATTGCCGGTCGCCAGCGCCCGGGCGATCGCCACGCGCTGCTGCTCACCCCCGGACAGTTCGTGCGGGAAGTGCGCAACGCGGTTCGCAAGGTCGACCTGGGTCAGCGTTTCCAGCGCCGCCAGGCGCGGGTCTGAGCGCCCGGCGACTTCGGCTCCGAAGGCGACATTCTCAAGCGCCGTCAGCCCGGGAAAGAGATTGAAAGTCTGAAAGATGAATGAGACCCGGGTGCGGCGGATCTCGGCCAGCTGCTTGCGCGATGCGCCCGTCACCGCGTGTCCACCGAGCGTGACGGTGCCCGAGCTCACGGCGTCGAGGGCGCCGATCACGTTGAGCAACGTCGTCTTGCCGCTGCCGGAGGCTCCGAGCACCGCGACGAACTCGCCGGCCCGGACCTCAAGGTCAACGGCCTCCAGCGCGACGACTTCACCTGCGCCGACCTCGTATGAGCGGCTCACATTCTCGAGCTTGATCAGCGGGCCGTCGGCGGGCGGTGCGGACATCTGGCAAAACTAACCGACTGACACGCGTCGCACGCAGATCGCTATTTTTCATCACATGCGTGACGACGACATCTTCGCCAACTTCGAACGCATGCGCCGGCAGCTCGACGAGCTTTTCGGGCACAGCTGGGAGCGCGTCGGAGTTGCAAGCAACAA
>JAEMRJ010000110.1 GCA_016463365.1 Thermoleophilaceae bacterium | reverse complement strand
CGATCACGCTGACCACGACGATGGGTCCTGGCATCCGCGTCGACACCAGCAAGGTGCGCGACATTCTTGGCGAAGCGGCCGCGGCTTAGTCCCCTTTCGGGACTTGCCGCGACTGGCTGTCTGGGATCCAAAACGAACCACCTCGGTCGCTTCGGCGGCCGTCCGGGCTGGGACACGGTTGATAGCCCGGCGAGGCTTATTGGCCAATTGCGACGCAGGTGGTGCCTGCTGGGAAACTGTGCACTGATGATCCCGCAGCGCCGCTGCGCACGTGTGCAGATCCCGTGAAGTAGTGGAGACAACGCGCGCCGAAGCTAAGGCTTCTTCAGCGTGACCTTGGCGATGTAGCTCTGCGGCGCAAAGCCGGGGGCGGTGTAGGTGACTGTCAGCTGCGCCTTGATCTGCTGCGTCTTCAATGCCTTCATGGCCGATTTGCTGAGCTTCAGAGCGATCGAGCGTCCGCCGCCCGGCAGCGTCGAGAGTTTGCCGGCGGCGAGGGTCTTGTTCTTGCCGTCGATCTTGCCGGTCAGTACGACTGTGCCGGTGCAGTTGCCGCTCGCGGCAGGTGCGCAGTAGACCGAGGCCTTACTGAGACTGACCCCGCCCTTCTTGGAGGCCTTGACGGTCTTCAGGCTTGCCGGCCCGCTGATCTTTGCCGGGTTGGGAGCGGCCGGCAGTGTCGGCGCGCTGCCACCACCGCCGCTGGGCGGCGCCACCGGCGCGGCAGTGACCTTGGCGGTGGGCGCCGTCAGAACGCTTGTGTTCAGGGCGCTCGAGGTTGCCGTGACCCGCGCGCGGATGTGATGACCGACGTCCGCGGCGACCGGCGCGTAGGACGATGACGACGCCGCCGCGATCACGACGCAGTTGGCTTCAGCGGTGTCCGTGCAGCGCAACCATTCGTACGTGAGCGCGGCGTCGGCCGGCGTCCAGTCGGCGGAAGTGCCGGTAGAGGTCAGCGTCTGGCCGACCACTGCGCCGCCGCTGATGCTCGGCGGGGTGTTGTTGACCGGCGGAGAGCCGGCGCCGATCACGGGGGAGGTGATCGCCGATGCCTGAGTCGCGCTGTCGTCGGCGTTGGTCGCGGTCGCGATCGCCCGCACACGCTTGTTCTGCTCGCTCGCGGTCAGCACGTAGCTGGATCCGGTGGCGCCCCCAATGTCTGAGCAGCTCCCGGCCGTGGCGTCGTCACAGCGTTGCCACTGGTGAGTCACGGTGTGCCCGAGCTGATCGTGCAGCACGGTCCACGAGCCGGTGGTCGAACTGACTGACTGGCCGACCACGAGGTTTCCGCTGATCGTCGGGACGCCGTTGCCGACGATGTCGCTGGGCAGGCAGCCGTTTGGCTTGGTGCCGGCTTCTGCCGGGCAGGCGTCCGAGGCGTCGACCACGCCGTCGTTGTCGGCATCGGTCACAACCGCCGCGCTGCCGAGCGAAGTCGCAACCGCCGTGCCGGCGACCGTGGTGGCCGTGACCTGCAGTCGGATGTACCGGGCGTCATCGGCCGCGACAAGGGTGTAGCTGCCGCCGGTCTGGCCGGCGATCGCAGTGCAGGATCCGACGGAAGTCGTGGTGCAGCGCAGCCAGGCGTTGGTGAGCGTTGCGTCGCCCGGCGACCATGTGCCCTGGGCGCCGGTGAGCGTCTGCCCGACCCGGGCGGTGCCTGTGATCGTGGGCAGGGTCAGGTTGGCCGGCGGCTGCGAGACGATCGCCGAGATCGCCGACGACTGCAGCGCAGTGTCATCGGCGTTGGTGGCCGTCACGTTCACGCGGATGCGCTTGCCGTAGTCGGCTCCGGCCAGGACGTAGGTGGCGCTTGTCGCTGCGCTGATGTCTGCGCAGGTGGCCGCCGAGGACGTGTCGCAGCGCTGCCACCTGTAGGTGAGCGCGTATCCGAGCGGATCGTGCAGCACAGTCCAGCTGCCGGTCGTGGCGCTCAGCGTCTGGCCGACGTTGGTCGTGCCCGAGATCGTCGGGACGCCGGCTCCGACGATGTCAGAAAGCGGGCAGCCGTTTGGCCGCGCGCTCGCCTCTGTCGGGCAGACGTCGGTCGCGTCGGGCGTGCCGTCGCCGTCGGTGTCGGTGACGACCTGAACGGTCGGGGCTGAGACCGCGACTGAAGCGCCCGCGGCGGTGGTCCCGGTCGCTTCCACGCGGATGTACTTGCCGCCATCGGCCCCGGTGAGCGTGTAGGTGCCCCCGGTCTCACCAAGAACGGAGGTGCAGTCGCCGATCGTCGTGGAGTCGCAGCGCAGCCACTGGTAGGTGACCGTGGTGTCTGCAGGGGTCCACACGCCCTGATCTGCGCTCAGCAACTGGCCGACTCCTGCCGTACCCGTGATGCCCGGCGGCGTGCTGTTGAGCGGAAGCTGGGAGATGACGCCGGTCAGCGCCGAGGACTGCAACGCCGAGTCGTCAGCGTTGGTCGCGGTCACATTGACGCGCACGCGCTTCCCATATTCAGACGCGGTCAGCGCGTAGGTGGCACTTGTGGCCGCCGGAATGTTCGAGCAGCTGCCGACGGTCGCGTCGTTGCAGCGCTGCCACTGGTAGCTGAGCGTGTATCCGAGCGGATCGTGCAGCACGGTCCAGCTGCCGGTGGTGGAGTTCATGGTCTGGCCGACGTTGGTCGTGCCGGAAACAGTCGGTATGCCTGCGCCGACAACGTCACTGGGCAGGCAGCCGTTGGGCTTGGAGCCGTTCTCTGCGGGGCAGGTGTCGGTGGCATCTGACACACCGTCGCCGTCAGAGTCCTGCGCGATCGGCGCGGTCGGCCCGGAAGTCGCGACGGCGGTCCCGGCCGCAGTCGTTGCTGTGACCTGGATGCGCATGTAGCGCCCGACGTCCGCCGCAGCCAGCAGGTACGTGCCGCCGGTCTCTCCGGCGATCGTCGAGCAGGATCCGATCGAAGCGGTCGTGCAGCGCAGCCAGGCGTTGGTCTTGGTGGCGTCTGCCGGAGTCCAGACGCCCTGGCTGGTGGCGGTGAGCGTCTTGTTGCGGGTGGGGATGCCGGAGAGCGTCGGGTTGCCGCTGCTGACGGGCAACTGCGAGACGATCGCCGAGATCGCCGAAGACTGGGTCACCGAATCGTCGGCGTTCGACGCAGTCGCATTCACGCGAATGCGCTTGCCGTAGTCCGCTGCAACCAGGACGTAGCTGCTTCCCGTGGCGCCGCCGATCGTTGAGCAACTGCCGACGGTCGCGTCGTTGCAGCGCTGCCACTGGTGGGCGACTGTGTATCCGAGCGGATCGCCGGTCAGCGTCCAGCTGCCGGTCGTCGCAGCGATGCTCTGGCCGACGTTGAATGTGCCGCTGAGCGTCGGCACGCCGGCTGCGGTGATGTCGCTCGGCGGGCAGCCGTTGGGCCGCGCGCCCGCCAGCGCCGGGCAGGCGTCCGATCCGTCAGCCACGCCGTCTGCGTCACCGTCGGTGATGATCATCGCGCTGGCCGCAGAGTTGGCGAAGGAGCTGCCGGGAGCCGTCGTGCCGGTCACGCCCGAGCGGATGTATTTGCCCTCGTCAGCGGCCACGAGCGTGTAGGTGGCGCCGGTCTGGCCGGCAATCGTGGTGCAGCTTCCGAACGACGCCGCGTCGTTGCAGCGGTGCCAGGAGCGCACGAGCGTTGCCGCGATCGGAACCCACGTGCCGTTGGTGGTCGTGAGCGTCTGGCCCACGCGGGTGTTGCCCGAGAGCGCCGGCGGCACGGTGTTGCCCGCTGCCTGGTCGATCGCGGCGCTGTTCACCGAAGCCTGGGTCGCCGAGTCGTCGGCGTTGGTCGCGGTCGTGATCACGCGGATGCGCTTGCCGTAGTCGGCGTTCGCCAGCACGTAGAGGCTCGAGGTCTCGCCCGGGATGTCCGAGCAGCTGCCGGCGGTTGCGTCGTCACAGCGCTGCCACTGGAAGTCGACTGAATAGCCGAGCGGATCGTGCAGCACGGTCCAGCTGCCCTGGCTGGAGCTCAGGGACTGGCCGACTTCAAGCGGGCCCGAGATCGTCGGCACTCCCGCGGCGACGATGTCGCTGGGGCCGCAGCCGTTGGGCCTGGCGCCGGCTTCGCTCGGGCAGGCGTCGGTGTTGTCGGGCACGCCGTCGCCGTCGGTGTCTCCGATCACGACTGCCGTCGGGTTTGACGTCGCACTTGTGGATCCGGAAGGGTTCGTTCCGGTCACCCGCGAGCGGATGTACTTGCTGAGATCTCCTGCCGCGAGCGCGTAGGTGCCGCCGGTCTGACCTGCGATCACGCTGCAACTGCCGGTCGAGGCGTTGTCATCGCAGCGCAGCCATTCGCGGGTGAACGTGACGCCGCCCGGGGTCCAGCTGCCGTCGGTCGTCGTGAGGGTCTGGCTGACCACCAGCGTGCCGCTGACGGCAGGAAGCACAGTGTTTGCGGGCGGCGGCGGGGGTGCGGTGACGGCCACGCTGATCGCCGAGTACTGCACAGCGGTGTCGTCTGCATTTGACGCAGTGACCGCGACGCGCAGGTATTTGGTCAGGTCGGCGACTACGACGTTGTAGGTGTCACCTGTCGCCGACGGGATGTCCGCGCAGCTGGCCGGAGCCGTCGTCTCGCAGCGCTGCCACTTGTGGGCGAGGGTGTAGCCGAGCGGGTCGCCGGTCGTGCTCCAGCTGCCGTTGGACGAAGTGATCGCCTGGCCGGTCACGAGGTTGCCCGTGATCGTCGGAACTCCGCCGCCGACGATGTCACTCGGCGGGCAGCCGTTGGGCTTGTTGCCGGCTTCGGTCGGGCAGGTGTCGGAGCCGTCGAGCAGGCCGTCGCCGTCGCTGTCGAGCGCGATCGTCGGCGAGAGCGCCTCCGGGGCCACGGATCCGTACGGGTTGGTCAGGGTGACGATCGCCTTCAGCTTCTTGCCGGCGTGGGCCGGGAGCACGTTGAAGGCGGTGCCACCCAGGCCGGTGTCGACGCAGTTGGCGCCAAGGCTGTCGCATGAATACCAGTTGATCACCGGGCTGATCGCGCTGGGGCTGATCCAGTCGCCGGGGTCGAGCATCAGCGTCCCGCCGGGTGCTGAAGTTCCGGTGATCGTCGGCTGGGCGGTCACCACCGGGTCGCCGACGGGGGCGATCGAGAGTGAGAATGGACCGGTCACGCCGGCGCTCTTGCTCGCGACTTCGATCGAATAGGCGGTGCCTGCTGTGGCCGAGAAGAGCATCGAGGTGCGGTAGGGGTGGTGCGGCCCGCAACCGTCGTCGCCGCTCGCCTCGACGGCCGTGGTGGCCAGAGAAGTCGTGCCGGTCCGGATCCCGATCATCAGGTCGAGGTAGTCAAGCGTCGCCGGTCCGCCGAGACAGTTGTTGATCACGTAGTCGCCGCCGACGGCGGGGGTCCAGCGGTACCAGACTGTGTTGCGCGCCAGGAAGGCGCCGATCGTGGGTTCGCCCGATTCGGAGCTGGTCGCCCAGTTGTTGTCGTCGCTGAGCGTGACCGTCGAGGCCGTGCCGAGGTTTGTCCGGTTGGCCCAGAGGTCGTTGGCCGGCGTGTTGTCGACGACATCGGAAGCGAGGCTCTCTGCTGCTGTGGTGCCGTTGGTGTTGGTCGCAGTGACGCGCAGGCGGATGGTGTACCCGGAGTCGCCGGCGACCGGCGTGTAGCTCGCGCCCGTCGCGCCGGAGATGTTCGTGCAGTTGGCGCCGGCGGCGTCGCAACGGCGCCACTGCCGCGCGAGCGTCGGTGCGGGGTAGCCGCCCCAGGCGCCGTCGAAGTCAGCGTTTGTGGCTGTGCCGACCTTGAAGCGCGTCGGGTAGATGCTCGGCAGCTGGCCGTTTTCGGGCGTCGTCACGGACTTGATCTGAAAGAGATACGGGAAGCCGTAGTTGAGGCTGTAGTTCGTGAGCTTGAACCAGTACTTCGTGCCGTTGGTGACATCCAGATAAGCCCGGCTGAGGCTCGAGGCCGCGCCGAGGCAGCCGTTGTCGCTCTCGCCCAGGTAGCTCATTTCGGCGGCCGTCGCCGGCGTCGTTCCGGTGTAGAGCTGGATCACCGAGTCCATTGCTGACTCGACAGCCGATCCGCAGGTGTTGACCGAGATCGATCCGTCAAAGGTCGATGTCCACGAGTACCAGAGCGAGCTGCGCGCGAAGGAGTCGTCTGAATTGGGCTCTCCCGCTTCGACGGTGGCGAGGCCGTTGTTTGCGGCGATGCTCTGGGGCAGCGAACCGGTGATGTTCATCGCGCTCGCCCAGTTGTCGTTTGCGGGTGCGGCGGCGTTGAAGTCCAGCGTCAGCGTCAGGTCGGTGTCGCCGGCAGTGATCGAGCTCGCTCCGCCGATCTGCAGCCAGTAATAGGTGCCGGCGGTGACTGCGACCGGGCCGATCTGGGCGTTGTCGTATCCGGCCGGGCAGTTGCCGGTGCCCTGCGCAACCGACGTGAGCAGATTGACCTGCGAGCCGGTGTAGAGCCCGAGCGAGAGCCCTGGCACTGGATTCATTCCGGTCGGGCGGCAGGTCGAGAATTTGGCGGATCCACTGGCCGCCGGCACGTAGCGCCACCACACCGTGTGGTCGGTGTTCGATCCCGGAACGGTCGGTTCGCCTGCCTCGCGGCCGGCGCCGTCGAGGTCCAGCGATGTGGTACCGCGAGTCCCCGCGATGTCGATCGCCCCGGCGCCCAGAAAGGCGTCGGAATACGGCGCCGCAGATGCGGGCGGCGTCCAGAAAGCCATGCCGACGCACACCGCAAGTGCGAGCACGGCGAAGTAACTACGAATTCTCATTAAAAGTTGGATCGACCGCTGCGGAAAGCCGCTTGAATCGGGCTAGACAAAAGTCGCCACCGCCGCAATCACTCAACCGTTGGCTGCGCATGCCGTGGAGCCAGGCGCTACGGTGCCCCTCGTGCCAAAGCTCGTAATCGTCGAATCACCGAACAAGGTCAAAAGCATCGCCGGGTATCTCGGGGACGACTACGTGGTGGATTCTTCGGTCGGCCACATTCGCGATCTTCCGCGCGGAGCAGACGAGGTTCCGGCTGCCTACGCGGGCAAGTCCTGGGCCCGGCTCGGCGTCAACATCGACGAGAATTTCGAGCCGATCTACGTGGTCGCGGCAGACAAGAAGAAGCAGATCGCCAAGCTGAAGTCGCTGCTGAAGAACGCAGACGAACTCGTGCTCGCAACAGATGAGGACCGCGAGGGCGAGGCGATCGCATGGCACCTGCTCGACGAGCT
>JAEMRJ010000196.1 GCA_016463365.1 Thermoleophilaceae bacterium | reverse complement strand
CGGCGGCGTTCTCTTCAGCCGATTCGACTTCGGCCTCAGGCTTAGGAGCAGGCTTTTCAATTCCCAGAACGTCGTGAATACTCAATCCACGCGCCTTGGCGACATCCTCAGGACGGCGCAGTGACTGCAGCGCGTCGACGGTCGCCTTGACAAGGTTGATCGGGTTCTGGGATCCCAAGGACTTGGCGAGAATGTCGTGTACGCCGGCGAGCTCGAGGACTGCACGAACACCGCCTCCGGCAATCACTCCGGTACCGGTCGAAGCCGGCTTCAGCATCACTTGGCCGGAGCCGAAGCGGCCCAGCGTGCGGTGCGTGATCGTCGACTTGTACTTGGGCACGATGAAAAGGTTCTTCTTGGCCTGCTCGACGCCCTTCTGGATTGCGATCGGCACTTCGTTCGCCTTGCCGTAGCCGATGCCGACGACCGACTTCTCATCGCCGACCACGACCAGCGCGGTGAACGAGAAACGACGACCGCCCTTGACCACCTTGGCCACGCGGTTGATGTCTACGACGCGCTCCTGGAGGTCGAGTCCGTCGGGCGAAACGTTGGTGATGCGGTGCTTTACGGCCATTGAAAGTTGTTTCTTCTCAGTAGGTTGATTCGTAAGTGGGATCAGACGGTGAGTCCGCCCTCGCGGACACCGTCTGCGAAGGCCTTGACGCGGCCGTGGTACAGGAAACCGTTGCGGTCGAACACGGCGCTTTCGACGCCTGCCTTCTTCGCGCGGTCAGCGAGAATCTCGCCGGCCTTCTTGGCCTGGTCGGAGCCGGAAAGCTTGCGCAGGTCGGCCTCGGTCCAGTTGACAGCCGTCAGGGTCTTGCCCGCGACGTCGTCGATCAGCTGAGCCGACACACCACGGTTGGAACGGACGACGGAGATGCGCGGACGCTCGGCGGTGCCGGAAATCTTCGCCCGGACACGACGCTTGCGACGCGTGCGGCGAGTGTTCTTGAGGCGAGTTGCGGTGACGCTCATGCTCGCTTACCAACCTTCCTCTGGACGTGCTCGCCCTTGTAGCGAATTCCTTTGCCCTTGTACGGCTCCGGCGGACGCGTCTTGCGGATGCGTGCGGCGATCTCACCGACGGCCTGCTTGTCGGCGCCGGAGACGATCACCTGGGTCGGCTGGGGGCACTCGATCGTGACGCCCTCGGGCGGCTCGATCATCACTGGGTGCGAGTAACCGACTGAAAGTTCGATGTTCTTGCCCTTCATCGCCGCGCGGTAACCAACGCCCTGGATCTCGAGTTCCTTCGAGTAGCCGTTGGCACAGTTGTTGACCATGTTGGCCAGCAGCGCGCGCACCAGACCGTGCTTGGACTTGTGGTCCTTGCTGTCGGTCGGACGCTTGACCGTCAGGACGTCGCCGTCCTGCTCGATCGTGATGTCCGGGTCGTAGGCCTGCGAAAGCTCGCCCTTGGGGCCCTTGACCTCGACATTGCCGGGCTGAATCTTTACTTCGACGCCACTGGGGACGGCGATCGGCTGTACGCCAATACGACTCACGGCTACCAGACCTCCGCCCAGATCTCGCCGCCGAGACCCTTCTTGGTGGCCTCGTGGCCGGTCATGATTCCGCCGCTGGTCGACATGATCGTCGTGCCCATTCCACCCAGCACGCGCGGGATGTCCTGCTTGGCCACGAACACGCGGCGCCCGGGCTTGGAGATGCGCTTGAGACCGGTCAGCACCGGACGGCGATCGTCGTCGTAGCGCAGGCGGACGGTCAGTTCGTCGCCGGGCGTCTCTGCTGCCGGCGCGGTCAGGAACTCGGCGATGTAGCCCTGCTCCTTGAGCACGCGCGCGATCTCAACCTTCGTCTT
>JAEMRJ010000109.1 GCA_016463365.1 Thermoleophilaceae bacterium | reverse complement strand
CCGGCAGCCACAAGTGCTGCGGCTTTCCGGTGATCACGATGAACAAGAAGACTTCGCTGACGCAGGCAGGTCGTCACCTCGGTGACGCGATCGACGCCGGCGCAGATGCGCTCGTCACTCCGTGCCCGCTGTGCCACCTGAACCTCGATCTGCAGCAGCCAGAGGCGCAGAAGTTCGTGGATCGTGATCTGGGTATCCCGGTGCTCCACTTCCCGCAGCTGATCGGGCTCGCTCTTGGATTCGAGCCCAAAGAACTTGGCATGGGCAAGCACGTTGTTTCAACATCGGAGGTGGCCGAAAAGGTCGCCGCGATGGCCGCAGCTGCCTAATTTTTTTTGTCGAATTTTCTGTGACCGCCGTCACACGCCTACTACACTGATCACCAGCTGGTCGGCTTCGAATTGGGGTTCGGACCGACAAGCTGGGGATGGGCTGCACGCAGATTTTGGGCGGCGCCCGCACAAAGCTCTCAGCACCGACATGGGGGAGGATGCTGAGCTTGAAACGGCCGCTGACGCGGCCGTTTCTTTTTAATCGGTATGGGGCGATCGCGCCCGGCGTTCAAGTTGCATCTGTCAGCGACCGATGGCCTTGAGGTACTTGGGGGCAATCGTCCGGGGGCAGACTTGAGGCAGGACAGCGTGCTGCAAAAGCGCAACGAAGAAGGCTTTACATTTGTCGAACTGTTGGTGGTCATCCTGATCGTCGGAGTTCTGGCCGCGATCGCAGTGCCCTCGTTTCTGTCACAAGGCTCGAAGGGCTTGGACGCGTGCGCCAAGAGCATGGCCACGACGATGCACAAGGCGATCAACGCTCACGTCGTCCAGCAGCCCTCGCAGAGCTACGTCGGCATCACAGTCGCCAACCTGACTGCGATCGAGCCGTCGATCCGCACCAACGGCTGCGGAGCGGCGACCCCGGTCGCGATCGGGCTGCAGCCTGCGACCGGGTCGTGCACCGGATTGTCCCAGGCCGCGCGCTACTGCGTCCGGGCAACCTCGAGATCGGGCAACATTTTCACTATCGCCCGCGCCGCCAACGGCGTGGTCACCCGCGTCTGCAGGCGCAACGAGCCAAAGGGTGGATGCAGGGGCTCCGGTACCAGCGGAACCTGGTGATCCTTCCGCCGCTCTGACCGCTTCAATCAGGGCGTGGCTGAATCGATCAAGAACGAGCTCGAAGCACTCGAGCGCACTGGGCGCGTACGCGCGCAGGATCACCGCCCGGTGCACGCGGAGTTTGGCTTCAGCGCGGTGCAGCCCGACCCTGCGCACGACCCCGTGGCCCTGGTCGGTGGCCTCAACGTGGCCGGCAATCTCGACGACGCGTGGTCGCGCCTCAAGCGCTCTGTAAACCCTGAGTAGCGCAGCAGAACTCAAGCTCCAGATAGACGCGCTCGGCGACGCCGAGGCCGCGGCCGTGCTGCAACGCTTCTTCAAGACAGGTCCGGGCGAGTACGGCGAGGGCGACGTTTTTGTCGGCGTGAAGGTGCCGCCGTTGCGTGCGCTCGCCAAGCAGCATCGCGACCTCCCGATCGAACAGATCGACGAACTCCTGAGCAGCCCGGTGCACGAGCACCGCATGGAGGGATTGATCATCCTCACCGAGCGTGCCCGGCGAGCTGACACAGTGCTGGGCCGAGAGCTCTGTGATTTCTACCTTGCGCGCACGCAGCGGGTCAACAACTGGGATCTCGTCGACGTGTCCTGCCGAGACGTTGTGGGTGGTCATCTGCTCGCCGTGGGCGATCACTCGCCGCTGAAGTGCCTGGCGCGCTCAGAGCTGATCTGGGATCGCCGGATCGCGATGGTCAGCACGTGGGCCTTCATCCGTGCCAATCAACTGACGCCGACGTTTGAGCTTGCCGCCCTGCTTGTCGATGACAGTGAAGATCTGATTCACAAGGCGATCGGATGGATGCTGCGCGAGGCGGGCAAACGGGACGAGACCGCGCTTGAAGCGTTCCTTGGTGTGTATGCGTCGAGGATGCCCCGAACCGCGCTGCGCTACTCAATTGAAAGAATGTCTCCCGAACGCCGCGCTTACTGGCGAGCGCGCAAGTGAGACTTGAAAGGGGAAGTACATGAAAGGCATCCTCAGGGAGTTCAAGGAGTTCATCTCCCGCGGGAACCTCGTCGAACTGGCCGTGGCGGTCGTGATCGGCACCGCGTTCGCAGCGCTGATCAAGAGCTTCGTCGACAACCTCATCACCCCGATCATCGCTGCGATCTTCGGCAAGCCGAGCTTCGCCGATCTTGCATTCACTATCAACGGCAGTGAGTTCGGATACGGGCTCTTCATCAACGCGCTGATCACCTTCATTTCCGTTGCCGCCGCGGTGTTCTTTTTCGTGGTCAAGCCGATGAACGTCTGGACCGAGCGCGCCAGGCGCGGCGAGGATCCGGATGTGAAGGACTGCCCGGAGTGCCTTTCCGAGATTCCCTTCGCCGCCAGGCGCTGCGCGCACTGCACCTCACAGCTCGCCTGATGAAGAAGGCCCTTTCAATCCTCGGAGTGCTCGTCGTCGTCCTGGTGCTTGCCGGGTCATTCGTCGTCTACCCCGCAGTTGCGGCATCGGCGGCGCGCGACCGCGTCACAGCGGGCATCAACGATGTCGCCGCGGCGTCGGGCGTCAAGCTGTCTGGCGTGACCGTTGACGTCGAAGGCAGCAACGGGATCAGCGCGCTGGCCGGCGGGAAGAAGGTCGGCGACATCTCCGTGCGGATCGCGCGGATCGAGCTGCCCGAGGGCGCGACCGCCGGAGTCACGCCCGCGGTTGAGGCCGAAGACGAAGCAAAGGTCGCCGGTGGCGCACGTGACATCTTCGACGCGATCGAAGATGTCGGATCGTTCAAGCTGGCGGTCGGCGACGTCACCAGCGGACAGGACAAACTCGCGCTCAACTACAGCTCGATCAAGCTTTCAGACGGTGCATGGGAACTGGCGCTGAGCGTGCCTCAGGACAGTGTTCAGACGCTCCTGACGCCGATCGGCGTGAAGCTCGAAGTCACGGCATCGGGTCCGAAGGTGACTGGCAGGGTCGCGTTTGCGGATCAGCCGGCCGAGAACTTCACGCTCACAGTGGTGCCGGCCGATCAGGGACGCGCGATCGCCTACAACCTCAACGGCCAACAGGGCACCGAGGTGCTTTCAGAGGACGACGACTACCGCCTGAGCAGCCTCAAGTTCTCAACGGCAGACTCGCTCTATTCGATCACCGTGGCCGGAACCTACGACTTTGATGCAGTGCGAGCATCAATCGAAAAGGAACTCCGATGACCGAGACCGATCTGAGCGGACCCCATACAGAAACAGAAGCCCGTGAATCGAACGCGAAACTGAAGAAGCTCCTGCTCTGGTCACCGGCCGTCTACGGGCCGTTCGTCGCGCTGATCCTGTGGCTGGCAGACGTCCCTTACTGGGCCGCGTTCGCAGTGGCCTTCGTCGCATTCGAGTTCGCGTCATACCCGTTCATCTCGCGCGCGCTTGATCGCAACATGGAGCGCCAGATCGCGGAAATCCGCGAGCGTGAACGTCAGACTCGTTATCCCGACGTCGGTATCTAAAGTTCTCGGTCCGTGCTGCCGAGAACTGAGTAATGAATTGTCCGGGGGGAATCAGTTGAGCTCGCGAGCAGCGCGCGCCACGCCGAGCTACAACGCTTACAGGGCTGCGCCCCTGAGCAGGTTGTCGCCGACGATGAAGAGAATGCGTGAGATCGATGCCAGGTCCGGTTCGGGGACTCGCGCCAAGTCGACGACGGGCCAGATCCGCAGTCGGGCTCTCGGCGAGCTGACAGCGGTGGGCCAGTCGGCCAGTCATTCCTAGTCGTCCGCCTGAAGTATTTTGACGTAGTTCATGTAGCCGTAGACGCGATTGCGTTTTCGACCGCTCAGCTCCGCCAGGTAACCCCAGTCTTCGAGCGAGTTGATACCTGCATGAGCGGCGGGCGCGGAAAGACCGGTCTGCGCCTGGGCGAGCTTTGAGTCGGAGACGATCGTCGACGAGAAGTGCTCGAACACTTTGACAATGGCGTGTCGCCCCTCGGCGAGCGATGCGACCGCACTCCGGTCGGCCTTGATCTGTTCCTCCAGCCGCCGCGTTGTCTGAAAGACGCTCTCGCTGGCGGCGACGATCGCGCGCATGAAGAACTGGAGCCACCTCTCCCAGTCATCGCTGTCGCGAACTGCCTGAAGCGCGGCATAGTAATCGTCGCGATTTCGCTTGAAATAGAGACTCACATAGAGAGAGGGAGTTGGAAGGACGCCGCGTTCGAGCAGGATCAGAGGAATCAGCATTCGACCGACGCGTCCATTGCCGTCAAAGAACGGGTGAACCGTCTCGAACTGGTAATGCGCAACCCCGGCGACGATCAGGGGATCCTGCTCACTCGCGGCGTCATTGATGTACGTCTCCAGATCGGTGATGAGTTCCGGTACGTGCTGCGGCGGCGGCGGCACGAAGCTCGCGTCGTAGATCGATTCTCCACCAATGCGTACGCCCTGAGACCGGTAGTTGCCCGGATCCTTTTCACCGCCTCTGGTTCCGCTCAGGAGTCGACTGTGCAGCTCTCGGATGAGACGCCCGCAAATCGGGAGTTCTCCCGACTCCAGGGAAGCGATTCCATACTCGAGGGCGCGCGAATAGTTGAGGGTCTGCGCTGCATCGTCGTTCACGCCACCTCGGGCCTGATCAGACTCGTACTCAAGCACTTCACTGAGTGAAGATTGAGTGCCCTCGATCTGAGAAGAGAGGACGGCTTCCTTGCGGAGATACGCCGTCAAGATCAGTCGTTGATCCGGCTCCTCGGCCCGAACGAACAAGCCTTCCAGCTTCCCGAGCGCTCGGTGGGCTTGACCGATAATCAGTTGGAGGTTGCGACTCGGCTCGAACTCGGAGTCAAATGCGCCCACGGGATTGGGCAGGTACCAGTTGATGGTGCCTTCGGAATCTTTGCTCGGCTCGTATCTGCCTGCAGCGGGTCTCTTCGGTTCGGCCACGCTGTAAGGCTAATTAGCCAAACGGACGTAGATCTAATTAGCGCAACTGGTAGTACGCGCGAGCTAATCAACGGCGCCCGCCGGCAGATCAGATCAGCTTGCGCGCGACGAGCGCTTCGGCGATCTGCACGGCGTTCAGGGCCGCGCCCTTGAGCAGATTGTCACCGACGACAAAGAGGTTCAAGGAGTTGGGCGCAGACTGGTCTTCGCGGATGCGGCCGACCAGGACGTCGTCTTCGCCGGCGGCGTCGATCGGCATCGGAACGGTCATCGACGCGGGGTCATCGACCACGCGCACACCCGGCTGGGCTTCAAGCAGCTCGCGCGCCTGACCGGCACTCAGCGGCAGTTCAGTCTGGATGTTGACCGATTCGCTGTGGCCGACGTAGACCGGCACGCGGGTGCACGTGGGATTCACGGCAAGATTCGGCAACGACATGATCTTGCGGGTCTCGTTGATCAGCTTCGTCTCTTCGTCGGTGTAGAGCTCGCCTTCCGGGAATGAGCCGGCGGCAGAGATGACGTTGAAGGCGATCTGGTGCGGATAGCTGTGAGGCGCGGGCGGGTTCTGGTCATTGACGATCGCGGCCGTCTCGGCGCGCAGCTCATCGATCGCGGACTTGCCGGTGCCGCTGACCGACTGCATCGTCGTGACGACGACGCGCTGGAGAGCGGCCGCTTCGTGCAAAGCCTTCAGCGGGACAACCAGCTGCATGGTCGAGCAGTTCGGGTTGGAGATGATCCGCTTTGAGCCGGGCTCCCGGATCGCGTCAAGGGCATCGGGGTTGACTTCGGCGACGACCAGCGGCACGTCGTCGAACATCCGCCAGTGCGAAGAGTTGTCGACGACCACTGCTCCGGCTGCGGCGAACCTTGGTGCCCACTGGGCTGAGGTGCCGCCGCCCGCAGAGAAGATTGCGATGTCAAAGCCTTCGAGACTGCCTTCGGCCAGCTCGACGACCGTGACCGGCTCGCCGCCGATCGGCACCGTCTTACCGGCCGAACGCGCAGAGGCCATCGGCACGATCTCACTCGCGGGAAATCCGCGCTCGACGAGAATGCGGAGCAGCTCGGTGCCCACGACACCTGTGGCACCGACAACAGCAACGCGGTAGCCGCTCATGGCGCTACAGGGCGGAAGTTGCCGGTCGCCTGCTCCTCGACCACGCCGAGGTCAAACGCCTCATGCAGGGCGCGGACGGCGTCGGGAACCTTGTCGCCGTCGATCACGCAGGAGATCTTGATCGGGGATGTGGAGATCATCTGGATGTTGATCCCCTGCTCGCCGAGGACCGTGAAGACTTTGGCCGCGACGCCCGGGTGGGAGCGCATGCCGGCACCGATCACGGACACTTTGCCCATCGTCCGGTCGTTCTCGACTGATTCGAATTCGCCCATTTCGTCGAGCGTGTCAAGCGCTACGGCCAGATCGTCCTTTGGCACCGTGAATGTCATCTCAGCGGGGTGCTCCGAGCCGAGCGGCTCGTTCTGGATGATCATGTCAACGTTGATGCTCGCCGCTGCGAGCTTGGTGAAGAGGTCGCCGGCGACGCCCGGGCGGTCGGGGACACCACGCACGGTGACGCGCGCCTCGTCCGTCGCGTGGGTGACTGCTGTGACCAGTGGCTGCTCCATCGTTTCCTCCTCAGAGACGACCATCGTACCTGTGCCGTCGTGAAAGCTGGACCTGCAGTGGATGCGCACGCCGTGGTTTCGTGCGTACTCGATCGAGCGCAGCTGCAGCACTCCTGCGCCCGAGGCGCTCATTTCAAGCACCTCTTCAAAACTGAGCACCGGCAGCATGCGCGCGTTGGGCACGATGCGCGGGTCGGCGTTGTAGACGCCATCCACATCTGTGTAGATCTCGCAGACGTCGGCGCCGACTGCAGCGGCCACGGCGACGGCCGTTGTGTCTGATCCGCCGCGGCCGAGCGTGGTCACGTCCTTTGAATCCGTCGAGACGCCCTGGAAGCCGGCGACGAGCACGATCTTGTTGTCGGCCAGAGCTTCTTTGATGCGGTCCGCGCGGACATCGACGATGCGCGCCTTGGTGTGCGAAGTGTCGGTCATGATCCCGGCCTGCGAGCCCGTCAGGCTGATCGCCTCCTGGCCCATGTCGGCGATCGCCATCGCGGCCAGGGCGCAGCTGATGCGCTCGCCGGTGCTGAGCAGCATGTCCATCTCGCGCGCGACCG
>JAEMRJ010000108.1 GCA_016463365.1 Thermoleophilaceae bacterium | reverse complement strand
CTGATGCGCCCTGCATTGGTGCGGGGAGCGAGCTCTTCTGATTCTTCGAGCGTTTCTGCGGGTACGGCTGCTGCCTGGGATGCACTGGTCACGTTGCCTCCAATTTGGCGAAATGCCTGCAAATCACCGATTTCTCGGCAATTCAAGACGAGTCACCATTGGTGTCGTGACGCATGCCTCCCAACCTGCGTCAAATGGATCTTCTATGAGTCCTGCGGTCCATCTGAGTTGAGGCCGGCTGAACCGGGACCTCAAACCTGAAGCTGGACTTTAGGTTCACTGTCGGACGGCAATTATTGCGCTTTTATGGCAACCGTGCGTTCTGGCACCTTTATTGCAGCCGAGATTGCAGAACCGCGTAGATCAGGACGGCCGTGGCGGTGCTGACGTTGAGGGATTCGATCCGGCCGCGTTGCGGGATCGAAACGAGCGCGTCGCAAGTCTTTGCAACCTTCGGGCGGATGCCCTTGCCTTCCGATCCGACGACCATGACGACCTTGCCGCTGTAGTCGGGCTGGTCATAGGCCATGTCGCCGTCGGCGGCCGCACCATAAACCCAGGCGTCGGCCGCTTTGGCGGCGATCAGGTAGTCAGAGATGTTGCCGACGCGGGCGATCTTCAGGTGTTCGACGGCACCAGCACTGGATTTGCACACCGTGGGCGTGACCTCAGCACTGCGGCGGTCGGCGATGACCATGCCTGTGGCCCCGGCCGACTCGGCAACGCGGGCAAGTGCACCGAGGTTGTGGGGGTCCTGAATCTCGTCAAGGACCAGGACCAGTGCGTCGTCCGGCCGCAGAAGCGCCTTTGCATCGGCGTACTGGTACTCCGAGACCTCGGCGGCCACCCCCTGGTGGTCCGGCGTGCCGGCGAGTGAGGCCAACTCATCCGTCTGAGCGCGGTTGATCTTCGTTCCGCCAGCGAGCTCATTCAGCCACGGCTCCTTCTCGGCCGCCTGCGTCGCCCATATCCTGCTGATGGTGCGTGGACCGCGCAGTGCCTCTCTGACCGGGTTTCTGCCGTAAAGAATCACCGCCGAGAGAGTACGCGCAGGCAGCCTCGCAATCAATAGGATCTGGTGACCGTGAGCTACGACGAAAACCTGGCCCAGCGCATCCGCGAGCTGCTTGCAGGACGCAGCGGTGTCACTGAAAAAGCGATGTTCGGTGGAATCGCCTTCATGGTGAACGGAAACATGGCCTGCGGCCCGAACAAGGATGTCCTGATCGTGCGCGTCGGGAAGGACGCCTACGAAGAGACCCTCGAGCATGAGGGCGCCGAGCCGATGACATTCACCGGGCGACCGATGCGTGGCTTTGTCGAGGTTTCTCTCGACTTTCTCGATTCCGACGATGAGTTGGCCGACTGGGTCGGCCGCGGGTTCGACTTCGCCAGTTCGTTGCCGGCGAAGTAGCCGTCAGGACGAGCGCAGGACCGGGCCCTCGGGAGTGTCGCGAATCTCCCAACCCAGCGCCAGGAGTTCATCGCGCAAAGCGTCGGCCTTCGCAAAATCTTTCGCGGCGCGTGCCCGCTGGCGCGCGTCGAGCAGCGCAGTCGCGGCGGAATCCGCCTCTTCGCCGCCAGACTCGAACACGCTCTCAAGCCCCAGCACGGTCAGTGCCTCGCGCAACACATCGAGCCCGCCGACCACCTCGCCGGCGTCCAGGCGCCGGTTGGCATCGCGCACCCAGGTGAAGATCTCAGCCATCGCGGCCGGGGTGTTGAAATCATCTGCCAGTGCGGCGTAGAACCGCTCTGACACTGCAAACAGACCATCATCTGCCCCTTGAGGGTTCAGTCGATTGACGACCTCCTTCAGACGCTCGACGTTGGACGCGGCCTGCGCGAGGGTGTCCGCCGTGCATTCGATCGGCGCGCGGTAGTGACCGCTGATGAAGAACATGATCAATGTGGAAGCCGCATATGCGTCAAGTGCCTCATGCAGCAGCCAGATGTTCCCGACCGACTTGCTCATCTTCTCGCCGGAGAAGCGCACCATGCCGTTGTGCATCCAGAGGCGGGCCAGCGGAGCCCCGCGGCCGGCGTAAGTCTGGGCACACTCGTTCTCGTGATGCGGGAACACAAGGTCGATCCCACCGCCGTGGATGTCGAAGTCAACGCCGAGAATCGTCTCGCTCATCGCCGAGCACTCGATGTGCCAGCCCGGGCGGCCGTCGCCCCACGGCGAGGGCCAGGCGGTGTCTTCATCGTCCTTGCGTGTTTTCCAGAGCGCGAAGTCGCGGGCATCGCGCTTGAGGGAGTTGTCTTCCTCGCCCTGGTCCATCGCATCGGGGTCGCGGTTGGACAGCTCGCCGTAGCGTTCGTAGGACGGGACGGAGAAGTAGACGTCGCCCCCGCTCTCATACGCGTGATCGCGCTCGATCAACGCCTCGATCAGATTGACGATCTCTGGCACGGTCTCTGTGGCCAGCGGCTCGTGGTCCGGCCGGCCGAGGCCTAGCCGCGAAGTGTCCTCGAAGTAGTGCTCAGTCATCTCATGCGCCAGCTGAGCGCTGTGAACGTCTGCCTCGCGCGCCGCGACGTAGATCTTGTCGTTGATGTCCGTGACGTTGACGGCGAATGTCACGTCATAGCCCTCGTGCTCGAGAAACCGTTGCAGGAGCATGAAAACCGTGTAGGGACGCGCGTTTCCGATGTGGATGCGCGAATAGACCGTGGGACCACACGCGTAGATCGAAACCTTTCCCGGGTCGCGGGTGATGAGCGGCTTGACCTCGTTGGTCAGGGTGTCGTGGATCTGGATGCTGCGCATGGGCAAGTCCCCGGTTGATTCACCGGCGGACGCCAAAAGCCTACGCGGAGATTCGAGCGCGTGCAGCTTCGAATCGCTCGTTCGAGAGCGTCGCAAGAACGTAGGGAAATTCCGGGCCCTGGGTGCGGCCGGTCAGAACTGCCCGCAATCCGTGCAGTGCCTTGCCCAGCGGGATGCCCTCGGCCTTGAGCGCATCCTTCAACGCGTCAAACTCCCGACGCGCCGTTTCGAGGTCGACCGGCCAGTCGGCAGTCAGTGCATCGAGCGCCGCGAATGCCGCAGCCGTCTCCGGCGCACCGATCGAGCTGAGCGCCTGCTCATCCGGATCGGGCGGATCCACCAGGGCGTGGCCCACAGCCGCGCACTCAACAAAAGTGTCGCCGCCGGTCTGGGCGGCCTCGACCGCGACTTCCGGCAACGACCCGCTGCCGAACTCTGCAAGGAACCCCCCGAACCGGGACGGGTCCATCTCGCGGATGTGATGACCGGAGATCCAGTGCAGCTTGGCCTCATCGAACTGTGAGTCGGCCGAATGCAGTCGCGCCAGCTCAAAACGCGAGGCCATCTCGTCAAGACCAAGCATCAACTCTTCGGTCCCATAGTCAGCGAGGGACAGCGCAAGCGCGTTGCAGACCGCCGACGCCGGGTGCCCGGCCGTTCGCAGGTCGGCGACCGACACGGCGCCCGACCCCTCGCGCTTGGAAACCTTCGCTCCGCCGTCAAAGACGATCAGCGGCGCGTGCACATACTCGGGCGGATCAGCGCCCATCGCGCGGATGATCGCAACCTGTAAATCGGTATTGGTCAGGTGGTCGCGGCCGCGAAGAACGTGGGTGATCGCGTCATCCACGTCATCCACCGCAGTGGCCAGGTGGTACAACGGTGAGCCGTCAGAACGCGCGATGACCCGGCCCTCAAACTCATATGCGCCATCGCGCCGAACGACCGGGAGCTCCGCGAGCACTGACTCGTAACGGGCGATGCGCCCGCTCTGGTGGACCGGCCCGTCGTCCCAGTCAAGCCCGAGCCACTCAAGGTCGGCGAGGATCGCGGGCTCGAGCGCCACCTCAGAACGATCCGAGTCCGTGTCGTCAAAGCGCAGCAGCAGCCGCCCGCCCGCTCCTCGCACGAACAGCCAGTTCAGAAGGGCTGTGCGCGCAGAACCGACATGCAGCGAGCCTGTCGGCGACGGCGCGAACCGCGCGCGAATCACGCTCAGGCCTCGGAAACCGGCGCGAGCGTGGCAACCGCCATCGCGGCCACGCCCTCGGCGCGCCCGAGGTAGCCCATGCCTTCGCCGCGCGTGAACTTGACGTTCACAGAGTCGTGCCCGACACCCAGCGCCGCCGCGAGGTTGAAGACCATCTGCGCGCGGTGGGCGCCCATCATCGGCTCTTCCGCGATCACGGTCGCGTCGATGTTGACCACAGAGAGGCCACGTTCACGGACCAGCTCGGCGCAGCGCGCGAGCAGCTCGAGTGAGTCAGCGTCCTTCCACTCGGGATCCGTGTCGGGAAAGTGCGCGCCGATGTCTCCCAGCGCTCCGGCGCCGAGCACGGCGTCGGCGATCGCGTGCGTCAGAACGTCGGCATCTGAATGCCCGAGCAGGCCGCGCGAATGCTCGATCGCGACTCCGCCGACAACGAGCGGCCGGCCTTCGGCGTACTGGTGCGTGTCCCAGCCGAGCCCGGTGCGGACATGGCCGGCGTTCACCCGATCGGCTCCATCGTCCGCTTGCGGCCGACGAATTTGGCAAGTTCGCTGATCCCGTGCTCGTCGAGCAGCTCGACGGCCGTCTCGTACCCGTGGCCGACGTACAGCGGTTCGTGCGCATCCGACGAGAGCGCGAACTTCAGTCCGGCGTCGAGGCACATGTCGATGAACGCCGGCGCCGGATAGATCTCGCCGATCGGCTTGCGCAGGCCGGCCGTCGACATCTCGACTGTGACACCGGCCTCGGCGAAGGCCTCGACCGCGGGCTCGTAGAAGAAGCGCAGATCGGTGTCGGGCAGCGGGCGGTCCTTGCCCCAGTACTTCACGAGGTCGGGGTGGGCCATGATGTCGTAGAGGCCCGTGCGCGCCGCCTCCGCGAGTGTCAAGAAGTACTCGCGCCAGATGTCCGCAGGGTCAGATCGCTCGCGCCAGATGTCATAGGTGTCCATGTCCAGCGCGGCCTGCTTGAGGAAGTGGACCGAACCGATCACGTAGTCCCAGTCGTGCCCGTCCAGCACCTCCGCGATCTTGTCTTCGCGGCCCTGGATGAAGTCGGCTTCGATGCCCAGGCGAAGATCGGTCTCTTCACGCACGAAGGCTTCATAGCGATCGATGTCATCGACCGCCGCGCCGAGCCAGTACGGGTGATCCCAGATCGCCAGAGCCTGCTTGAAGCGGTAGATGTGCTCGCTGACGCCGAGCTCTTGGATCCCCGCCTCTTCCGCTGCAGCGCGGTAGCGGTCGGCGTTCTCGGCGGTCATGTACTTCTCGAATTCGGAACCGTCGCCATCAGGGCGCAGGTGCACGTGGTAATCGCTGAGCATGCTTTCCTCGGGTCTTGTGGCTTCAGTCGCCGGTAGTAGTAGCGGACTGAGCCATCGGCGGCTCTTCATCGGCCGTGCCTGAGGGCACCTGGTCGAGTGGCAGGTAGACCGTGAAGGTCGATCCGCTGCCGAGCTCGCTCTCGACGGCGAGGCGCCCGCCGTGCAGCTCGATCATCTGCTTGGCGATCGCCAGGCCGAGACCGGTTCCGGGCACACCTTCGCTCGAGGACGAGCGGAAGAACGGCTCGGCGATCTGCGGCAGGTCCTCACGCGGGATCCCCATGCCCCAGTCGACAAATGAGATCACGGCCTGGCGGTCAACGGCAAGCGCTCGAACCACCACGGCCTGCCCGTCACGGGAGTACTTGATCGCGTTGCTGAGCAGGTTTCCGAACGCCTGGCGCAGTCGCATCGAATCGCCCTGCACGATCAGGTCGCCGGTGTCCACGAGCACCACATCCACTCCGCGCTCGGCCCCGATCGGCATCATCTCGGTCTTCAGCTCGTGCAGCAATTCACGCACGTTCACGACCTCTGTGCGCAAACCCATGCGGCCGCTCTGCACCCGCGAAAGCGTCAGCAGGTCGTCGATCAGGTCAGACAGCTGGCGGGCGTTGCGATCTGCGATCTCAACGAAGCGGGCCTGGTCCGGCGCCAGCGCACCGGCCTCGCCCTGTGAGAGCAGTTCCAGGTATCCGCGCAGCGCGGTGATCGGAGTGCGAAGCTCGTGCGAGACTGACGAGACAAACCGGCTGCGTGCCACCGACAGCTCATGCAACTGCCCGACATGCTGCTCGACCTCTTCGGCCATCTGGTTGAAGGCCGATCCGGTGAGTGCGATTTCTTCGACGCCGCCTGGTTCGACGCGCGCGGAAAGGTCGCCGTGGCCGAGCTTGCGCGACGCCATGGCGAGATTCTCGAGCGGCACCATCGTCTGGCTGCGAATCCACAGGATCACGCCGATTCCGGCGCCGAGGATGATCAGGCCGCTGATGACGATCAGCAGTGCGTTCAGCTGCTGACGGCTCGACACCGCCTGCTCGGCGCTGGCCTGCCGCTGCGCGATTTCGCGCGTGACCAGCACGTTGAGCCGCGAGACGTCGCCCAGCTGGGCGACGGCTTCGCCTGAGGCGAGGACCCCAGAAGCACCCTGCTTGTCACCCATCCGCACCTGCGCCACGGCCTTGTCGCCGAACTCCTCGAGGTAGGCGATCTGATGCTCGGCAAGCTCCGCGACGTTTTCCCGCGCGGACGGAGGGAGCGCAGATTCAAGTACGCCGGCGAAGGTCGCAATCTGGTTGCGCGACTGCGAGAGCGCACCGAGGCTGAATCCGCTACCGGTCCGGACGTATCGCCGAAGCGCCACTCGTGAACGCTCAAATTCCAGGTTGACCCCGGAAAGCAGAAGGACGTTTCTGGTCTCATTGGCGAAGTCTTCGGAAGTTGACTTCGTCTGCAGGGCACCCCAGAGCGTCGCGCCAAGGAGCACGGCGATCACGATGACCTGTAGCCCGATGCTGTAGCGGAGCAACCGCCTGAAGCTGAAGCGTTCGGGCATCGGCGCGTTTGCTGGTTCCGTTGGCATCCCGTGATACCTATTGTTACATCAGGTGGGGGCGTTGACAACAGAAACTGGACGTAAGCGGCCGCTCGTTCTGGTCGCTGACGACAACGCGGACATCCGCGACCTGCTCGTCGCCCGCCTGACCACACGCGGGTTCGACGTGACGGCAGCTGCCGACGGACAGGCGGCCCTGGAGCTCGCGATCTCCGAGCTGCCGGACATCGCACTGCTCGACTGGGTCATGCCGATCATTCAGGGCCACGAACTCTGCGTGAAGCTGAAGACCGACCCGCGCACCGCCCAGATCCCGGTTGTGATGCTGACCGCGCGCGGCGAAGAAGAGGACCGCCTGCTCGGTCATGACCTCGGCGCCGATGCATATCTGGTCAAGCCGTTCGACATCGACGAGCTGGTCGGCACTCTCAACGGCCTGATCGCCTGAGCTGACCTTCGGCCGCTGCCAGATCCTACGACGTCGTGATCTTCGGGTTGGGCGTCGACCAGTTGAAGAGCTTGACC
>JAEMRJ010000195.1 GCA_016463365.1 Thermoleophilaceae bacterium | reverse complement strand
CTCCACCGACGAGGTCGACGCCGAGGCGGCGCGACTTGCGGGTGACGGGTCCGGTATAACGAGCCATTTCTCTCTATCTCCTCTAGACCCGGCGCCGCTTGGGCGGACGGCAACCGTTGTGCGGCTGCGGTGTGACGTCGGAAATCGCGCCGACCTCGAGTCCGGCGGCCTGCAACGAACGGATCGCGGTCTCACGTCCCGAGCCGGGGCCCTTGACGAAGACGTCGACCTTTTTCACACCGTGCTCCTGCGCCTTGCGCGCGGCGTTCTCGGCGGCGAGCTGGGCGGCGAACGGGGTCGACTTACGCGAGCCCTTGAAGCCGACGTGACCCGACGACGCCCAGGCGATGACGTTGCCCTGCGGATCGGTGATCGACACGATCGTGTTGTTGAACGTGCTCTTGATGTGCGCGGCGCCGTGCGGGACGTTCTTCTTTTCCTTGCGACGGGTCTTCTGCCCCTTCTTGGGGGAAGCGCCGCCCTTTTTTGCTTGTGCCATCCGGGGTTACCTGGCCTTCTTCTTGCCGGCGATGGTGCGCTTCGGGCCCTTGCGGGTGCGCGCATTGGTCTTGGTGCGCTGGCCACGCACGGGCAGTCCACGGCGGTGCCGCAGGCCCTGGTAGCAGCCGATCTCGATCTTGCGACGGATGTCGGCCTGGACCTCGCGGCGCAGGTCACCCTCCACCTTGAGGTTGCCCTCGATGTAGTCGCGCAGCTGGGTCACCTGGTCGTCGGAGAGGTCCTTGGTGCGCAGATCCCGGCTGATGCCGGTAGCTTCCAGGATCTCCTGGGAGCGGGTACGGCCAACGCCGTAGATGTAGGTCAATGCGATCTCCATGCGCTTGTCGCGCGGGAGATCGACGCCCATAAGACGTGCCATCAGGCAGTGTTCCTTCTTCTCTGCGGAGGTCTGATCCCAGTCCGTTCCCGGATCGCTTGCCGGGGTCCGGCCTCCGTGCCGGACGTGTTCGAAGGCCGTATGCCCTCAGTGGTGCTGGGAGTTCGTCATTCAGTTGTGGGTGCTGCTCGCGTGCTCAGGCTGTGTCAGCCCTGCCGCTGCTTGTGGCGCGGATCGGAGCAGATCACCATGACCCGCCCATGCCGGCGGATCACCCTGCACTTGTCGCAGATGGGCTTGACGCTCGGGTTCACCTTCACGGCTCGTTCGATCCTTCTGTGCTTCTCGGGTGTGGATGTCTTGAGTTACTTGTAGCGGTACACGATGCGGCCGCGGGTCAGGTCGTAGGGAGAGAGCTCCACCACGACGCGATCCTCGGGAAGGATGCGGATGTAGTGCTGCCGCATCTTTCCGCTGATGTGGGCGAGAACCTTGTGTCCGTTCTCCAGCTCAATGCGGAACATCGCATTGGGCAGGGGCTCGACCACGCGACCCTCAACCTCGATGGCACCGTCTTTCTTGGCCATACTGTGTAGCGATCCTTGCTTTCGTTTCGTATCCGGCTTGTTGGCCTGGCTCGGCGCAGCCTGTCGGTCCGACTAACAACGTGAGCCGGATCAGGGAAAATTCCCGAAGTTCCAGAACAAGGCACGCAAGAAGTCGGCGCGGAAGCCGCACCGTTGATCCATATTACTCGCTGACCGGCTCGGCCCAAAATCTGCGGAGTCAGGCCCCTTCGGCGGTCTTCTTGATCGCGGCGAGCGTCTCGGGGATGCCGGTGTGCGCCGACTCGGAACGCTGGGCGATCTGGGCGTCGGCGTCGTCCCCGAACCGCTCGTGAAAACCGGCGATGCCCTTCGGCAGGAAGTGCCACGACTGCGTCAACCGGGTGCCGTCGCTCTCGGGCTGAAGGGTGAAGCCCCAGCGCACCCAGCCGTTGTTGACCTCCCACGCGAACTCCCGGCCCGGGTCGGCGGCGACCACTTGGCTGCGCGTCTCCCACGTCCGCTCCGG
>JAEMRJ010000194.1 GCA_016463365.1 Thermoleophilaceae bacterium | reverse complement strand
TCGGCACGATCGAGCAGTACCCGCTTCAGGAGGGCCGCAACATGACGATGGTCCTGGGCCCGACCAAAGAGGCCGCAAAGCAGCACGCCGACGACGTCGCCAAGCACGAAGAAGAATCGAAGAAGGCCAAGCGTGAACGCAAGGCCGCAGAAGCTCGCGCGCACGAAGAGCGCGTCGCGGCCATGAAGGCCGAAGAAGAAGCAGAGGCCGAAGGCGAAAAAGCCGGCTCTACTGCTGAAACCGACGCTTCATAGCGATTGGCACAACTCGCGGTGTGCTTTAATGCCACCTCGATATGCCTAAGCAGAAGACACATTCCGGCGCCAAGAAGCGCTTCACGATCAGCGGTACCGGCAAGGTCCGTGGTCGCCACGGCATGTCCTCGCACAACCTTGAGCACAAGTCTGCGAAGCGCAAGCGCGACTTTGCCCGTCCGATCACGATGGACAAAGACACCGCACCTCGCATCAAGAAGCTGCTCGGTAAGTAAAGAAACTTCAGGAGTTCTCGTATGACCCGTTCAACAAACGCAGTCGCATCACGCCGTCGCCGCAAGGCCGTGCTGGCGCGCGCCAAGGGTTACCGCGGAGAAAAGAACTCCAGCTACCGCCGCGCCAAGGAGCAGCTGCTCAAGTCAGACAGCTACGCCTACCGCGACCGTCGCAACAAGAAGCGTGACTTCCGTCGTCTCTGGATCACGCGCATCAACGCAGCGGCCCGTCAAGAAGGCATGACCTACTCGCAGCTGATCAACGGCCTGAACAAGGCCGGCATCGAGGTCGACCGCAAGATGCTCGCCGACATCGCCGTGCACGACACAGAGGCATTCCGACGCTTTACCGACGCCGCCCGCGAGGCGGTTGCCTGAGCTGCTGAAGCAAGCAACTCCTGCATCCGACTGACCCGGGCGCCCTGCACAGCAAGGCGCCCTTTTTATTGGATTTTTTGGGAACCCATGATTACTTCGAAAGACAACCAGCAGATCAAAGATCTGAAAAAGCTTCAGGAGAAGCGCTTCCGCATGCGCCGCAAGCAGTTCGTCGCCGAGGGCGAGGACCTGATCGGCGCTGCGCTGGCTGCCGGCTGGGTGCCGGACCGGATCTTCCACGCACCGGATGTTCCCGAGTGGATCAGTACGCAGCCGTCGGCCTGGGCCGTTGAGTACGTCGTGCTCGCGGACGCTTCCGGCCTCGGGTCGGGCACCCGGGCGATCGCCGTATTCGACGAGTACGAGGCCGATGAATTCGAGCTGGGCGAGCTTGCGCTCTACGTCGAGGGCGTGTCTGATCCCGGAAACGTCGGCACATTGATCCGCTCGGCCGCCGCCTTCTCTGATTCGCCGGTGATGCTCGCCGAGGGCTGCGCCGAGCCGTGGTCGCCGAAAGCACTGCGCGCAGGAATGGGGGCGACATTCGCGATGCCGCCGGTCACCGACGCTGTGTTGCCAGAAACCGGCGCCACGATCATCGCCCTTGACGGCTCCGGCGACATCGAGATCGCGGACGTCGAGGTCGAAGGCCCCGTCATAGTCTGCGCGGGCGCCGAACGCGAAGGGCTCGCCCCGGAAACGCTCGAACGGGCCGACCTGGTGGCGCGCATTCCGATGCTCGAAACCGGCCCCGAGTCGCTCAACGTTGCAATGGCTGCAACGGTTGCTTTGTACCAGCTTGCGGGAATCACGCAGTCAACTGAGAATCAACCTGAAGATGTCTGAAACAGTCAACAAAATTCAATCAATCGAGAGCGCCGGTATTTCGGCGATCGGCTCTGCCGAATCGCTTGCCGAGCTTGAAGAAGTACGGATCCACTTCCTCGGACGCAAAGCCGAGCTGAACGACATTCTCAAGTCGATCGCAACGCTCCCGCCCGAAGAGAAGGGCCCGGTCGGCAAGGCCGGAAACCAGGCGCGCGGCAAGC
>JAEMRJ010000107.1 GCA_016463365.1 Thermoleophilaceae bacterium | reverse complement strand
AGTACGACTTCCTGATCGTCGAGGACGACCCGTACCGCGACATCGTCTTCGACGGGGCATCGCTGCCGTCGATCCTCTCGCTGGATGAGTCGGGTGAACGCGTCGCCTTCATGAACTCCTTCACCAAGCAGGTCTGCCCGGGCCTGCGCATCGGTTACGCGATCGGTCCGAAGTCACTGATCAAGGACATGGTCACGGCCGGCACCAACACCTACATCTCGCCCGGTCAGGCTTCCGAGGCGATCCTCAATGACTACGTCCGCGCCGGCAAGCTCGACGAGTCGATCCAGGTCGTGCGCACTGCGCTCGCCGAGCGCCGCACCGCGATGGTCGACGCGATCCGCGAGCACCTGCCGCAGGCGCAGCTTGTCGTGCCGCAGGGCGGCTACTTCATGTGGGTCGATCTTGGCGAAGGCGTCAACACCGACGAGATCGCCGCCCGCGCCGCCGAGCTGGGCGTGCCGATCACCAAGGGCAGCGACTTCATGCTCGAAGGCGGTCAGAACGCGATGCGCCTGGCCTACAGCGCAGTGCATCCGGACGAGATCCGCGAGGGCATCGCGCGCCTCGCCTCGATCATCAACGACTAGCTGCGTTGTTTTGACGCCGCGCGAGTCCCGAGCTCGCGCACGCGGTAGATCGAGACCGGCTGCGAAATGCCCTTGAAGCGCCGTCGGCCGACGTTGGTCCAGTCGTAGTCGTCGGCGAAGCTTTCCTTGACCTCCGCGGTGGTGAGCACCGCGCCCGGACGCGCGACGTCGCTGAGCCGGCTGGCCAGATTCACCGGTGGGCCGTAGACGTCTCCGGCGCGGTCGAGCGCTTCGCCATATGCCAACCCGACCGAGAGTTGCGGGAATCCCTCACCCTCGCGCTCGACTGCCGCCATCAGTGCGAGCGCGGTGTCCAGCAGGATGCTCGGCTCTGGGGCGATCAACATCACGGCGTCGCCGATCGACTTGATCAGGCGCACCGGTGGCGCCACCAGCTCAAAGGCCATCGCGCTCAGGCGTTCGGCGATCGCACCGAGCTCTTCAGCCGGGATCTGTTCGCCCAGTGAAGTGAAGCCGACAAGATCGGCAAAGCACACCGCGATCGGCCTGGTGTCGGAGAGAAAGTCGATCGCCGCCTCGTTGCCGAGGATGTCGGCGCGCAACTGGTCGCGCATGTGCAGATTGAAGAGGTGCTGAAGGACGAAAGCAAATTCTGGAGTCGTCGCGCGGGTGATCGCCGCGTAGCGCTTGGCCATCTCGGCCTCGTCGAGCGTCGGGTCCAGATACGTGGCGAGGAACTGGCGCTCAACCACCACGGCAAGCTGCGAGAGCGCGCCACCGAGCACGCGGTTGATCTCGCGGACGCTTTCCTCGGACATCCCCATTTCGAGATTCGCGCGGACGGACTTCATGGTCTTGACATCGAAGTCGCTGTATGTCTTCTGCTCGGTGTTGGGATCCACCAGTCCGAGCGATCGGCGAAGCTCAAGAAAGAGACTCAGATCGACGCCGGAGCGCTCGGCGACCTCGGCAGCGTTGAATTTCGGAACACCGCCGAGCGCGCGCTCGACCGGCAACAGGAACAGTCGCTGCTCGGCGTGCGCGAGCAGAACTTCGTCGGGTTCGACGAGCTCATCGTCGATCAGGTAGTCGAGCAGGCGGATGCGCGCGCCCCGGGCGGCATCGTCCTGGACGTCTGAAAGCAGACCCGCGGCCTCGTAGTCGAAGTCGGGGTGACGCGTGCTCACGGTTGACTAACGGCCGTATCGCTCTTTGGCAAGGACGAGCTGCTCGGGCAGCGCGGTGCGCGGCGGCGGCGAGGGGCTGGCCAGCACCGAGACGGTCTCGCCCGACGAACGCGAGAGCGTGTGCTCGCCATCGTCGGATCTGTAGCTGACCTCTTCGTCGTCAACGGAGACGATCTCACCGGTCTGGCCGGGCTCGACGCCCGTTGCCTTCAGGTAGTGCAGGAGATCTTCGGCTTCGTTCTCGAAGCGCAGGATCGTGATCTCTGCGCCGACTTCGCAGTCCGCGAGCGGAACACCGCTGATGCGATCAGCGGGATCGATCGGGTGGCCATGCGGGCAGGTCTTGGCGTCGCCGATCGCCGCGAGCATCTTTTCTTCCATCAACGGAGACATCGCGTGCTCCATCAGCTCAGCCTGCTCGTGCACGTCGTCCCACGGGATGTCGAGGATGTCTGTCAGGAAGCGCTCGATCAGCCGGTGACGGCGGACGATCTGTTCGGCCTGTGAAAGACCGTGCTCCGTGAATTCCCAGGATTTGTCGGGAAGCCGGTGCACGTAGCCGTCGGCTTCGAGCCGGGCGACCATCTCGTGGACGGTCGGCGCGGAGAGCTGCATGGCACGGGCGATGTTCGCGCCGGTGATCGGAAGCTCGACCTCCTGGAGCCAGAAAATCGTCTGCAGGTACTCCTCTTCGGCGACTGTTGCGTGGTCGTGCGACATCGGCCAGATCCTACACATCGGCTGCTGCCGCGGCACACGGTTACGCTGGCTCGCGATGACTGCCGACAAACGACCGGTGCTGGTTGCACCGGACAAGTTCAAAGGGACGCTTGCTGCCCACGAAGTTGCTGCGGCTGTGGCCGACGGCCTGAATCGCGTCGGGATCGAATCCGACATCTGCCGGATTGCCGATGGCGGCGAGGGGACGCTCGAGATCGTCGTCGAGGCGCTCGGCGGCGAAGTTGTGGAGTGCTTGGCCAGCGACGCCCTCGGGCGGGTGGTGACGGCGCGATTTGCGCTTCTGAATGAACGAATTGCGCTGGTGCAGTCGGCGGATGCGATCGGGCTCGGGCTGATTGCCGATGGCGAGCGCGATGCCTTGTCAGCCAGCTCGCGCGGCGTCGGCGAACTGGTTGCGGCGGCGGCTGCGACTGGTGTGCGGGAGGTTCTCGTGGCGGTTGGCGGGACTGCTTCTACTGATGGAGGCGCGGGGGCGCTGGAGTATTTGCGCGAGAAGCGACTCGTCGGCAAGAGGACTGCGTTGAGGCGACTGCCGAAGTTGACTGTGTTGTGCGATGTTCGCGCGGCGTGGGAACAGGCGCCGATGGTATTCGCACCGCAGAAGGGGGCGGATCAGACGCAGGTCGAGACGTTGGTAGCGCGGCTGGATCTGCTGGCGGAAGAGCTGCCGCTTGATCCGCGCGGGAAGTTGATGACGGGCGCCGGAGGAGGTCTGGCGGGCGGATTGTGGTCGGCCTGCGGCGCTCAGCTGAAGGGTGGCGCGGCCTTCGTGCTCGATCAGGTGGATTTTCCGGCGCGCATGCGCGCATCCCGCGCGGTGATCACCGGCGAGGGCTCGCTCGATCGTCAGACCCTGCTCGGTAAAGCCGTCGGCGAAGTCGCCACGCGCGCGCGCCAGGGCGGCGTCCCCTGCCACGCGATCGTCGGACGGCTGGAGATGACCGAGTTCGACGCACGGATTCTGGACTTCGAATCCGTCACCGAAGCCGGCTCAGCGAACGCCATCGCCGACGCCGCCGAACGCCTCGTAGCTGTCCTCGCCCAGTACTAAGCGAAAAAGTGCATCAACATACGTCCTGCCGAGGGTCGGCAGGACGTATGTTGATGCAGAATCTGGCTCAGCTGCGTTGCATCAGGCGGCCGACGACCGCTTCGTAGACGCCGCTGCCGTGGGTTGCTTCTGTGACGGTGACGTTGGCTGACGCGTCGGCCACGGCCTGGAGATCGGGGTTCAGAATCACCGCGTTGCGCATCAGGAAGAACTGGTCGACCACAGGTGCGACCTCGAGGTCTTCGCGCGAGTCGCCGCAGGCGATCACCTCGGCGCGCGAGTAACCGCGGATCTGCATGTGCCGCTCGACCGCCTGGGCCTTGCCCGCGACGGTCGGAATCAGGTGGTAGGCGTTCAACTGGTCAAACGCGAGCTTCTCGGACCTGCGATGGATTCGTCCGTTGTCGATCAGCCGCAGGTGACCGTGGCCATTGTCGGCCAGGAACACATCGATCTCCGCCGTGTCGACCACCCCGCGAAAGAGGTGCGACACATCACGGTTGGTGTGCCAGGGCGCGTGGTACTCGAGGCGATCATCAAACTCTTCGAGCAACAACGCGGGAACGCCCGCCGCCTCGATCTGCTCGAAGATGTTTCCGATCTCGTTCGGCTCCAGTCCGCCGGTCAACCACTCGACCTCGCCGTCGATCACGAGTCCGCTGCCCACCTCGAAGATGTAGCTGGTCTGGCCGATCAGTCGCGCATCTTCGAGCACCTGTGCCTGGCGACGCCCGCTGAAGATGCAGATCTCGACATCGGCGCGCAGGCACGCCTCTACGGCCTTCACGCCATCGGTCGTGATGTTCCCGTCGCCGTCATGGAAAAGCGATGCGCCAAAACCGAGCAGCGTTCCGTCCAGGTCGACATAGACGCATCTAAGCGGCACCGGCCACTCCGATCGAATCGAGCGGCGGGCGCAGCTCCGGCGAGACGTCGCGGACGGCGATCTCTCCGTCGAAATACCCGAGGAAATCGCCGGCATCGGCGACCTCCGGCGGCGGGTGCTCACTCCGTGCAAGCAGCGCAGAAAGCACCGCATAGGCCATCGGGGCGAGGTCTTCCAGGGTCTGATGGCGGTTCAGGCGCTCGCCGATGTCGGACTGGCCGATCGCGTCCAGGCCGAAGCGCTTGTAGAAGTCGATCAACAACTGGATCTCAACGCCGTAGCCCGTCGCAAACGGAAGCGCGGTCAGTGCAGAACGTCGAGCTGCGATCTCGCCCGCAAGCGGCTGGCGCACGGCGGCGAGCTCGGGGAAGTACATGTTCAACAGAGGCCGCGCAACGAGCTCATTGACGCGACCGCCGCCGCCCTCGATGCGCACGCCCGATGAAGTGAACGGCCGGTCGAACGCGCCCTTGACCAGTTGCAACGAGGAGTCGGTCAGCAACGGACCGACCAGCCCGGTGACGAACGAGCCGTCAAACGCTTCCGAGTCGGAATCGACGAACACGATGATTTCGCCGCGCGCGATGCTCAGACCGCGCCAGAGGGCGTCGCCTTTTCCGCTGGGCGGCCCGAACTCGGTCAGCAGCTCAGACTCCTGATGGACTTCCGCACCGACTGCCCGCGCGCTCTGCGCGCTGCCGTCTGCGGAGTTGGCGTCGATCACGAGCACTTCGTCGACGGCTCCGGCTTCGCGCAGACGCAGGCAGCTCGCCGCAACTCGCCCGACGGTCAGCGCGGCCTCTTTGACCGGGATCACGACGCTGATTGACAGGTCGCCCTTCAGTTCAGCGACTCGCGCGGGGCCGAATTCTGCGCCGTCAAACGTGTTTGTACGGGCCCATGCCTCGGCCCGCGCGAGCTCTGCGCGGGCGGCCGACTGCGTTGATGTGATCCCCTCGCTCACAAGAGCGAGCGTAGATCAGACTGCGACTGCCTCGGTCTGCTCTGCGGTCGGCGCGTCGCCGGCCGCATGGGCGAACTTCAGCTTGCCGTCGTCGAGCTCGGCGCGGTTGAAATCGAAGAAGTCCTGGTGGTAGGTCATGCGCAGCTTCCACGGCGCCTTGGATCCTGCCTTGGGGAACTTCTCGATCGCGCGCAGGACGTACCCGGCGGGGAAGTCGAGCAGCGGTTCGGTCTTCAGATTCGGGTCGTCGTTGTGCGGAATGAACGTGTCATAGCCGTGCTCGTCCATGTGCTTGAGCACGCGGCAGGTGTACTCAGCGACGAGATCTGCCTTCAGCGTCCAGGAGGCATTGGTGTAGCCGACCGTGAACGCGAAGTTCGGAACATCAGAGAGCATGCAGCCGCGGTAGACGAGCGTGTCTGCCGCGTCGCCGACCACGCCGTCGATCGACACCTCGATGCCGCCCAGCGGGAGCAGATCCAGGCCGGTCGCTGTGATCACGATGTCCGCCGGAAGGTGCTTGCCCGACTTCAGGGTGATGCCGTCCTCGGTGAAGGTCTCGATGTGATCCGTGACGATTTCGGATGTCCCCTTTCGCAGCGAGCGGAAGAGGTCGCCGCTGGGCACGACGCAGAGGCGCTGATCCCAGGGGCTGTAGGGCGGGTTGAAATCGGTGTCGACATCAATCGCCGCGCCCTTGGTCTGGCGACGAATTCCACCCATCAGCAATTTGCGCGAGACATCCGGGAAGCGCTGACAGAAGTGGTAGAAAACAAGCGTCTGAGTGGCGTTCTTCCAGCGCGTGGCCGTGTAGCCGCGCTCCTCACCCAGCGCTCGGTAGAGGAGGTGGGCGATCGGATCCTTCTCGGGCAGCGTCATCAGGTACGTGGGCGTGCGCTGGAGCATCGTGACCATCTCCGCTTTGTCGGCCATCGCCGGAAGGATTGTCACGGCCGTTGCTCCACTGCCGATGATCACCACGCGCTTTCCTTCGTAGTCGAGGTCCTCGGGCCAGAACTGAGGCTTGATCACCTCTCCGTTGAAATTCTCGATCCCCGGAAAATCCGGCTCGTAGCCGTGGTCGTAGCGGTAGTAGCCAGTGTTTCCGTAGAGGAAATTGCATGTGACCTCACTGCGCTCGCCGCTCTTGGCGTCCTCGAGCGTGACCGTCCAGCGCGCGTCAGCGGTCGAGAAATCGGCCGCGACGACCTTCTTGCCGTAACGGATGTGCTGGTCCACGCCGGTCTCGGAGGCGGTCTCCTGAAGGTATTCGAGGATCGAGGGGCCGTCAGCGATCGATTTGGCGTTGGTCCAGGGCTTGAACTTGTAGCCGAGCGTGTACATGTCTGAGTCCGAGCGCACGCCCGGGTAGCGGAAGATGTCCCAGGTGCCGCCCAGCGCGTCGCGCATCTCGACGATCAGAAACGACTTGTTCGGGAGCTTGTCCTGAAGATGACGTGCGGCACCGATCCCGGAAAGGCCGGCGCCGACGATCAGTACGTCGACATGGTTGACGGAATCGGCCGTCTGGGGAGAGTCGGCTGCGACTGCTGACATGGGGAATGGGCTCCTTCAAGAAGGTGACAGTCAGAGCACTTTATCAACACCATGTTGAGTTTGTCGACCCCTTGTTGACAAATTCGACACGGTGTATAGTCAGGCCATGTCGCCGCCTACAAAAACACCGGAACGAGGCCGCAGGGCAAAGCGACCGACCGGCGACGAGCGCGAGCTCCTGATCCGAGAGACGCTCGAGTCGCTGCTCGAAACAAAGAGCTTCCACGAGATCTCGATCGACGACCTCGCCAGGGGCGCCGGGATCTCACGACCCAGTTTCTACTTCTACTTCGAGTCCAAAGAAGCCGTGTTGCTTTCGCTTCTGGACACGATCGTCAGCCAGGCCGACGCAGCAAGCGACGACGCCCAGGGCGCCCTTGAGCAGGACCCGGAGCGCTTTCTGCGCGACGCGCTGACTGCCTATTTCCATTATTTCGGCGCGCACCGCGCAGTCTCGGTCGCCGGCACAGAAGCCGGCGCAGGCAACCCCAAGGTACGCGCGCTCTGGAACCAGGTACGCGAGCGTTGGGTTCAGGCGGCGACGACCGCAATCGAAGCCGAGCGTTCACGTGGCGCGGCCCCGGACGGCCCGCCCGCCCGCGAGCTGGCCATCGC
>JAEMRJ010000016.1:632-30316 GCA_016463365.1 Thermoleophilaceae bacterium | reverse complement strand
ACTGCGCGCCGACCGGTGAAACGCTGCGACTGCTGAGCTTCCCCGACGTCGCGCAGTGGTGGATCGAGAAAGTCTTCCCCTGGGAGCGCCGCCTGATCAGCGCTGCGCGGCCGGTCGCCAAGGCGTTCCTTGACATCCCGCTCCCGGACAAAGCGGTCTACAACGAGGTCGAGCGACTCGTCGGCAGTCTCGTCGCGATGAACGACATTCTGCGCGACCACGCGAACACGAGCCTGCGCCTCGTGATGACGCCGGACAAAATGGTCATCAGCGAAGCGATGCGCACATTCACTTATCTGAATCTCTACGGCTACCTGACCGATGCGGTGATTGTCAACCGGCTCTTTCCCGAAGAGACGGCCGAGGGCTACTTCGCGAGCTGGCGCGAAGCCCAGCAGAAAAACCTCGTCAGCGTGCGTGATTCTTTCTCGCCGGTACCGGTGCGTACCGCGCCTTACTTCGACGAGGAAGTGATCGGCGAGAAGATGCTCACCAAGCTCGGAGAAGAGTTGTTTGAAGACGGCGCCGAGGCTTCGCAGGTCTTGTTTGACACAATCATCCAGGAGATCGTCATCGAGGACGACAACGCACACCTGCTGTTGTCGCTTCCGTTCGTCGAAAAAGGGGACATCGGGTTGAACAAGATCGGACTTGAAGTGGTCGTCCGCGTCGGCGACCAGAAGCGGACGATCATGCTGCCCAACTCGATGACCGGGTTCAAGCCCAGTGGCGCCCGCGTCGAGGACGGCCGTCTGCGGATCGAGTTCGCCCGCACAGAGCGCGCGGCGGAGGCCGTGTCTTGAGCCAGGATTCGCGCAGAGGCGGCGGCAACGGCAGCAACGGCAGCGGATTCGATGATTTCGATGACTTCATCCGCGACCGTGAGCCGACAGAGACCGAAGCGAGCAACGGTGGCCATGAAGGTGGCTACTCACGCGGTGGCTTTGACCCGTACGCGGACTTCGCCGGCGCCGGATCGCGTTCGCGTCAGCCCGGCTTTGACCGCGGTCTGGTGGACGGGATAACGCGCATTCTCGAAAGTCTCGGCAGCGTCGCCGGAGATTCGCTCTCGCCCGAGACGCGGCGCCAGCTCGAGCGCGCGCTGCGCGATCTGCTCGTCGTACTCAGGGACGTGATCGACGCGATGATCGAGCGGATCGACAACCGCCGACGCGAGTCCGACTTCGAGATGGAAAACATCCCGATTGACTGAGCGTCGCCACGCGCTGATCTGCGCGACGGCCCTCGCTTCTCTGGTCTGCCTGCTGCTCGCACCTGTCGCCGGGGCGTCGGCAAAGCGGATCGCCAGCACAAGCGCAGCCGTCGGCCTGTCAACCGACGATCGCGGCCGGCTGATCTACGGCGAACACGTACGCGGCGAGATCGTGCGGGTTGTGGGTGACAAGAGGCGTGTGCTGACGCGCTTGTCGGTCGCGTCCAACATCGAGCCCGGCCTGCTCGGCCTCGCTGCCGACGACACCGGAAACGTCTGGGCCTCCTACACAACTTCGCAGAGCGGATGCCCCGATCCCACGCGGGCGGCGAGCGATCCGGTCTTCGTCAACGCGATCTGCGTCTGGCGCTTTCGTCCTGCCGGAGCTCTGCTCAGGCCCGACAAGTTGATTTTCTCTTCAGGACATCCGAGCGCGTGGCGCACGCACTTCGGTGGCGGGATGCGCTTCGGCCCCGACGGCGCGTTGTAC
The DNA here is from genome assembly GCA_016463365.1 of Thermoleophilaceae bacterium. The sequence goes on along the minus strand of JAEMRJ010000016.1, from coordinate 28,613 downwards.
CTGGGGGTCGGCGACCTCGGTGACAACGACAGCCCGTCCCTCGGACCAGACCGCTCACAGGACCTCGGCAATTCCTTCGGCAAGATCTTGCGGCTGAACCCGAATGCGACCAATCGCGGTGCCACCGGTAACCCGAAGACCTGCGGCAACGCAGACAATTCAGCCCTGCGCGAGATCACCGACGATCGCATCTACGCGTGCGGCTTTCGCAACCCCTACAGCTTCGACTTTGACCTGCTCGGGCGGATGTGGGTGGCAGACGTCGGTGACGAGTGTGACGAGCTGAACCTGGTGAGGCCCGGGGTCAACTTCGGCTGGCAGGCGCCGCGCACCGACTGTGCCGGTAGCCGCGCCGGTCGACCGCACCTGAAGCTGCGCAACTCGGCAACCCCCTCCGGGGTGGCAGTTCCGAAGTCAAAGGCCGCAGGCAGCGCTCGGGGGGATGTCTTCTTCGGCCTCTTCCGTGACCGGGTGATCAAGCGTTACGACTTCCGCAATAAAGAGCTGCGCACCGTCCCGGGCACGCGCGGACGAGCCGGCTGGTCGTTGCTCGCGACCGGCCACTATCTGTACATGTCCGACGGCGACGAGATCGCTCGCCTGAAACTACGGTGAACATGAAACTGAACTTGACGACCTTCCGATCTGTCGAACGCGGACGCTTTTCGCTAGGCGCAGCACTTGTCGTGCTCTCAGCCACCTTTCTCTGGGCCTGCTCAAGCGGCAATGCGAAGGACCCGGACCCGACGGTGCCCACGGCAGTCGCCGCCGCATCGGCCAAGACCTACGTCAGCGGGCTCTCGGCGGCGGTCGGACTGGCATTCGACAACAAGGGTCGCCTGCTCTACGCAGAAAAGGACCAGGGCAGGATCATGCGCGTCGCGCGCGGCAAGAAGACGACGCTCGCAACGCTCGGAGTGGCCGGCGGCGGCGAGCCCGGGCTGCTCGGGCTCGCCGGTGACAGCAGTGGCAACGTCTTTGCCTATTACACGACCTCGCGCAGCGGCTGCCCCGATCCGACGAGCGCGTCCAGCGACGGCGATATCAACGCCCACTGCATCTGGCGCTTCCGGCCCTCCGGCGGCAAGCTCAAGGCCGACAAGCTGATCTTCTCTTCTGGTCACCCGAGCAAGGCGTCAAACCACGTCGGCGGCGGCCTGCACTTCGGGCCCGACGGCGCGCTGTACCTGGGTCTTGGGGAACTGGGCGAGAACGACGACCCCGACAACGGCCCCGACCGCGCGCAGAGTCTCTCGGTCCCGTTCGGCAAGATCCTCCGCCTGGACCCGGATGCCACCAACCGTGGCGCCCCCGGCAACCCGACAACCTGCGGCAACGCCGACAACTCCGCGCAGCGCAAGATTGAAGACGGACGCATCTTCGCCTGCGGCCTGCGCAACCCCTACAGCTTTGACTGGGACCGCGCCAACCAGCTGTGGGTGGCCGAGGTCGGTGACAGCTGCGACGAGATCAACGTCGTTCGCGCCGGCGTGAACTACGGCTGGGAGCCGCCGCGCACGGACTGCAGCGGAAGCGGCGACGGAAAACCCGTGCTCAAGCTGAGCGGCACGCCCTCGGGCGTCGCGATCCCGAAGTCGAAGCAGGCCGGCTCATGGCGCAACGACGTCTTCTTCGGGATCTTCGCCGAGGCCTCGCTCAAGCGCTACGACATCAAGTCACGCAAGCTCAGCACCGTCGGGACCGCGCGCGGGCGCGCCGGCTGGGACCTGATCGCAAACGACCGCTACATCTATATGTCCAGCGGCAGCCGCATCTCGCGGCTCGCCCTACCCGGCGCCTGAAGCGATGGCCAGGCACACGCAGCGACCACAGCACGAGCGCGGACTGCGCATCCTGCTGCTGCCGATGACGCACTTTCGCCAGCTTGACAACTGGCGGCGACTGGCCCTGGTCGGGGCGATGATCGTGATCATCGGTTCGCTGCTGAGCTTCCCCGACTTCGGTTGGATCGAGGCGGCGCAGGTTCTGGTCGCGGTTTCCTGTTTGCGGATGATCGCCAGATATGTCGAGTCGGAGCAGTTCGCGAGTCCCTTCGCCGACGGCACGTTGCTGGCGGTCGGCGGGCTCTGGACCGCCGGGATCGCTCTGGGCAACGCGCTGTTTGACGGCGGAAACACACGCAGCGGGATCATCGTGGTCGTCGGCTGCATGGCGCTCTTCCTGTCGGGGATGATCATCCGCTGGAACGAGGGTCCGCAGTGGTACGAACACGATTTCGCCCCGTGATCGGCCGCAGAGATACCATCGGCTGATGTCGATTTCCCCCGCCCCTGACGCTGCCGATCTGGACTCACCGGAAGCCGTGGCTGCCGGCCTCCACTCGGTCGGATACCTGCCCGACGAAACCACCGCGCTCGTCAGCTATCTCGCGGTCAAGCTCGGCAAGCCGATCCTCGTGGAGGGTCCGGCCGGAGTCGGCAAGACCGAACTGGCAAAGGCGTTGTCGCGCTACACCGGCCGCGAGCTGATCCGCCTGCAGTGCTACGAAGGCGTCGATGAGGCCAAGGCGCTCTACGAGTGGAATTACAAGAAGCAGCTGCTGCGGATCCAGAGCGGCGCGGCGGCCGACAGCGACGACGCCGCATGGGACTCCGTCCAGGACAACATCTTCTCCGAAGAGTTCCTGCTGACGCGTCCGCTGCTGAAGGCGATCGCTTCGCCCGAGCCGGTCGTGCTGCTGATCGACGAGATCGACAAGACCGACCACGAGTTCGAGGCACTGCTGCTCGAGATCCTCTCTGACTTTCAGGTTTCGATTCCGGAGCTCGGCGTCGTCGAGGCGACCACACATCCGATCGTGCTGCTGACCAGCAATGATTCGCGTGAGCTGACCGAAGCGCTCAAGCGCCGCTGCCTCTATCTCTGGCTCGACTACCCCGAGAACTCGCGCGAAATCGAGATCGTGCGGATGCACGTTCCCGAACTCGACGAACGCGTCGCCGCGCGCCTTGTCGAGGTGATCAGGATGGTCCGCGAGCTCGACGTCAAGAAGCCGCCGAGCATCAGTGAGTCGATCGACTGGGCGCGCACGTTGCTGCTGCTGGGCGCCGATCAGATCGACCGCGACACATTCCAGGACACGATGAGCATCATCGTCAAGCACCGCACCGACATGGACCTCGTGGCCGAGCGCGTCGGAATGAAACTGGACAAGTCACCGGCCTCGCTCGGCGGCCCACGGCCGGCGGCCTAGGGGACGTCTGTGAACGCCGGCGTTCCCGCGTGGGCGCGGTTCACGACCGGCGGCCCTAACGGTGACGCGGCGGGCGTCGGGCCCCTGGTGGTCGATTTCACGCGCGAGCTGCGCGATGAGGGCATGGCGGTCGGCACTTCAGAACTGCTCGACGCGTTCGACGCTCTCGGCGCAGTCGACTGGAGCGATCGCGCAGCATTCCGCGAGGCGATGTCCACGACAATCGCGAAATCCCAAGAGGACCGCGCGCTGTTTGCGGCTGTGTTTGACCGGTACTTTTTCCGCGCCACCGAGGCGGAGGCTGCGCGCGCAGAGGCCGGCGGCGACGGCAGCGATCGCCCCGACGGCGCGCAGCGCGAGGGCGAGGACGGCAACCCGCAACCCGGCGAGGGCGGTGAGGGCCAGGGCGAGTCGCAGATCGATGTCGAGGCGCTGCGCGAGGCGATCATGGAGGCCCTCGAGAACGGCAGCGATGACACGCTGCGTGACCTTGCACGGCTGGCGATCATGACGCTGAGCGGCGGCGCGAGCAGCGGCGTGGTCGGCGTGGACGTGCAGCGGGTGCGGCGTCAGCTCGAGCTGCGCTCCCAGGATCTTCCGCCCGGCGCCGAAGGAGAAGACCTGCGCAAGCAGTTGCAGAAGTTCGAACGACACGTCCGCCGCGAACTCGAAGCGCGGATGATCGCCGAAACCGGCGAGCTGCCGACCGCGCGGCCGCTCAACGAGCTCAACCGCGCGCTGCCTTCGGGTGGCTCGCAGGATCTCGCAGCGGTGCACAGATCAGTGAAGATGCTCAAGCGTGCGATGGCCACCCAGGGCCTCGAGCAGCGCGGCCACAACCGCACCGGTCCGATCGACGTCCGTCAGACGATGCGCGCATCGCTCGAGACCGGCGGCGTGCCGATCGACCTGCGCTATCGCCCGCGCCGTCCGCGCAGGCCGGAGCTCTACGTGCTCTGTGACGTCTCCACCAGCGTGACCAGTGCAAGCGTGTTCTTCCTCTCGATCCTGCACGCGCTGCACGACAGTTTCAAGCGTCTGCGCACGTTTGTCTTCATCGAGCGCGTCGCCGAGGTGACAGAGGTCTTCGAGCAGGAACGGTCCTTCAAGGCTGCCTCCGAGAAAATCTCAAACACCGCCGGCGTGGCCGACATCTCGGGCTACACCGACTACGGCCGCGTCTGGGTCGACTTCTATGACCAGGTGGCGGCGGACCTCGATCCGCGCTCGACCGTGATCGTCCTCGGCGATGCGCGGACCAACGGCCGCGAGCCGCGGGCCGACCTCTTCGGCAAGGTGACCGAGAAGGCCGGCCGGAGCTTCTGGCTCAACCCCGAGCCACGGCTCTACTGGAACTACGGCGACTCCGTGATCGGCGTCTACGAGAACTTCTGCGACGGAGTTTTCGAGTGCTGGACCAGCAAGCAGCTCGAGGACTTCGTGCGCGAACTGACTGCAGTACGCGGCCGCTGAACCAGCGCGGCCGCGTACCACCTGTCAGCGCGGTGTCAGTCTGAGAACGCCGAGATCTGCTGGAAGGTCGGTCGGTTCTGCCAGCGCATCGAGAGCGGGTTGGTGATGATCGGCAGGAAGCGGATCCGCTCGCCGAGCTGCGACGAGAGCCAGAGGCCGGGAAACGCCTGTGTCAACGGCGTCTGTGCGCTACGAACGGCAGCGACAGACTCCGACAGCAGACGGGAAGCGATCGTCGCGCAATCCGTTGCCGATCCGTCGCCACAATAAGCCGGGAGCCCGGCCGGTCGCGTGAGTTCGCCGGTGGCGCGCTGCAGTTCTTGCTTGATCGGACCGTACAGACCGCCGTTGTATGCCGAGCCCTGGAGGCTCGGCGCGTCGTCGGCGCCGCCCAACATCGAGAGGATGTCCGGGCCGAGCGATCCGCCCAGGAGTTCGTTCACGAGGCGCGGATAGAACTCGTTCATCACAGTGACTGCGGGATCGTCGGTGAAGCGGTCGTAGTTGAGGTCGCGGCGATGCGATCCGGCCGCTTCCCATGAGCTCAGCATCGACCAGCCGAGCCGCGCATCGTCGCTGGCCGGCGCGCGCGTGGCAAAGAGCTCTCGCAGCTGAGGAACGATTGCGACGCCGCGCAGATCCTGCGTCGCGGCAGTCTGAGCGATCTTCAGTGCGCCGGCTGCGGTCACCCCGCTGGCCTGCGTGGCCGGCACGTAGAGCAGGTCGTCACGATGCACCGGCCCGTGTCCGATCGGGCTCTCTGGTTCCCAGCCGGGTGCCGGGTAGTTGTTCCAGCTCGTGAGGGCGTTGTTTGCCGGGTTGACGACGTGCGGAACCTCTGACCAGTCGAGCAGGCCGCGCCACTCCCACTTGCCGGTTCCCCAGCTCGGTCGCTTGGGATCGACACCCTGTGCGCGTACCGGATACCAGCCGGTGTGCGCGTACGCGATCTCACGTGAATTCACGTAGCCCATGTTCAGCGACAGATTGATGTGCCGCAGCTCGCGCGCGAAATCGTCGGCGTCGCGGACGATGTCGCGTGAGAGCCGCAGGAAGCTGATCGCTGAGGTCGGCGAGTCGTAGCGTCCCGAGCGCTGCTGTGCGACCGCGACCGGCCGTCCTTCGGACTTGCCATACCCGAGCACCGGACCGTGCGGCGAGCGCCAGGCGGTGTTTGAGCGGGCGCCGGCGGGCCGCGTCATCGGCACGCAGCGCCCGTTGAAGCGCACGGCGCGGCTGGCCGTCGTCGCGGGCGATCCGTCGGGTTCGCAGAGCAGCTCGATCCGCTGGTCCGTGGTGTCAGAGCCGCCGGCGGTCGGCGACCATGCGTAGTGCGCGGTGCGCCCGGCGATGATGACCGGGCCCTGGCCGGGCACGACGATTCCGCGGGCGCGGATGCTCGGTGAGCGGATCTCCATCTCGAACAGGATCTGCGGATAGAAATACGCCACCTGCGGTCCGCCGACCAGCAGCGGCCGTCCGTCCTTTGTGCGCGAGCCGCCGAGAAGCAGATAGTTGGAAGCGGACGGGCGCGCGCGCTCAGCGTCGACGTGACCCGAGACGGATCCGCTGTCGACCTTTGCCACCGGCCCGAGCGTTGCGGCGTCGGTGTCGTCGGTCGGGGACGCCGGGGCGGCAAACTTCGGGTACGGAAAGGTGTTGCTGGTGTGGAAGTTCGTCTCGGCCTTGAGTCCGCCAAGATCGTCGAACACGCGCCGGCCGTTGCTTCCAAACTTCGTGTCCAGCTTTTCAAGCAGCGCTGCAGTGTGGATCTCCGATCCGCCGCCGTCACCGAACAGGTCGCGGATCGCGATGCCGACGCCCGCGACATCTTCAGCCGACCAGTAGCGTCCGAGGTCGAGATCAAGGGCGTCCGCGATCGGTGGGATCGATGCGAAATTGCGCCTGATGTAGTCGTTGATGCCGTCGACGTAGCCGTCGAGCGACTGAGCGATGATCACGGCGTCCTGCGGCGTCGCGTCGGCGAAAGTTCGATCGAGCCCTGACTTCAGCTCGGCGTCGCTGTAGTTGATCAGCGTGAGGCTCTCGAACGGTGAAGTGTTTCCACTGAGGATCGCGTCGACGAGCTTCGTCAGAGCGCCCGTTCCCTCCGTCTCCAGCACGCCGGAGCGACCGATCACGCGCAGCAGCTCCATGATCGGGTACCGCGCTTCGGCGTTGGCCCAACCTGCGCCGTAGCCCGCCGCGTAGTCGCTCTTGCCTTCGATGTGCGGAACGCCGAAGTTGTCCCACATCAGCTTCACGTCGGATCTCGGGAGTTCGCTGCGGCGGAACTCAAGCGGCGACATTCCGAGCTTCGCCGGTTTCATCCAGAGGCCGAGCGTCGAGGGCGTGAGGGTGCCGTTGGCTGCGGCGTTGGTCACACCGTCGTACATCTCTCGCTGGTCGTCGACATGAGCGGCGGTCGGGCCGTAGATGTTGCCGTTGCCCGGGGGCATGATCGACCACGCTGCGGTCGCGCGATCGCCCGAGGTCGAGGGCAGCTGCATCCCCCACGGAATCAGACTGTCGAAAATCCCCGCACTCGAAACAGGCGCAAGAATCATTGAAGCGGCAAGTGCAGCCGCGAGCGTGAGTGTCAGACGTTTCACTTTTTCCCTCCCCAGGAATTCCCTCGTGACGCCACGGCCGACTGATTTCCGCCCCGGCGCTCTGTCGCCGGAGTCGGCGACGTGTCCATTGGCGGGGGATTCTAGCGCCTGGTACTGCGTCGTACTCAAATATTTTCTCGCCCCCGCGTGTAGGCTGTTGCCTGATGCACCGATCAGGGGAGCTCGCGGTCAGGCGGGCTGAGATCGTGGACAGGCGCCGTGCGCCACTGCCACAGACCCTTAGAACCTGTGGGGTAATTCCCGCGAAGGAAGAAGCAGTATGGATCTGCCAGGGCAGAGCCCGGCCATCTCAGATTCGGCGACCCTCACCGCGAGCGTGCAGTCCTCGACGCCCGCCGCCACGCTGTCGGACGTCGCGCTGGCGGCGCGCTTTTTCGCCGTCGGTCTGACCTACAGCTCGAAGCGCGGAGAGACCACAGCGCTCGAGGACTTCAGCCTTGAGCTGCGTAGCGGTGAGCGCGTGGCGGTGGTCGGGCCGTCGGGCTGCGGAAAGTCGAGCCTGCTCGCGATCGCCGCCGGGCTGATCCGACCCACCAGTGGGGGCGTACGCGTCGACGAGACCGTGGCACTGATGCCGCAGCGCGACCTGCTCGTGCCCTGGCGCAGCGCACTGCGCAACGCGGCGCTCGCGCTCGAAGCGCAGGGTGTGCCCAAGGATCGAGCTCTGCAGCAAGCAGCGCCGCTGTTTGAACGTTTCGGCCTCGAGTCATTCGAGCACTCACGAACCTGGGAGCTCTCTGGCGGTATGCGCCAGCGCGTGGCGTTCCTGCGCACTGTCCTGACCGGCCGCCCACTGCTGGCGCTTGACGAACCGTTCGGCGCGCTCGACTCGATCACGCGCGCTCAGATGCAGCAGTGGCTGCTCGATGCGCTGGCACAGGAGCCACGCACCCTGCTGCTTGTGACGCACGACGTCGAGGAGGCGCTGACCCTGGCCGACCGGGTCGTGATCGTCACGCCGCGCCCGGGCCGGGTAGCCGCTGAGATCGCGGTCGGTCGCAGGACCGGTGCCAGCCGGGACGACTGGGTCACCTCGCTCGAATTCGCCGGTCTGAAGGCGCAGGCCCTGGAGGCACTCTCATGAGCGAGCACGAACGCAAGCGCTGGCTGCGCTGGGCCAGCCCTGTGATCGGCCTGATGGCGATCATCATCGCCTGGGAGCTTTTTGTCCGATACAGCGGTCTCAGCAGCCTGGTGGTCGCCGGTCCGGAGGCGGTCGCGCGCACGCTGACCGGCGAGATCGACATCCTCGGCAGCGCCGCGCTGGTGACGGCGACAGAAGCGGTGCTCGGGCTGCTCGTGGCGTGCCTGTTCGGGATCGGCCTCGGCGTTGTCCTGCACCTCTCGCCTTTCCTGCGTGACGCGACGCTGCCTGTTGTCGTCGCGTCCCAGGCCGTGCCGACCGTCGTGCTGGCGCCGTTGCTGGTGATCGCCTTCGGTTTCGGCCTCGGCACGAAAATCCTGATCGTCGCGATCGCGTGCTTCTTCCCCGTCGTTCTCGGCACATTTGACGGCCTGCGCAGCGCCGACCCGCAGCTCTTGCAGCTGCTGCGCTCGCTCGGCGCCGGCCGCGCACGCATCCTGCGTCTGGCCGAATTCCCGGCGTCGCTCCCGCGCCTGCTCGGGGGCGTGCGCATCGCCGCGACGTGGGCTTTCATCGCCGCCGTGTTCGCCGAGTACGCCGGCGCCGACAAAGGTCTCGGCTACCTGATCATTCGCGGCACACCGACCTTTGAGACTTCTCGGGTGTACGCCGCGATCGTCGTGCTCACCGTCGGCTCACTCGCGCTCTACGGACTCACCGCACTGCTTGAACGCCGCCTCGTTCCATGGGAGCGCCACGCGGCCGCCCAACGATGACAAATGCCAGATTGAACAATCCCGACCAGGAGAACCCCTTGACCAGAATGAAGATCTCAACCCGACTGACCGGCCTGCTTCTGCTTGTGCTGCTTGTACTGCTCGGCGTCACCGTCGCCGGCTGCGGCGAAAAGGACGAGACGCCGCCGGAAAAAGTCCGCGCCGACAAGGTCATCCTGATGCTCGACTGGCAGCCCAATGCCAACCACGCCGGAATCTACCGGGGCATGGCCGACGGGTCATTCAAGAAGCGCGCGCTGGTCGTCGACCCGAAGGTGCCCTCAGACCCCGCCGGCGTGATCAAGACCGTCGCTGCCGGCCGCGCTGACCTGGGGATCTCCTACGCGAGCTACGTCCTGGCCGCGCAGGACAAGGGTGCCGGAGTCAAGGCGATCGCCTCGATCGTGAACGTGCCGTTGAACTCGCTGATCTGGCTGAAGAAGTCAAAGATCAAGTCGATCAAGGATCTCAAGGGCAAGACGGTGGCGGTCTCCGGCGACGGCCCGTCAGACACGCTGAACACGATCCTCGAACAGAACAACGTCTCGCCTGACAGCGTGAAGCAGGTCAATGTCGGATACGACATCCAGAAAGCGCTGGTCAGCGGCAAGGCCGACGCGTCGATCACCGGGTATTGGAACGTCGAGGGCGTGCAGCTCGAGCAGGCCGGACTCGACCCGACGATCATCCCGGTCGACAAGGCCGGCTCTCCGACCTACGACGAGCTCGTCGTCGTCGCCAGCACGCAGAACCTCAAAGATGCGCGCCGCGTCGAGGTCTACCGTCGCTTCATCGCCGGGCTCGAGGAGGGCACGGCGAATGCAGTCGATGATCCCGCCGCCGCATTCGCTGCGCTTGCCGACAAGTATCCGGACCTGAAGAAGACCGCTTCCGACCGAAAGTTCAATCAGGCGAGCCTGAAGGCGACTCTGCCCGTGCTCGCGCAGACCAACATCGGTGAGAACCCGTTCGGCTGGATGGATCCCGCGACCTGGGCCGCTTACGGCAAGTGGTTGCGCGACAACGGCGAGTTGACCACGAGCGGCACGACCTACACCGACGCGATAACCAACGAGCTGCTGCCCGGGGTCACCCCCGACGACGAGGGCCCGACGCAGGGTGCCGGGTAGCGCTGGCTAAGCAGAGCACCGGGCAGTGCCGATAGGAGTTGCAACCTGTGGGGGTGATGCAGACCTGCCCCACAGGATCAACTCGTAAAGGATTCCAGCGCGATGACGCGTGCAACGCTTGCCCGAGCCGTGCTCGTCACGGCACTCACATCGATCTTGGCGATTCCGGCATTCGCTGCCGCGGACACCGTGAGTTCAGTGATCGAGTCGCCCTTCTACGCCACCGGGACGATCGACAATCAGCACGACTGGGTCAGCCAGGGCGCGGCGGGCGGCTTCCTTGACCACCACGTCACCGACCTCTCATCGATCGGACCAAGCTACGACAGCGCCTACCAGAACGCATTCGGAACGCGCGCCCTGCGCATCAGCAACGGTCAGTTCAGCAGCGGATTCGGAAACCAGACCTTTTCACCGGGCACCGCCAACGAGGCGGGCGAGACAAGCTCTGAGTCGATGGGCCTCAGCGGCGGCGAGCGGCAGACTGTGTTCCAGAGCTCATTCACGATCGCAAGCGCGACGCCGGGCGCCGAGCAGCCGGGCCTCTTCATGGCTGTCAGTCCCGACCGCGGCGATGGCGCGCGGATGGGCATGATGCGCTTCATCGACGGCGCCGCAGGCACGACGATCAACTGGAGCGACTACAAAGCCGGTGATCCGGCCTTCACGACACACGACCTCGGGGTGCTGAGCAACACTTCGCCCCACCGCATCACGATCAGGATCAACTTCTACGACGGCCCGACAAACGATGTCGTGCAGGTTTACGTGGACGGTGCGGACGTCACGCCCGTCGAGGGCCTGACGACCTGGGAGGACTACTCCCGCCAGTTCGGCGAGCCTCCGACGGTTGACGAGCTGCTCTTCCGTACATCAGTCGATGCGGGCGTGGACGCGCCTGCGCTGATGGGCAAAGGTTTTCTGATCGACAATGTCGCGAGCACCACACCTGCCGTCGCCGCGAACGGGCCGACCGGACCCACCGGCACGCCCGGCGCAGCCGGCGCGACCGGCCCCGCAGGGTCGAACGGCGCAGCAGGGACTGACGGACAGAACGGCACGGTCCCGGTGCTGGCCAGCGCCCTGAAGTTCGGATCGACCAGGTCGATCAAGCGCAAGGGTCGCGGCGTGAAGATTCCAGTCGTCTGCAACGCCAGCGGTGTGCAGATCTGCGTCGGGACGCTCGAGCTGCGTCACGGCAAGACTTTTCTCGGCTCGAAGGGCTTCGGGGTCCGCCCCGGGGCTCACAACGTGACCGTTGTCTCCGGCCTGCCGATCGCCGCCAACTCACGCCTGAAGATCACGCTGCGAAGTATCGATCCATCCGGAAAGACCTACAGCAAGAATCTCAACCTGCGCGTGAAGTGACGCGCGCGCCGCGCCTAGCGGCCGGGCTTGAGCACGTGCACGTCGACCAGGAAAGACTGCGACTGCATGATGTCCTTCTTGCGGCGGCGGGAAAGGCCCGGCGTGGGAGCCGACGCGTTCTTGGCCGCGGTCTTGGCCACGGCAGCAACGGCGATCGTTGCGGCGCCTGCAACCAGTCCACCGGCGGTGGCAACGGCCACGTTGCGAACGGCGAGCTCGCGCTCGGAGCGCTTGCTGACGGCGTGGGTGTCGGTGGCCTCAGGCACCGCTGAGGCGCGACGGATCGGCGAGTTGCTGGACGCCGCGGTGACTTCGGTCGCCTCGGCATCGATCACGATCTCTTCGCCCGTGGGCTGCTCGTCGGCTTCGGGCGCCTCAACAGCCGCGCCACTGCGCCCAAATCGTGATGAAAAAGCCATTTACGCAGTCTAACGACGGTTCGGATTGCCCAATCGGCCCAGTTGGTCAGAGCATCCGCTCATAGAGCCGGAATCGCTTGATCACCGTGCCGCCCAGCGCCTGGACCGACTTGTTCATCGGACGGTTGTTCTCCAGGATCCACCCCATCGTCCCGCCGACCACACCGGTTCGTTCAGCGGCATCGAGGTGCTCTACGTACAGCTTCGCGGCCAGGCCGGTGGTGCGGTATTTCGGCTTGACACCGAGCGCAAAGACGCGCACGCGGTCGATCTTGCGGCGGTACCAGAGGAATTTGGCCCAGCCGAACGGCAGCAGTCTGCCGTCGAGGTGCTTCAAGACCTGGTTGTAGTCGGGCAACGTCAGCGCGGCACCCGCGTTGTCGCCGTCAGAGCCGATGACCAGGAACGCCCAGTTCTTGTCGAGCACAGGCAGCAACGTCTTGGCGTAGTGGCGCACTTCTTTCTCTGTGAGCGGCACGAAGCCCCAGTTCTTCTCCCAGGAGGCGTTGTAGATGTCGAGAAACCGGTCGACGTCGGAGTTCAGTGTCCAGCGGGAGAAACGCTTGAAGCGGTAGCTCGACTCGTCCACGCGGCCGGCAGCGATATGCACCGCCGGGCGCACCTTGTCCTTGTCTGCGATCTCCATCTTGTACATCAGGAGGTCCATCGCCTTCTCGAACCCCGCGCCGTCAAAGAGCCCCGGGTAATAGCTGTAGTTCCACGGCTCAAGGATCGCCGGCGGGATCTCGAACCCGTCGATCAGCACGCCGCACTCGTCGTTGGTCGTGTAGCTGAACGGGCCGACCATGCGGTCGCGGCCGCGCGCCTTCAGCCACTCGGCGGCCTGGTCATACAAGGCGTTCGCCACCGCGGCGTCATCGATGCACTCGAACCAGCCGAACAGGCCCCAGTCGTTGCCCTGAAACTCGTTGAAGTTCCGGTCGACCTGGGCGCTGATCCGCCCGACCACCCTGCCGGCGCGCCGCGCGAGGAAGAACTCGGCCTCGGCATGCTCGAACCAGGGGTTCTTCTTCTGGCTGAGCTGATCCTTGACGTCCATCTTCAAGGGCGGGACCCAGTTGCTGTCTGCTTTGTAGAGCTCGTAGGGGAAGTCGACGAAGGCCTTCAGATCAGCCTTGCCGCGTACCGCCGAGACGTCGATAGGATCGCTCACGCGGTGGACTCTACAAGTACACAAGCTGCCCACAGCGGGCCGGCGACAGACCTCTTCGAGCGCGCTCGCAAGCACGAGCGCGCCGAGATCATCGCCGCCGCGCGCGAACACGACATGCTGCCCTTCTTCCGGTTGCTCGAAGGCCCCGCCGGCCCGATCGTGCAGATGGAGGGCAAAGAGCGGGTGATGCTCGGCTCCAACAACTACCTCGGCCTGACCGGCGACGAGCGGGTGGTGCAGGGCGCGCGCGACGCCCTTGAGAAGTACGGCACAGCGCTGACCGGGTCGCGCCTGCTGAACGGCACAATCGACATCCACACCGAGCTCGAACGCGAGATCGCCGAGTGGTACGGGGCTGGCGACGCCGTCGTCTTCACGACCGGTTACCAGGCGAATCTTGGCGTGCTCAGTTCACTTCTGCAGCACGGAGACACCGTGATCTGCGACGCGGGCGACCACGCATCGCTGCTGGACGGAATCGCCCTTTCAGGCGCCAAGGTGCGCCCTTTTCGTCACGGGCGACTGGACAAGCTTGAGACGATGCTGGACCGCGCCCAGACTGACGGCGGCGGTGTCCTTGTGGTCGTGGACGGCGTCTACTCGATGGAGGGCGACATTGCCGATCTGCCGCGCGTCGCCGAGCTCACGAAGGCTTATGGCGCCCGATTGATGGTTGACGAGGCGCATGGCGTCGGGGTTCTGGGTACTCGCGGGGTTGGCGCCAGCGAACTGCTTGGCATCGAGGATCTGGTTGACCTTCGTATGGGGACGTTCTCGAAGTCTTTGGCCAGTTGCGGCGGGTTCATCGCTGCTGATGCCGACATCGTTGACTTCCTGAGGCTGCACGCCCGGTCGTTCCTGTTCACGGCGAGCGCAGTGCCGGCCGCCGTCGGCGCGGCGCTTGCGGCGGTGAAGATCGCCAGGACCGACGAGGGCAGGGCGCTGATGGCGCGGACGCTTGCAAACGCGGAGTACCTCTGGAACACCTTGAACGAGGCGGGCATCCGCGTGGCAGACCCCGGCGCAGAGCTGGGTGAGCGCTACGGCATCAAGCCCTTCACCCCGATCGTCCCGATCGTCGTGGGCGAGGACTGGGAAGCTGCGGTTGTCTGGAAGGAGCTCTACGACATGGGGCTCTACGCGAATGTCGCGATGTATCCGGCGGTTCCGCGCGGCGGCGCTCTGCTGCGCACCAGTGTGATGGCCACTCACGAGCGGGAGCACCTGGACCGGGCGATCGAGAAGATCCTGGCCGTTGCCAAACAGCACCCGGCTATGACGCGCGATTCCGCCGACCAGGCAGGCCCGCTTACCTGAGCCGAAAATCCTCCATGCCCCCGTCTGGAAGACGGGACCGTGGAGCAAATCTGGCTTGGACAGCGCGCATCACCACGGCCGATCCTCTGCCCCTACCCCCGACTACCTAACCCCGGCTGGCCAGACAGCCAAGTGACTCAATAGTCACTTCGCCCCCACCCTTGTGCGAATGAACACGCCATCGGACGGAATCACTTTGTCCAGATTTTCACAAGCCATTTGCGAACGAAAATGTTCGCTCTGAGCGGGATTTAAAAACACGCCTGTCACAAAAATGCAACATTCCATCGTAAGGTTCAGATCGCTGACACGGTCTCTCGGATCTGCCATGGGGACCATTCATCGAGATGCGCGATCAAGCCGGCGGGGAGCCGGACGAATCCGTGCGTCCTCGGACGGTAAAGGCTTTCCTGCGCCGTGAAAGCAATCTGCTGTGAAGCGTGTGACCAGTCAATTTCCTCGTACTCGGGAGGTACGAATCAAGTGAACAATCAAAGCTCAGTCCCTACCACCAGCGACGCACCGGCCGGACGCCAGAACATGCGGGCGCTGGAGCAGGCCAACCGCATCCGCCTTGCCCGCGCGGAACTCAAGCGCTGCATCGCCAGGGGCGATGTGGCCGTCGCCGACGTCCTGCTCGACCCGTCTGACGAAATCGCCGGAATGGAGCTCTACGAGCTTCTGACAAGCCAGAAGCGCTGGGGCAGCACCCGTTGCGCCAAGTTCATGGACTCGATCGGTCTCAACGAAACCAAGACGATCCGTTCCCTGACCGAGCGTCAGCGCTCCGCGATGGCGGCGGTGCTCAGCGCCGGCCGCCCCGCACCAGACCTCGCTGCGTCCGTCGTCTACCGCGCCGCGGCCTGAACCCACCCTCATGCCTCCGGGCGGGCGCTCCAGCGCGTCCGCCCGGTTAGGCTCTCCCCCGTGAACGACGAGCCCACAGTCACCACGGACGCCGAATCCGCGCCCGAGCCGGCCACCGAGCCTCAGAAGCTCGCGCTGCGCGGAATTCACCACGTGACCGCGATCTGCTCAAACCTCGAGCGCACGGTCAGTTTCTACCGCGACCTGCTGGGTCTGACGCTGATCAAGCGCACGACCAACGAGGACGATCCCGGCGCCCGTCACTTCTACTTCGGCGACAGCGAGGCCACGCCCGGCTCGATCGTGACGTTCATGGAGTACGCAAACATGGAGCAGGGCGCGATCGGCGTCGGCGTCGTGCACCACTTTGCGCTGCGCGCGGGCTCGCTCGACGAGCTCAGCGCCTGGCACGAGCACCTGAACGCCCACGGCGTGCAGGCCACCGAGCCGATCAACCGCACCTATTACAGCTCGATCTACTTCCGCGACCCGGACGGCAACATTCTCGAGATCGCCACCGACGGTCCCGGAATCGTCATCGAGTAACGCGCGGCGCTACTGCGGGGCGGCGACAGGGCCGCCGGCACCGGCGAAGAATGCGAACCAGAGTCCGAAAACGGCCAGCGCGAGGAACGCGCTGATCACGAGGACCGGCTCGAGTGGGCTGCGCTGGGGCTTGCGGTCGTTGAGCTCTTCGTACTCCTCGAGCCAGCTGCGGTTGAGGTTCCCGAGCACTTTGACCAGGCCGACGATCGTTGCGAGTGCGCCGACACCCATGACCACGAGGGCGATTCCGAGCGAGTTGGTCTCGGCTTTCACCATCGAGCCGATGTAGAGCCACGCGCCGGGCACGCCGACCCACATGAGCATTCCGATCACGAACATGCCGAGGCCGCCGGCGCGCATGCGACCGGACTTGATCTCTGGCGGCCTTCCGCCCACTACTTGCCCATCAGCCATTCTGTTCAAATTCCCCTAAAGCCCTTGTAGACACACAGTCCAACGTAACTGCGGCAGATCTTAGCTAGCACTCGATCCGAGTCACAGCACGCCGCGTCCGCCGGACTTGCGGATGAATGACGAGCGCAGCGTCGTGAAGAGCAGTCCGAAGACTGCGATTCCAGCTGCGGCGGAGACCGCCGGAGGCAGTTTGAGCACCACCGAGGTGAGCATCAACGTCGCGGCGCCGAGGATCCCCGCGATCGTCCCGGCGTGCGATCGGTAGCCACCGAAGTGCTCGCGCATCACAGTTTCGAGGCCGCCGATGCAGGCGAGCACAACTCCCGAGACGATCAACCCCGTGCCCGTCGCGCCTTCGATGATGACCCCGACCACAAGCAGCACGATGCCGGCAAAAATCGCCAGTTCGGTCAGCGGAAAGGGATCCCACGGCGCCTTTGGTCGCGCCTTGATCTGCTTCTCCGCGACCCGGCTGGCGGCGTCCGCGCGCTCGCGCAGCCGCTGTTTGCGCGACTGCGGGTCGCTCGGCGGCGCCTGCTGCGCGCTTCGTTGTCGTGATCGCTTGCCCATTCAGTTGGTCGCGCCGGCTTCCTTGGCCAGGCCAGCATCCAGCTGCGCCGACGAGAGCGCACCGAGCTTAACTCCGGTCACCTGCCCGTCACGCACGAAGAACGTGCTCGGACAACCTGCCACCGCGTACAGCCCGGCAACTGCGCCGTCGGCGTCGATCGCGACAGGCAGACTCCAGTCCTTTGTGTCCACGAACGCTCGCGCGCTCTCCACGCTCTGATCGAAAGCAACGGCGACCACGTTCACATCGGGACTGGACCTGGCGTAGTCGTTGAGCTCATCAACCTCCCCGACGCACTCGCTCTTGGTTGAGTTCCAGAACATGACGATCGACCTGCCGCTGAGATCGCGGCATGAGTTGAATGCGCCCGGCACCTCAACTGCGCAGGCTGCGGTTGATCCGGCGACTTCAGCCTGGGCTTCGGTATAGATGTTTGCGTCGGCGTCTGAGCTGCCGGAGGCGAGCGGTGCTGCAAAGTCCGGCAGCGGTTTGCCGACGAGATTCTCGGACCCGACGGGTTGCGATCCCGCGAAGAGCATCGCCATCGAAACGACAATTCCGATCGCCAGCAGCGCAACGAAGACCTTCCAGAACGTCGTCATTGCTCGTCTGCGAGCCAGGCGGTGATCGCTGGAAGCAGCAGCACGGTACTGGCCAGCGCGACCGCGAGGTCCACGACCGCGACGATCGCGAATCCGCGCAACATGTTGATGTCGCTGACCGCCAACGCGGCGAATCCGGCGATCGCCGTTATGCCCGAGGCAAATACCGCCGGGCCGATGTTGTTGTAGGCCCTGCGGAAGGCGGCGATCGTCTCGAGACCCGGCGCATCTGCGCGTTCACGCAGGTACTGCATGTGGATCAGCAACGTGAACTCGCCGGCGATCGCAATGATGAACACGCCGAGCGCGGCGGACATCGGATTCAGATCGATCCGCAGGACAAACAGCAGCAGCGCGGAGATCCCCGCTGCGGCCGCGACCGAGATCACGGGTGCCCAGGCCTTGCGCCACGTGCCTGACACTCCGCGGACGACAAGCAGCAGGAGCCCGAGCGCGACGAGCGCGATCAGCAGGCGCCTGAAGGGATTGCTGAGTGCGCCGCTCGCGTCCGCCGCCTGGGCGCTCAGCCCGACCACCGTTGCTGTGGTGCCGGCTGGAGGCGGCTTGTCGTCAATTCGAGAGCGCAGAGCGTCGATCGACTTCTTCTGGTCGTTCAGCGCTTCTTCGCGCAGGCCGAACGCAATCGTGGCCTTCGTCCGATCGGCCGTGACGGCGCCGCGCGAGAAGTCACCGACCTGATCGAGTGTCCGGCGGATGCTGGCCTGCGTGAGCTTCTGGCCCTCGAAGAGCCCCGCGAGGGAGAGCGCAGGGCACAGCTCGGACTTGGCGCAGGTCGGGTTCTCGCCTTTGTATCCGGCTTCGGCCAGGGCGGCCTTCTGGAAGTCGATCATCCACTTGACGGCCTTGGGATCGGTGACGTCCTCCGACTGCACCAGCACGGCGACCTCGCCGCTGGTGCCGGTCAGGCGTTGGAACTCCTTTGCGTCCTTGACTGCGCCAAGGCTTGCGGGCACCAGCTGCTGGATGTCGGTCGTGACCGGCGAGAGCAGTCCGGCGACCCAGCCGACCAGCGCAACTGCCAGCGCGATCCGCACTGTCTTGCGCGGGTCTGCCGTCGTGCGCGCGAAGAGCTTGCGCAGGCGGACCCAGCCGGCGACGGTTTCGGCCGGCTCGCGCCGCCGGGAGCGAGCGGCTGCCCCTCCCGCCCAACCAAGGGTTGCAAAGCCGGCGCTGAGCACGATCACGATCGCGAGCGCGACGCCGATCACGAGCAGGAGCCCGAATCCGCGGATCAGCGGAATCGGGCTGAGGATCAGGGCAAGCAGAGCCGCGATCGTCGCCGTCGCGGCCGCGAGCACCGGCGGGCCGCCGCTGGTCGCCGCAGCCATCACCGCTTCGGGCGGACTCGCGCCGGACTGCATGGCGCGATCTGCGCGGGCGTGGAACTGGATTGCATAGTCGACGGCCAGGCCGACCAGCACCGGAAGCACGGCCACCGCCCCCACTCCGATCGTCGAGCCGGTGAGCGCCAGCAGGCCGTACGTCATCGCGGCAGCCATCAGCGCGAGCATCAGCGGCAGCAGCCGCAGCTCTGCCGGAAAGACGATCAGCAGCGCGATCGCCATCACGAGCAGCGCTGCGATCAGCAGCACGACGATCGCTTTCTGGATCGATTCCTCGACGCCCGTGAGCACGACCGGGGCGCCGGTGACAAAGTACTGGCCCTTGGTCAGCGCGTACTTGTTCTCGGCCGTCGCGCGACGGACCAGATCAACTGCCTGCGCGCGCTGGTCGGACGTAAGGCCCGGCCGCAGCCGGACCTGGATGATCGCGGCGTTCTTACTGGGAAACACGTAGGACCAGCGCGCCTTCGGGATGTCAGAACCGATGATCGGGTCGAAGATCAGCCGGGCGATGAACTCTGGATTGTTCAGGCTGGGCTGACTGCCGGGGCCAAGGTTGTACTGCGTGCCGAGCTTGAGTGCGTAGGTCAGAAGCTGGAGTCGCGTCGCGTCGTCGGCCGCTTTGCGGGCCCGCTCCTGTGCCTGCGCTCCCTTGCCTGAACGGCGCGCGACTTCGGCTGCCGCCTCGCCGGCCTCTTTTCCTTGCTCCTGAGCCTGTTTCGAGAGCTCCGTGATGGTGTCCTGGATCGAGATGACGGCTGTGTTCACGAACGTGCCAGGGCCGTACACGGCGATCGCAGGTTTCAGCTCGGCGATCTCCTGGCAGACTTTCGGCTGGGCAGAAAGTGCCTTCTTGGGGATCTTCCCCGACAGGCACCCTTCCAGGCCGAGCATCACGCCAAGGTCCGAGCCGAGCGTCAGCTCAGTCACCTTGCCCTTTGCGACGACGACGATCGGATCGCCGCCGAAGCCCTCGGCCCAGACCTGAGTCGCCTTGTAGGTGTCCGAGCTTGTACCGGTGATCGATTCGACGCCGGTGTCGGGCGTGAGGTTGACCGCCAGCAGGGCGGCGCAAACCGCGATCAGACCGCTGATCGCGATCACGATCGGCGGTCTTTTCAGCGACACTCGCGCTGCCCGCTCGGCTGCGCGACGATAAAAATCAGGAAGCTTCACGGCGTCTGCAATCGTGCCGGTTTTTCAGGCCGTCGGCCTAGGGTTTCGCGTTCGAGGATTCGTTTACCTGCGGGAACTGGAGCGATTGACCCTGGAAGGACCTGGTGCCCTGCTGCTCGCAATTGGGAGCCGGCAGGTTTGCAGCGTTGTTGGGACTCTGGGCGAGGTTTGCGGCAACGGCCGGCGGCGTGGTGCCGCTCGGGTTGGGCGTCGACTCGCCGGCGTAGATGATTGAGTTGATCAACGGCAGCAAGCTCTGCAGGTTGATCGGAGTCGTCGGATAGAGCGTGTCGTCGGGATCAAGGGCGGGAACGGCAATCGTGCCGCAGGCGCCACTGTCAAACACCTGCAGGCCGCTGGCGAGCCGGTCATACCAACCAGGAACCGGATACGCGTTGGAGCGGGTCTTGGTGGTCTTGTTCGGGTAGTAGGCAAGGTTGTCAGGCGTGAACTGGACGAAAGCACGCAGGTAGTGGCCCCAGTTGGTCCGTCCGATGCTCGGGTCGGCGTTGGTCAACTGGGCCTGGGATGCGGCGGCATCGTTGGCGGCGAACGCCGTGAGTTCGCGCTGGTACTCACCGACGAACTGCAGGACGGGATTGAGGTTGGCCAGGAACGGGTCAAGCTGCGCGAGCGACGGCTTGGCGAGGTCGAGGAACTCATCGGTTGCCGGCAGACCGGCATCGGCCTTGTCGAGCATCGGTTCGAGGCTGTTGACGAGCAGGCGGGCGTCGTTGGAGACCTGGACCGACTTCTTCATGATCGGCGAGGACGCGTCGGCGAATTCGCTGGAGTTGGCGATCAGCGCCTGCGTGCCGTCGGCGAACTCCTCGAACTGATCGATCGTCTGCCGCGTCTCGCGAAGGAACTGCGGGAATTCGTTGAAGGTCTCGATCAGCTGCTGGCTGCGGTTGGCGGTGACGCGCAGGAGCCGGTTTGACGCCAGAATCAGCTGGGTCAACTGGCCGGGGCGGCTGTTGATCGCCTCGAAGATGTCTGCGGTGTTGGCAAACAGTCGCGAGAGCGCCTTGTCCTGACGGTGCAGGACCTCGATCAGGCTGTTGGCGTCGGTGAAGAACATCGGAAGCACGCCGAATGCCTGGTTGAGCAGGTCGCCGCGTCCCTTGACCGCGTCCGACTGCCCGATCAGCCAGTCGCCGAACGCTGCGCGCGTGGCCGGGTCGAAGATCCGGATCACTTCGTCGAGCTGAACCTGATTTGACACCTGAGAGGCAGGGATCGCGCCGTTTTCCGGGATCGTGGGCGTGCCTTTGGTGCCCGGTGTGAGCTCGACGAAAGTCTCGCCCAGCAGCGTCTTGCTGCGGAGGATCGCCTTCACGTCGTCGGGCAGCGGCGCGTAGCGCGAGTCGATCTCGAGCGTTGCGCCGGTGCGGCCGCGCTCGGGTTCGACCGCCTTGACCTTTCCGACCGGGACGCCAGAGATGCGGACGTCGGCTTCGACGGCCAGCTGGACGGCCTCGGTGAAGGTGACGTTCACCCGGTAGCCCTGAGGCTTGAGCGGAATCGGTCCACCGAAGGAGACCCAGAGAAACAGGATCAGCGCGAAACACGTGAACGCGAAGGCGATCATCGAAATCAGCTGTGCTGGGCTGGGGGCGCGCTTGATCATTGCCTGCAGCTCCCTCCGGCCGGGAGGTTTGCCAGGCCGAGCGTCAGGCTCAGCATCGGGTTGCCGCCCGCGCCGTTCTTCGCGCCGGTGGCGACGCCGAAGTCACAGTCGCTGCCCACGAGCGCGCCCGATCCGAGGACGCCGTTGGCATCGGCGCGGTTGAAGCTCGAAGACGAGATGTGGTTGAACCAGGACAGCCAGTAGAGGTAGCCCTCTTCAGAGCCCTTCGGGTTGTAGCCGACGATGTTGAGCAGGTTGTTGAAGGACTTCGTGGCTGCCGCGCCGTCCGGCGTCAGCTTTGTGAACGCCTTGGCTGCAGGGCTCAGCTGCTCAAGCAACGGCTGCGAATCGCGCGCCAGCGGGCGCAGCTGGTCGCGGGTGACGGTCGTCTGGTCGCGGAAGAACGGGCGCAGGCTTTCAAGCGAGACGCCCAGGTCGTCGGCCAGCGGCTGCAGGTTCTTGAACGCGACCGCAGTGTCGGCGATCACCGGCTCAGAGGCTTCCACGGCGTCTGCAGTCTTGCCGAACGCCCCCGGGGCCTTCTGGACGATCTGCCGGATCGATTCCTGCTGACTGGCCCAGGTACGGAAGGTCACGCTTGAAGAATCGATCAGTGAAGCGAAGACCTTCGAGTTCTCGCCGAGGGTCTCGGCCAGCAGCGCGAGATTGGTGATCGCGCGCTTGATGTTCTTGCGCCGCTTTTGCAGTTCCTTGACGATCTGGGTGCCGTACTTGCCGGTCGTCGGGAAGCGCTTGAGGCCCTGCCGCAGATTGGCCGCCTGGCCGTCAAGGCCCTGACCAGCAGCCGTCAAGAGGTTCTGGAGGTAGTCGCGCGTGTCCGAGTCCAGCACCGACAGGAACTCGTCGAAGTTGACCGTCGGCTTGGTGTTTGAAAGCGGGACCGTTCCGCCCTCTTCGACCTCGCCCGCAGCTGGCGTACCGGGCGTCATCGCGATGTACATGTCCGAGAGCGGAGTCCTCGGCTTCAGCAACATCTGCGTGTCCTTGTAGATCGGGGCGTGCGCGCGGCGGATCTTCAGTTCGACGTTCGCGGCGCCGTCCTTGAGCGTCACATTGCCGATCTCGCCGACAGAGACGCCGGCGATGTTGACCGTCTGGCCCTGACCGGGCGTGACTGCCTGCGCGCTGGAGAACTGCGCGTTCACGACATAGAAGTCGGATCCGACCACCGGCACCCAGGCCGGCAGGTAAAGACGCTGGTGAGACAGGATGTAGCCGGCCACGCCGAGCGAGACAACCACCAGCATTACGATCGCCGCGAGGTGCACGCCGTAGCGCTGCAGAGACTTTTTGAGTCCGTGCATCACGGGGTGCTCCCCTTTGTCGGTGCGAGGTTCGGCGGCGTGTTCTTGTAGCAGGAGACCTTCGTCTGAACGCCGGGGTTGGTGCCCGGTACCAGCGGGCTTCTGCCCGTCTGCGGCAGCGCGGAGTTGCCGTAGATGACGCGGTTGGGATCACCCATCGGGCTCTGGATTTCAGCGGCCGAGCCGGATGTCAGGCGCAGATAGGAACCAGCGCCCGTGAAGTTCTGCGTTGCGCCGTTCCAACCGACCAGCGAGTACCAGAACTCTTTGTAGTTCTGCTTGCCGGAGGTGTTGGCTCCGTCAGGAACCACGGTGTTGAGCGTCGGGAACCAGATCTTGTTCCAGCATCGCGAGATGTTGTCGAGCTCGGGAAGCAGGTCCTGAGCCGAGGCCTGGGCTTTGGCGAAGTCCTCCACGGTCGACTGGGCGAGCGGCGCGGTGCCGCCCAGCTCGTCTTCGCCCAGGAGCAGGTTGGTCTGCTCGATCCACGGATAGGCAGCGCGCACGGTCTCGGGGATCTCCTTCAGCTTCGGGGCGATCGTGTTGGACCAACGTGTCAGCTCAGGCAGCAGCAGGTTGAGCTCGCGGAGGGTCGGCTCGGACTCATAGGCCAGTCGCGAGAACTGCTTGGTGGCTGCGGCCAGGGCGACCTCGTCGTCGGCGAATGCGCCCATCGTGGTGGCGAAGTCGGCGATCAACGGAACGATCTGCGTTTCACGATCGTTGATCGCGCTGTTGAAGTCGCGGAATCCGCGCAGGATCGTGAGCTGGTCGTCTTCGCTTGATCCGATCAGCGCGTCGAATACTCGTGCTCCGCCCTTGAATCCGTCCGGGCCGTAACGAAATGCGCGGTTCAAGGCCTCGGCGCCAGTCAGCCGCTTGACTTCGTCTTCCTGGGTCTTGTTCTCTTCGGGGGTGCCCACGGTGTTCAGAGCGGTTCCGATTTCGGTGAAGACGTTCTCGAGGCCCTCGCGTGCGTCGCTGTTGACCGAGCTGAGGACCTGGTCAAGCTGAACCGGGCCGGCCGTCTGCGCCACCGGGATGGATCCGCCGGACTTGATCTCGGGCGAGCCGGGGGTGCCGGGCTGCAGGTCGACGAACGGGTTGCCCTCAAGGAAGATGCGGAAACGGATCCGCGCCGCCGCGTCCTGACGGATCGGAAGGGCCTTTTTGTCGATCGTCATCACGACCTTGGTCGTGGCGCCGTCGCCGCGCTCGACCCTTGCGACCGTCCCGACCTTCACTCCGGCGACGCGTACCTGGGCCTTGGGCTGAATGTTTGCGGCGTTGTTGAAGTAGGCGTTGACCTCGTAGCCACCGGTGAACGGGATGTCCTTCGAAAACGCGAAATAGACGAGCACCGAGAGCACGATGATCCCGATCAGGCCCGCCTTGCGCAGCGACATTCCGGTGTTTGATCCGTGGTGCAGGGTCATTTTGTCCGCACCTTGTCCGTTCCGACCGACTCTGTGTCCTCGGTCGTGTCGCCGGACTTGATCCCGCCCGGTTGAGTCAGCGTGACCGACTTCGGAAGCTTCGGGGTTCCGGTGTTGGTGTTCTTGCCCTTGGTGACTTCGTTGCCGGCGCCGCAGACGTTGTTCTGCCCGGTTGTCGGGTAGGCGTTGGACTGCTGGCGGTTTGACCGGTCGTCGTTCGGACCGATCACGTTGTCGATCGCGGGCGGGGCGTTGCCGGGGCCGACTTCTGCGTTCTGACGCGGTGTCGGGTTGGTCCAGCCGGTGACAACGCCGAATCGGAGGAACGAATCGCCGTTGTTGCGCGTGGAAGTGGCCGAGGCCAGGTTGCGCGCGAGCAGACCCCAGTAATTGCATTTCGTCTGCGAAGGGGTGATGTATTTCAGCGGCTGGTTGATCGTCTGCACAAAGTTGGTCAGGCCGTTCAGGCCGAGGCGCACCTGCTCGTCGGCGGCGAACTGCCCGAGCTTGGTGAAGGTCCTGTCGAAGGCCGGCGTCGTGCGGTAGAGCTTGTCGAAGGCGCTCGGGCCGTTTCGCGTGATCTCTGCGAGGTTTCCGGAGACCTCAGGCAGATAGGGGGCGCCCGGCTGGAACTTCTCGACCAGCACCGTCAGCTGACGCAGGTACTGGCGCTGGGCGGGGAAGTTCTCTGTCAGCACGGCAAGCGTCGAAGGAGACTCATCAAGGCTCTCCTGAATGCCCGTCGATGCCGCAGCAAACGCGGCAAAGGTGCGATCTGCATTGACAAACACTTCGCCGAACTGATCGCCGGCCGCGGCCGTGGCATCCACCGTGGTCGCCAGGGCGACGATGAAATCGCCGAGTCTTGCGGCGGGATCCGAGACTGTGCGGGCAACCGGTTCAAGGTTTTCAAACAACGGCACGAGCTCGCCGAAGGCGACGTTCAGGTCGGCGCCGCGACCGGCGAACGCGTCGCCGAACTCCTGGAGCGAGCGCTTGTTGCCCTCGCGGACGCGCTTGTCAAAGGTGTTCAGCAAGTCCTCGAATTCAACCGCCACCGTGGCCTGACTGAGCGGGAGATTTCCGCCGTTGGCGATCGTCTCGGGCGAGTCGCCCAGTGTCAGCTCGACGTATTTCAGACCGATCGTTGACTTCGGGCGGACCTCGACTTCGGAGTTTTCGGGAATCGGGCCGATGTTCTTGTCGAGCTTGAGGGCGATCTTCGCGTGGTAGCTGGTCTTGCCGTCGACCTCTTCATTGACCGGCGTGATCGAGGTCACGATGCCCACGCGCGCGCCGCCGATGCGCACTTCGTTGCCCTTGACCAGCGCCGCGCCGTTGGGAACCTCGGCAGTGATGTCGTAGGTCGGCACGAACGGCAGGCCGGTCGTCGCGTTGTAGCTCAGCAGAATCATCACGAGCATCACGAGGATTGCGCCGGCTCCGACCAGCACCGGGTTGTCTGCGACACCTTGCCGGCGCATCAGTTATCGCTCCCGAGCAGGTAGTCAAGCGCTGCGGCGTCGGTGGCGAGCTCTGACGAGCTGGAGACAGTCGGGGCCTGCGAGGACTTGCCTTCCGGCTCCGAGTTCGAGCCGGAGCGATCGCCGAAGTCAGCTGAGCAGCCGGTGCTGCGTTCCTGAACGTAGTTGAAGCACGATCCCGGAACAACGATCATGGACCTCATGAAGTGTCCAAACGCATCGGTACCGTTGCCGGCTCCGGCAAGGCCGACTGCGAGTGCGCCCAGGTTCGCGTAGCCGTTCTGGCCCTCGAAACTCTGGAGCAGTCGCTTGAGGTTTGTGACCGCGCCGCGCTCTTTGCCGATCGCGTTGAGCGACTCGGCGACCGGCTGGAGGGCCGGGATCTGGGCGCGCAGCACGTCCGCGGTGTCGCCGAAGCGCTTGAGCGCCGGATTTGCCGAATCGACGAACGCCTCGGTTCCTGTCACGAACTCTGAAAGATCGGCCGAAGCTGCGCGGGTCGAGGCTGCAACAGGCGCAGCCTGATTGGCGAAGTTCTCCAGCACCGGCGCCGTCTGCTCGAGCTCGTCAAGGAACTCGGGCAGGCGCTGCAGCGTCAGTGCCAGCTCTGCCTGCTTGGCATTTGTTGCGCGCGCGGCAGCGTCAGCGTTCTTGAAGAGTCCGGCGATGCTCTCACGGCTGTCGGCCAACTGCTGGACCGACTTGTCGCCGTTCTCGGCCAGGCGCACGAGGTTGCGGTTCTCGCGGGCGAGGATCTTGAGAGTCTTGTTGACGTTCAGGAACGTCGGGTCGAAGCGGTCGAGAATGTCCTGAAGGTCCTGGCCACGTCCAGTGAGCGTCACCCCCAGCTCGTTGATGATCACGCGGAAGCGCTCGCGCTGCGGCTCGCGCATCGCGTTCAGCAACTCGTCCGGGTCGACCGGCGAGCCGGTCTGGCTGCTCGGGAGAATCCGGCGCTCGTCGTCGGCCGGGTCGACTGCGATTTCTTCCTTGGTCGGCGAGCCCGGGTCACAGTCGATGAACTTCTCGCCGATCAGCGACTGCAGGCGGATGCGGCACTTGGCGTCGGTGTAAAAGCGCTGGAACGCCGGGTCGGTGACATTCACGACGACCGAGGCGAGGCCGTTCTTGCCGACGTAGATGCTCTCGATGCTGCCGACGTTTGCTCCGGCCACGCGGATGTTGGCGCCCTTGGTGATGCCGGCAGAGTTGACAAAGACGATGCGGATCTTGTAGCCCTCTGTTTCGCCGGCTCCGAGCGAAGAAACCACGACGATCGCTGCCGCGGCGACGATCGCGCCGAGCGCGTAGAGGCGTCGCGCGCGCACCGAGAGGCCGCGCGGCGATGCCGCCGCAAGAATTCTTGATGTCCGCCTGTGCATGCTCATCGCCTACGGACCCGGGATCTGGATCGAGGGGTCACAGTCAAGCGTTCCGCCGGCGGTGAATGGGTTGGAAGCGTCTCCGGCCGGCTGGGCGGCGGACCCTGGGCAACGAGCTGTGCCGGTCTTGCTGTACTGCGAGAGCGACTGATCGTTGCTCGGCGTCAGCTCGCCGCTGCCGTTGAGCTTGAACGCGCCCGACTGCGTGGTCACGCGCACGTAGTGACCGTTCGCGTCGTAGTTGGCAGCGATCTGACCGAAGTGCGAGAACCAGCTGGTCAGCTCTGGCGTGTACGGGCGCAGGAACTGCAGAACGATCTGCCCTGACTGCATGGCGGTCGTGGCGTTCGGGAACGCGGTCCTGGCCTTCTTGGTCAGCGAGGGCTGGCCGGCAAAGAGGTCTGTCAGGTCGTTGTTCTTGCCGCCCTGGCTGACCATTTCACGCAGGTAGCCGAGCGTCGGCTCGGAGTTGTCGACCAACGGCTTGAGTTTGATGAACAGCTCGGCAAGACCGTCGCCGCCGTTCTTGCCGATCGGGTCCGACTTGTCGGAAAGATTCTCCAGCGCGGCGAATGTCGGTCGCAGTTCGCGGAAAG
>JAEMRJ010000016.1:0-622 GCA_016463365.1 Thermoleophilaceae bacterium | reverse complement strand
ATCGTGCCCTGACGCAGCGTCGACGGCAGCGTCGCGAGTGCCTTGTCGAGTTCTTCGGACTCGGAAGAAACGGCAGTCGTGAACCTGGTCAGGTTTCTGAACATCGCCTCGATCTGCACCTTCTGTTCGGCCAAGGTGGTGGTCGCACGGTCCGAGACGACCAGGAAGCTGGCGAGCGTCTCGTCGTCCTTGGCCACTGAGTGCGCAAGGCGCGCGCCGGCATCGAAGAACGGCGCGATGTAGCGCAGCGCCTGGTTGCCGTAGGTCGTTTCCTTGAGCGGCGTGGAAGGGTCGTCCTCGTATTGCGCGGCGCTGCCCCTGATGAAACTCTGGAGCCCCTTCGTGACCTTGGGCGTGAAACTGTTGAAGAGCTGGTCGAGGTCCACCGGCGACTCCGTGTCGTCGGACTGGATGACTCCGCCGTCGGGAATTTCAGGCGCGTTGTTCGGACCGGGAGCGATCGCAACGAAGCGGTTGGCGACACCGGAGAGCGAGAACTGGCGGATTGTCGCCGTCGTCCCGCGGTGCAGCGGATCGAGCGATTCGTCATTGATCTTCATCTTGACGTTCGCCTGGTTGTTGTCGGTGAGAGTGATCGATTCGACCTTGCCGATCGCCTTTC
>JAEMRJ010000193.1 GCA_016463365.1 Thermoleophilaceae bacterium | reverse complement strand
ACGACGACGCCCGCGCCGAAGCGGTTCGGGGGCTGCTCCCACGGACCTCCATGGTCGCGCCGATCACGGTCCACGGCGAACCGATCGGATCGATCATGTTGGCCATGACCCGGTCCGGCGCCAGATACACGCAGTTCGATCTGGACACGGCGATCGAACTTGGCAGGCGAGCGGGAATCGCACTGGACAACGCTCGACTCCACACAGAACGCATGCGCATGCTCTCCAGCCTTCAGCAGAGCCTGATCCCCGCAGAGCTACCGGAGCTGGACGGCATGAAGCTTTCGGCAACCTTCCGCCCCGCAGAGCGCGACGCCGAAGTGGGCGGCGACTTCTATGACGCCTTCACGCTCTCCGACGGAAGCAGCGCGCTTGTGATCGGTGACGTCTGCGGCAAGGGTCCCGAGGCGGCCGCGTTGACTGCACTCGCCCGCTACACGATCCGCGCGGCTGCGATGGACGAAACAGATCCTCAGGCGATTCTTGCGCGACTGAATGGCGCGCTTCTGGAGCAGGTGAAGGATGGTCGCTTCGTGACTGTCTCGCTCACACGACTCACGCACGGTGACAGCGGGCTGGAATTGGAAACGGTCTCCGCTGGTCATCCGCTACCTCTCGTGACCGGGAGCGGCCCCCCACGTCCGGTCGGCGAGCCCGGCACGTTGCTCGGCGTGGTCGCTGACCCAGATCTGCCGTTGTCGCACGACCTACTGCTGCCGTCAGAGTCTCTCGTGCTCTATACGGATGGGTTGTCTGCGGGTCAGACAACCGACGACACGCTTTACGCGCTGGATCTGCTTGGCGGCCTCTCGCTGAACGGATCAGCCGACAGCGCTCAGGAGATCAATCTTGCGGCGATCGCGCGACAGGCAGAGCCCAATCGAGACGACGTCGCGATTCTTGTGGCGAGGGCCGACTGAGCGGCTAGATCGAAGCGACGACCTGCATGTGTTCATCCATGCGGGTCAGTTCGAGAACACGTTTGGCCGGTGAGTCTCCGGTGACGATGAAGAGCTCGTAGCCACCCTCGGTGGCGGCGCCGTTGGCGGCGATCAGCACGCGCAGGCCAGTCGAATCCATGAAGGAGACGGCGGTCAGATCAATCACAAGCCGTTCGTCATTGGCGGGCGAAACGCCGTCGAGCGCCGAGGTGAGCTGATCGGCAGTCGCGATGTCGAGCTCACCGCTCAAGACGACTCTGTACGAACCAGGGCTGGTCTCTACCGAGACGTTGAACTGGCCTTCGCGTTCCTCAGAAGCTTGCATGCCTCAGAAACTATCAGCGCACCGGGCGAGCGTTTCACCCTCATGCAGATCGGGTAATCCCCGCTTGCTCCCCACCTACAAAACAGGCAAGTAGAGCTGATGTCAAACACAATGGACGCGGTCGTCATGGTCGCAGTTTTCATAGTGATCGCTGCGGCGATCTATCTGTGTCTGAGCTTGATTCTCAGGCAGCTTGATGCCCGCCACGAGCGGAAATCATCCGAGTTCCGGCGCAAGCACCCCGGGTAGGGCGCTTTCGTACCAGTCCCAGGTGGCAGACAGCCCGTCGGTCAGTGACCAGGACGGTGTCCAGCCGAGCCGCTGCTCGATCAGCGTCGAGTCGAGGTACTGGCGATCGATTTCCCCTTCGGGAATCCCGTGACCCTGGATGTCGGGCTCGAGTGAACTTCCTGCGACATCGAGCATCGTGCGGACGATTTCGAGCACGGGCCACGGCCGCCCGGCGCCAGCGTTGAATGCCATTCCGATGTTGGCCGGGTCATTGAGGCCATCGGCGATCGTCAGATACGCGTCAACCGCGTCGGCGGCGTAGATGAAATCGCGCTCGGGTGAGCCGTCGGAGCGGATGACCGGCGCCTCGCCGGCGTGAATCGCGCGGGCGAGCTCAGGAACGAGGCGTGAGAAGTTGAAGTCGCCGCCGCCGTAGACATTCGCGAGGCAG
>JAEMRJ010000015.1 GCA_016463365.1 Thermoleophilaceae bacterium | reverse complement strand
GGATTTGGTGAGCTGGCCCAGGGTGTTGTAGGCATAAGCATTGGCGGATTCGGTGATGCCGGTTGTGGTGCTTGAGGCGACTTGATCTGCGCCGTTTCTTGCGTAGTTGAAGGTGGCGAGGTTTGTGGTGCCCTTCTTTGCGGCGATCGACGTGACGGCGTCGGCGTTGTCGTAGGTGTTCGTGTCGATCACGCCGGTGGAGGTCGGGAACCTGGTGGTGGTCAGGTTTGAGTTCGCGTCGAAGGCGAAGGTCGTCTTGTTTGACTTCCAGTCCTGGATTGAGTCGTTGCGGCCGGCAGCGTCGAAGGTGCGGGTGACCTTTGAGCCGCTCGGGTAGGTCAGGCTCGTCTGGTTGTTTGCCAGGTCATATGCGTATGACACTGTGCTGCCGTAGCCGTCCTTTGTGCTGGTCAGGCGGTTGAGGCTGTCCCAGGTCCAGGCTGAGGTGCCTGTGCCATCCGTGATGGCAGTCCTCTGCCCAGCAGCGTCGTAGGTGATGTTGCTCACCGCTGGCGTGAGTCCATCGGCGTAGCTGAGGCCGGTCATCTGATTTGCTGCGTCGTAGGTGTAATTCGCGCAGTTGGCTTTGGGCGCGACCGTGCAGCTGCCGCCGGGGGCGATTCGCTTTGTCAATCGACCGGCGGCGTCAAAACTGACCGTCGTTGCGCGGCCCAATGGGTCGGTCATCGATGCCGGATTTCCGAGCGGGTCGTATTGATACTCAGTCGCATCGCCAAGTCCGTTGTACTCGCGGCGCAGCGAACCGTCTGCCCAGTAGTCCTGGCGTGTACTCGTGCCGTTGGCTCTGATCGTCTGGGTCAACTGATTGGCCGCGTCGTAGACGTAAGTCGTCTTGTTTCCGTTGCCGTCAATCTCGTAGTCGACATTTCCGTTGGCGTCGTAGTGTGAAACGGTTTTGTGCAGGTTTGGACTCGTCGACTTCCAAAGCGGATCCGTGACCGACGTTGGGCGGCCGAACGCGTCATAGGTGTAGTTCGTCGTGAAGGCTGTGGCGTTTGCGCCGGTCAGATTGCCCTTCGGGCTCGTTTCGCTGAGCATCCATCCGGTGCTCGTGTTGAAGGTTCGCGTGGTCTTGTTTCCGGCGGCGTTCTCTGGCGTCGGCGGCGCCGTGACTGAAGTCTGGTTGCCGAATGAGTCATAGGTGTATCGCCAGATCTTGCCGTTGGGATCTGTCCTTGCCATCAAGTCGCCGGCGTAGGCGCCCCCGTAGGTGAAGGTCTCGGACTGAGTCGCCGTCGTCGCCCCGGCGCTGTCCTTGAGCGGCCTTGAGACGCTCAGCAGATTGCCTGCCGAGTCATAGGCCTTCGTGGTTTTCACGCCCTTGGGGTCCGTGATTGACGTGACATTGTTGATCGAGTCGTAGGTGTAAGTCGTGGTCCGATTGAGCGGGTCGGTGCTTGTGAGCACATTGCCGCGAGCGTCATTCGTCTTCGCGGTGCAATGGTCGAGCGGATCGCAGGACCGCGTGAGTGCATGTGTGGAGGGGTCGAACTCGTAGGTCCACTTAGCTGCCTGGGGCGTTCCGTAAGCGCGCGTTCGCGAAACCCGGAGGCCGTCGACATATTTGTCCACGAGCGCATTTCCGGCAGGGTCCGTGACAATTGTCGATCCCGGCGTGGTGTTGTAGTCAAAAGTTGTGACGCGACCCAGCTGATCGGTCTGGGCGGTCACCCGATCTATATCGTCGTATTCGTTCCGCACCTCTGGCGCCGGCGAGGTCGTCGTGTCACCCGAGTACTTAGGTTCTCGCACCGTCACCATCCGATTCTTTCCGTCATAGGCGAAGCGCGTCACGCCGCCGCCAACGTCGGTGGCCTCAACCAGATTGCCTGCGCTGTCGTACCTGTAGGTCAGGCTCCTGGCCGGCACGGAATTGTCGGTCGCTGACACGATCAGACCGTTGGTGAGCGTCATGGTGATCTTGCGGCCCGCGGAGTCGGTTGCGATGATCGTGTTCGCATCCGGATACTCGATGGTCGTCGAGTAGTTGTTGAGATCCTTTTCCTGGATCAGCCGGCCGCTGCTGTCAAAGGTGAACGACTTGCGGCTGTTTCTGATGAACGTCCAGGTGGAGTCAGGGTTTCGCGTGAGCGTGGCCATGACGTGCGGCGGCGCAGAGTAAGTGTTGAGGGTTTGAACGAAACCAATCTCGCTTCCGTTCTCCTGGGTGACCAGCGCCGTGGAGGAACCTGACTCTTGCGCCACGGACATGCCGTAGCTGAAACTCCAGCCGTTGCCGAACGCGCCGCGCGAGCCGCTCGCAGCGGAGTTGTAAGTTCGCGAGAGGTCGAGCGGACAACCACGGCCCGGAATCTTCAGATCGTTGTACGTTTCGTAAAAGTTTCCAATTCCGGTGTGCACAGGGTCCCCGGCGTGGGCGCGAGAGCAGCCGCCAGAGCCTGCACCCGAAAGGTCGCCCCCGCCGAGTTCGCCGTTCGCAAAGCGCGGCTGCACGGTCACCCGGTCGGTATCGCTCGCGCGGTCGGTGAAGGATTCCGTGTCCAGGAACGCCGAGAAATGTCGATTCTTGGGATCGTTCCTACTCATTTCAAAGCTGTGTCCGCAGTTGTTGTTCATGTTCCGGCATCTGGCCACGATCTCGTTGTTGTCGTCGTCCCGGATATACAGGTAGTAAGGGGTCAGCGGGGTGAAGAAGTCCCCATCCATCACTTGTGCAACGAGCGCCCCGGTATCACCCGGCCGGACGCTTTCGGGATTCGCCCGAAGCGTCACGTGCATCACTCGACGATCTACCGGGATCGTTGTCGAGGCGATCCCGCTGGTGCGGTCTGCCGGGTCATATGTGCTCAAGAATGCCGAATAGCTGCGCGCCTGAGGATCGGCATTTTCGTCCCAGCCAGGGGTGAAGCCGTAGCCGCAGTCGTTGTCGAAGTTCTGGCAGCGGGCGACAATCTGGCCGCTCGAGTCATCGCGAATGTTCAGGTACTGGTGGATGAGCGGGAGATACACATCTGGTTCGGTCATCTTCGCGTAGACGTTTCCGGTGCTTCCGACCGCTACCGAGGCTGGGCTGTTGGAAATCGTGACGTTCAGAGGCTTCTGCTTGATGTCGATCGATTCCGATTCAACGTTGCTTGCGATGTCGCTTCCGTCCTCCCTGGCGACAAAAGCGGAGAAGTGAGCGTCGTTGGGATCGGCGTTTTCGGACCACGGGACAAAATGGTCGTACCCGCAGTAGTTCTCGAAATTCTGACAACGGGCGACCGTTTGACCAGTGTCGTCGTTCTGGATGTACAGGTAGTAGGGCGTCATTGCTCCCAGCGGGATCTGCCCCGGATCGAGCTGCGCCCTGACCGACAATGTCCCGCCGACGTCGACCGACGAGCCGCTGAATGAAAGATCAACGATCCATTCGTAGCGCTCTACGGGCACGGTCAGCGAAACTGTGTTGCTCGATCCGTCGGCCGAGTGCGCCGTCGCCGTGTACGTGAGCTCTCTATTCAGATTCGGTGTCCATCCAACGGCGATCGAGGCAGATCTTTTCGGTCTCGCCCATCTGAGTGCCGGAGCCGTAGGCCTCGCCGTCCTGCGTGAAAGAGACGCTCTCATTTCCGTACGGTTGCCTGTTCAGATACGCGGTGATTCTTCCGTCAATCCCAGCGTGCATCGTCGCTGGGCTCGATTCAAAGCCGACGATAAGAAGGGGATCGGCGTCGGCGTTGGCAGCGGCCGGGAATGTCCCACCTCCCGCAAAGAGCAGCGCGGCCGAAAGTGCGAAAAGCAGTGCTGACAATGCGGGGAACCGCTTCTGGGTGGTGTTCATGGTCGGGGAGTGTATGGCCCGGCCCGACGGAAAGGCGCTGACTCGCTGGGTGGCTAGGCAGCCTGGCCCAGCGCGACGCCCGCAACCACGCCAAGAAAACCAATCGCCGTGCTGAACGCGATGTTTCGCACGGCGGCCACGGGGTAGCCGTCGATGTTCAGGCGTTCGCTCTCGAACATCCAGGTCGAGAAAGTGGTGAAGCCGCCGAGAAAGCCCAGGCCGATCAGCAGCGTCAGCTCGCGATCGGCGTTCGCGCCGTAGAGAATTCCGATCCCGAACGCTCCGAGCATGTTGACGATGAAGGTGCCCAGCGGAAACGCGCTCGGGTCTTCGCGGGTTATCCCGCGGTGCACGGCGAAGCGGGCGACTGATCCGATGCCGCCGAGCAGGCCGATCGCGAGCGCGACGATCACGCCAGTTCCTTTCCGCGGTTGACGAACCGACGCGCCGAAGTGACGGCAAAGAATCCGCAAATGATGCTGATGACCGGGTAGGCGACCGCCGTGAGATAGGAGTGCGCGTCGAGCAACTGGTAGATCTCCAGCTGGAAGGTCGAGAAAGTGGTCAGCGCGCCGCAGAAACCCGTGCCGATCAGCGAAACCTCCAGGCCGCCGCCGCGATGGGCGATCAGATATCCGAGGATTGCGCAGCCGGTGACGTTGGCGATGAAGATCGGCCAGGGCCAGTCGCCGCCCTGCGAACCAAGTAGCTCGACGAGCCCGTAGCGCGCGAGTGCGCCGGCGAATCCGCCGACGAAGACCGCCGCGCATTCGGCGGCGAAACCTGGGCGCGCGTCCGTCGAGAGAGCAACCGGGCGGTTCATTGGGCATATGATCGCGCACGGCCACCATCCCATTCCTCAAAGGAGCCGCTCGTGCCATCCCTCGATCGCGACGGAAACGTCTTTGTCCTCAATCTCGGCGACGACGAGAATCGATTCAATCCTGACTGGGTGGGCGGTGTCAACGCGGCGCTGGACGAAGTCGAAGCAGCGCCGTCACCTCGCGCGCTGGTCATCGCCGCCAGCGGAAAGGTCTGGTCCAACGGCCTCGACCTCGAGTGGTTTGGCGCCAATGTCGAGAAGATTCCGGCGTTCATCCCGGAGGTGCACGGGCTGCTTGCGCGCGCGCTCGAATTTCCCGCGCCGACGATCGCCGCGATCCAGGGCCACTGCTTTGCGGCCGGCGCGATGCTCGCGGTTGCATTTGACGAGCGGATCATGCGCGAGGACCGCGGCTACTTCTGCTTCCCGGAAGTTGACATCCGCATTCCGTTCACCCCCGGCATGGATGCGCTGATCAAGTCGCGGCTGAAGCCCCAGGTCGCCTACGAATCGATGGTCACCGGCAGGCGATACGGCGGCGGCGAGGCCGTGGCTGCAGAAATCGTTCAGGCGGCCGTGCCGGAGGATCAGGTCTTGACTGCTGCCGTTGAGCGCGCCGGCGCGCTGGCAGAAAAGGACGGCGCGACGCTTCAGATCATCAAGCAGCGTCTGTACGCGCCGGCACTCGCAACGCTGCGTGACCTTGAAGCAAACAAACTGCCGGGACTGGGAGACTGAACTGATGAAAGCAATACAGGTCAAAGAATTTGGCGGTCCCGAGGTGCTGGAGCTCGTCGAGATCGATGAGCCCGTCGCACCCGACGGCGCGCTGCTGATCGATGTCGAAGCGATCGGTGTCAACTACGCCGACACCCACCAGGCCGAAAACTCGTACCTTGCTCCAGCCGAGCTTCCGCTTGTCCCGGGCGGCGAGGTGGTCGGCCGCGCGTCAGACGGCCGTCGCTTCGTGGCGCTGCTGAGCGGAGGCGGCTACGCCCAGAAGGCTGTTGCGTGGCCGCAGGCGGCATGGGAGATCCCCGATGAGATGAGCGCGAGCTCGGCCCTGTCGATCGTTCTGCAGGGCGCCACCGCCTGGCACCTGCTGAAGACATCGGCCAAGCTCGCAGAGGGCGAATCTGTCGTCATTCACGCTGCCGGTGGCGGCGTCGGCACGATCGCCGTTCAGCTGGCCAGGCGCTGGGGAGCAGGGCGCGTGATCGCCACCGCCTCGACCGAGGAGAAGCGCGCGCAAGCTCTTGAACTTGGCGCCGACGTCGCAGTTGATTCGCGCGTGCACACGGCCGAAGAGATGAATCAGCGCCTGCGCGAGGCCAACGAAGGCAAGAAGGTCGACGTGATCCTTGACATGGTCGGCGGCCCGACGACCGACGGCGGCACGAAGGCTCTGGCCCCGTTCGGACGCCACGTGGTCTACGGCATGGCCGGGCGCGTTCCGCCCAAGGACATCAGCGTCGGAATGCTGATGGGCACTTCGCGCGCGGTGATCGGTTTCTGGCTGGTCCACTGCATGACCAGGCCGGGGATGATGGATGCCGCGATGACCGATCTGATCTCGCTTGTTTCATCGGGCGAGCTGAAGACGATCGACGGCGGCAGTTTTCCGCTCGCAGACGCGCGAGCAGCTCACGAGGCGATTCGCGGACGCGGAACCACCGGCAAACTGATTCTCGTTCCGTAGGGGCCGGCGGTCTAGAGGTCGTCGACGAACTTGCAGATCGCGCTGATCACCTCGGCGGCCGTCTCCATCTGCTTCGCGTCGAACTCTGCGAGCGCGTGTCCCCAGGCTTCATTCATCTCGTCAACGCGCGAAGTGAGCATCGCCACGCCGGTGTCGGTGAGGCTGGTTATGACCACGCGCTTGTCGTGCTCCTGGCGATTGCGCTCGACAACGCCGGCGACGGCGAGCTGATCAAGCATGTGCGTGGTGGTGGCCGGCGTGAGGCCGGCGGCTTCCGCCAGCTGACCGGATGACATCGGGCCGTTTTCGGCGAGCGGTCCGATCAGGTTGACCTGCGGCGCTGTGAGCCGTCCGGGCTGCATTGCATCCCGGCCGCGCAACCTGCGCTGGGCGCGCGCGACGCCTTGATAGGCAGCGCCCAGTTGCCGGATGGCTGCCTCGCGATCAACTCCAGTTACTGAATTTTCCACGTCCAAGAGTCTACCCCTCGGTAAGTGCGTGTGCGTGGGTTGCTCTGTCCCTAAGGACGGACCTGTATGCCACTTGCCGCCGTGGTTGCGGCTTTGCGAGCAGCCTGGGCGTCTTCGCCGGTCGCAAGGACCACGCCCATCCGTCTGCCCGGAGAGGCCGACGGTTTACCAAAAATCGAGACTGAAACGTTTTGGGAGCTAAGAAGTGCATCGTCTGTTCCCACGTACGTGGGCTCGTCAACAGTTTCATCCGCAAGTATTACTGAACTCGCTGCCGGGAAGCGCAGCGGCACCTCGCCTTCTGGCACGGCGAGCCCCAGAATCGCGCGAACGTGCAGCGCGAACTCCGAGAGCTGCTGGCTTGCCAGCGTCACGAGGCCGGTGTCATGGGGTCGCGGTGAAACCTCCGAGAAGAGCACTTCGTCGCCTGCCACGAAGAGTTCGACTCCGAAGATTCCGTGGCCACCGAGTCCCGCGGTGATCGTGCGCGCGACGTCGTGGCAGCGCTCGAGCACGAGCGGATCGACTGCCGCCGGCTGCCAGCTCTCGCGGTAGTCGCCGCCTTCCTGGCGGTGACCGATCGGCGCACAGAAACTTGTGCCGCCGGCGTGCCGGACGGTCAGGAGCGTGAGCTCGTAGTCGAAATCGACGAAGGCCTCGCAGATCACGCGACCGCCGCCGACCCGACCGGCCTCTTGGGCGTGCGCCCAGGCGCTCGCAATGTCATCGGCGCTGCGCGCGACCGACTGCCCCTTGCCGGATGAGGACATGATCGGCTTGATCACGCAGGGGTGGCCGAGAATCTGGGCCGCCGCTGCCAGTTCCTGCTCGCTGTCGCAGAACCGGTAGGGCGAAGTTGCAAGCCCAAGATCTTCTGCGGCCAGGCGACGGATGCCTTCGCGGTCCATCGTGAGGCGGGCGGCGCGGGCGTTTGGCACGACGTGTGCGCCAGCGTCCTCGAACTCCACGAGTACTTCGGTGGCGATCGCCTCGATCTCGGGGACGATGATCAGGCGGGCGCACGGCTGCTCGCGCTCCTTGATGAGAATCGCTCGGAGCTGATCGGGGTCGGACATTTTCAGAACGTGACTGCGGTGCGCCGGCGCCATGGCGGGCGCTCCCGGATAGCGGTCGCATGCGACCACTTCGCAGCCCAGGCGCACGGCCTCAATTGCGACCTCGCGGCCGAGCTCACCAGATCCGAGCAGCACCAGTCGCGTGGCTGACGCGGTGCCGGGCGTGCCGATCATGCCGGCCCGCCGACGTCGGCGGCTGCGTGGTCGACGCTTGTCTTGTGGCAGGTCACCGCGAGGAGGTTACGGTACGCACGTGCCGGAAGACAGATCAAAGCTCCCTCGCTTCGCCGAGACCTTCGATGAAGACCTGCTGCTCGGAGTCGGCGCCGACGTGCCGCTCAGCGCGGCGGACGACCCGGCGCGGATCGCCAGCATCGCAGCCGAGTTCAAAATGGGGTTCGAGGCGCTGGCCGGCGTGCAGCGCGGGGTCTCGATCTTCGGCTCGGCGCGCACGCCGGCCACCCACCCCGACTACATCCGCGCCCGCGCAATCGCTGCAGAACTTGGCCGAAACGGCTATTCGGTGATCACCGGCGGCGGGCCCGGGATCATGGAGGCCGCCAACCGCGGCGCTCAGGATGTCGGCGCGACCTCGATCGGCTGCAACATCAAGCTGCCGCACGAGCAACAACCCAACCCCTACCAGGACATCTGCCTGACCTTTGAACACTTCTACGTTCGCAAGGTGATGTTTGTGCGCTACGCGCAGGCTTTTGTGGTGATGCCGGGCGGTTTTGGCACGATGGATGAGCTGTTTGAAGCCCTCACGCTGGCCCAGACCGGGACGATCCGCCACTACCCCGTGGCGCTGGTGGGCAGGGG
This sequence comes from Thermoleophilaceae bacterium, assembly GCA_016463365.1. The sequence goes on along the minus strand of JAEMRJ010000015.1, from coordinate 21,995 downwards.
TTACTGGGGCGGGCTGATCGACTGGCTGCGCGAGCGGATGGTCGCCGACGGGAACATCGATGCTCGAGACCTGTCGCGGATCAATATCTGCGAGACGCCGCTCGACGTGCTTGAGCTGGTGCGCGAAGAGAGCGCGATGCTGCGATCGTTGACCACTTGGTAGCCCTGTAGGGTCGCTAGCTATGGAAGACGAGAGACTGCGGGCGGCGTCGCGGCTGACCAGATCACTGTTGCGCGCGCAGCGCGAGGGCGAACGCCGCTCCGGCGCCATGATCATCGCCCGCGCCGCACCGGTTCTGACGATCGGTGTGGTCGGATCAAACCTTGCGGGAGTGGTGATTCTGTACGGGCTTGTCTCTTGGGTGATCCCGGTGCCGGAGCTCCGCAACGACCAGGAAGTCCGCGTGGTCAACCTGGCGTTGCTCGCGATCTACCTGCTGTTTGCTGTGACTGCGGGGAGCCTCAAGACCCTGCACGACATCAACCCGGTGCGGCGATGGCTGCTCGAAGATCGCCCTCCGACCTCGTATGAGCAGGAGCTTGCGCTGCTCGGTCCTTCACGCCTGTTGCGCCGGCTGCTTCTGCTGTGGGGCATCGGTGTGGTGCTCTTCACTGCTTTGAACGCGGTGATTGAGCCCGGGCTGGGGCTTGTGGTTGCGATCGCCGGAATCTTTGCCGGACTTGGAACCTGCGCGTTTTCCTATCTGCTGGCCGAACGCTCAGTACGCGAGGTCGCCAGGCGGGCGCTCGAAGACGGTCCGCGCGAGCATGTCGCCGTGCCTGGCGTGACCACACGCGTGATGCTGACCTGGGCGATCAGCACCGGCGCGCCTGTGCTCGGCGTCGTGCTGATCGTCGCCGGCATCACGCTGAACATCCTGCCCGACAATTTCCAGCAGCTTCGATGGTCGACGATGCTGATCTGCAGCGTGGCGCTGTTCGTCGGCGTGCAGGCGATGTTCATGGTCTCGCGCTCGATCTCCGATCCGATCAAGTCGGTTCAGCACGGGATCGAGCGTGTCGCCGCGGGTGATCTCTCGGTTGAGGTTCCCGTGTTTGACGCCTCCGAGGTGGGCCTGCTGCAGGGCGGCTTCAACGACATGGTCGCCGGGCTGCGAGAACGTGAGCGCGTGCGCGATCTGTTCGGGCGGCATGTCGGCGAAGATGTCGCCGAGCAGGCGCTGCTGGTCGGAATCGAGCTTGGCGGTGAAGTGCGCGACGTGGCCGTGATCTTTGTCGACGTGGTGGGCTCGACTGAAATGGCAGCCTCGCGTCCGGCAGCTGAGGTGGTCGAGATGCTGAACCGCTTTTTCGCCGTGGTGATCGACGCGATCAGTCGCTTCGACGGATCGGTGAACAAGTTCGAGGGCGACGCGGCGCTCTGCATATTTGGCGCGCCGGTCGCCCAGGACGACGCGGCAGGCGATGCACTTGCTGCCGCGCGGGCGATGACCGCAGCGTTGCGGCGCGAGCTGCCAGAGGTTGGCGTCGGCATCGGCGTTTCGTATGGATCCGTGGTCGCCGGCAACGTCGGGTCGGCCGAACGCCACGAATACACGGTGATCGGCGACCCGGTCAACGAGGCCGCGCGGCTGACCGAGATCGCCAAGTCGGTCGACGGCGGAGTCGTGGCCTCCGGCGCAGCGCTCGCGCAGGCACGCGAGGCCGAGCGCAACCACTGGACCCTCGGCGACTCAGTCCTACTCCGAGGCCGCCCCAACCCAACCCAACTGGCCACCCCCGTCATCTAAGCCAGATTTTGCTGCAAGGTTGCAGCTTTGCAGCGCTGCATAGCTGCAACCTTGCAGCAACAAAGCCCTTGATCAAGCTGAATCGGGATTCTGTGGGGATGGCAGGTGGCCGCCGCGACCGCGCTTCAGGTGCCTTCGAGCCGGGAGCGGGTTGGCTTCGCGGTGATCCCGCTTGCGCTTTCGCGAAGCCTCCCACTCTGTGAAAGCGAAGACCCGGTACCCGTCGATCGAGCTGAAGAGGAGGAGCCCCAGGCCACTCGCGACCCAGTCGCTGTTTCGATCGCCCACGTACTCGCGATGACTGCAGAACTCGTAGTCGGGTCCGATCACCTCGTGGTTTCCGTGGATGTATCCGATCAGCGAGCGAACGTCGTCGTGATCCTCGGCGGGACGCGCTGAGTACGGCGACTCGAAAATCTGCGCTCGTCTGCCATGTGTGTCGTTGAAATAGCGGCCATATGAAGTGAGAAGCGCCCGCATCAGTTCGATCACGCCGCCTTCCTGCTTCTGGAGGATCAGCAGGTGGTAGTGATTGTCGAGGATGCAGAACGCGATCACCTCTGCCTTTTCGGTCAGCTTGCGGTAGGGCCGACGCGTGGAGTCACGGATCTCCCGTGGCGACATGTGACGTTCAATCCGATCGAGGAACTCGGCCTTGTCACGGCGCTCGGGAAAAGTATGCATGTCATCGATTGCCCGGCCCCAGACATGAAACACGCGATCTGTGAAGTACTTCGTCTCTTCTGGAAGCAGCACGCCCTTCCGTCTTGGCTTTCGATTTCGACCCATAACTAGTTAAGGGTCTGAGCCACAGCCGTTACCCCCCCCTGCAGCGAAAACTTTTTTGCCCCAACGCATACCTAAGCCATTTCCCGCTGCAAGGTTGCAGCTTTGCAGCGCTGCAAAGCTGCAACCTTGCAGCAGAATGCGGCTTGGGGGGTGGGAATTCACCGATCGGTACGTGGGATCGAATATGGTGCGGGTATGGAAGCTTCAAGCATGCGCGGTGCGACGCGCCCGCGGGGGATGGCCAAGGACATCACTCCGCCCTACACGGAAGAACTCGAGGACTTCAGGGACTCGGTGAACGGTTGGGTCACTACAAACCTGCTGCCCCATGCCGACGAATGGGAAGACTCAAAGCACTTCCCCGATGACGTCTTCAAGCAGGTCGCAAGCCAGGGCTACCTGGGGCTGAAGTTCGAAGAGGAATACGGCGGATCGTGCGCCGGCGGCCCGGACAACGCGTCCGACGGCTACCTCGCCGATTCGATCCTGCTCGAAGAGCTCCCGGCCTGCGGAAGCGGCGGAGTCGCCGCCGGGCTGTGGGCACACGCGGGAATCGCGCTCACCCCGATCTGGAAGTTCGGCACGCCCGAGCAGAAGCAGAAATACCTCGCCCCCGGCATCACCGGAGACAAGATCGCCGCGCTTGCGATCACCGAGCCCGGCGCCGGCAGTGACGTCGCGAGCATCTCCACCAGGGCCGACAAGGTCGACGGCGGATACATGCTCAACGGCTCGAAAGTCTTCATCACCAACGGCATCCGCGCCCACACGATCGTCACCGCCGCCAAGACCACGCAGGACGGTGGCCACCACGGCATGAGCTTCTTCATCGTCGAACGCGGCGAGGGCGTCAGCTCAAACCCGCTCGAGAAGCTCGGCTGGCACGCGTCGGACACCGCCGAGATCTCGTACGAAGATGTCTTCGTCCCGGAAGAGAACCTGCTCGGCACCGAGAACGAGGGCTTCTACATGATCATGGCCAACTTCCAGTGGGAGCGGCTGATGATGGCTCTCGGCGCAGTCGGCGCGATGAAGCTCGTCTACCAGCAGACCATCGACTACGCACACGAGCGCAACGCCTTCGGCCGGCCGATCAGCAACTTCCAGGTCATCCGCCACAAGTTCGCCGACATGGCGACGCAGATCGAGGCCGCTCGCGCAATCACCTACAACGCGTTGCGTCTGTTCATCGAGGGCAAGCAGCCACTCTCCGAGGTGACCATGGCCAAGCTCTTCACGCAGTCATTGCTGGTGAAGATCTGCGACGAATGTCTGCAGATCCACGGCGGCTGGGGCTACATGAAGGAGTACAAGATCGAGCGTGCCCTGCGCGACGCGCGCCTGGGGCCGATCGGCGGCGGCACCGACGAAATCATGAAAGAGATCCTCGGCAAATCGCTCGGGATCTAGTCCGCGCCACGGTGGCCCATGGCGTTGAAGGGGGATGACTTGCGCAGCTCCACGCCGGCCGGTGAGTAGTCGACCATCTTCGCCGCGACGTCGCTGACGGGCCGATCGAGCAGGGCCTCCCATTCTTCGGCCTGCTCATCGGTGATCGCACCCGCGGCGCGTTGCTCCTCGAGAACTTCGCTGGCGCGGTCGCAGGTGGCCCGGTCCAGGTTGCGCGCCATCGCGCGATGAAACGCCAGGGCACGCATCTCCATGATCTGCTCAAGATCACGCTTGCCCTGCGGGATCGCGGCGGCCAGCTTCTCGCGGCGCTTCTCCTTGATCTCGACCACGGCATGCGTGCCGCCGCCGGCCTCGATCAACTCGAGCAACGAGGCAACAGAAACCTGCGCCCGGCCCTTTGAGTTGTCGATCGTCGTCAGCTGCTTCGACGAGATCAGTTTCGAGACTTCGGGGTGGGTCACGCCGAGCGCCCGCGCCGCGGTGCGCTGCGGCACCGCATCACCCAGCGCGATCTGAATACCTTCGATCCCGCGTTCCACATCCTGATTGCCGGGCAGCAGTACTCGAACCCGCCGCAGGCCCAACAACCCATTGAGCATCAGCTCCCGGTCTTCTTCGGTCACAGGCACCCGTCGAGCTTAAAGAGATCGCGGCCGGAGCTTTCGCCCCGGCCGCGGATCTGCCGAGAGTTTTCGACCAGTCCTAGTGGTGGATCGAAGCGCTGAGAGTGCTGCTGCTGACCGAGGGCAGCACGCTCAGGACTGAGCTCGACTTCAGACTCAGCTGGATCGTGTGGCCGGACGCTGCCGAGAGCGTCAGGTTGTTCTTCACCGCACTGAGGTCGGCACGGAAGACGCCGAAGATGTCGAGCCAGACGGTCACCGAGTCGCTGGCCACGGCGTTGCCGTCAACGATGATGTTCATCGTGTACGTGCTTCCGACACCGACCGTGCTTGCGAGGCCCTTGATCTGACCGTTGAGGTCGACCGCGTAGTTGCCGGTGATGCCGTTCGGGTTCGCCGGAATGTTGATCGTCAGGCCGTTGTCGGGGCAACCGAGCAGCGAGTTCAGCGAACTGCTTCCCGTGCAGACCAGGCCCCACTGGAATCCGACCGTCTTGGAGGCGAGAACCTCCTGGAAGACGCCGAAGTTCTTGACCACCGGCGAGCTCGCGTTGCCAGCGGCGTCGGTGCCGATGCAGGTGAATGTGTGACTGCCGTTGGCGAGCGCAGCCGTCGTGTACGGCGAGGTCACGGCGGCGTAGGCACCGCTGTCGACCTTGCACTGGTAAGTCGTGCCCGCTTCGGACGAGCTGATCGTGAAGTCGTGCTTGCCGTCCCAGCGCAGCGGGCCGTCGGCGATCGTGATTGTCGGGACGGTCGTGTCGACCGTGACCGACCTGCTGACCACGGCGGTTGAGTTTCCGGCAGCGTCAACAGCTCGACAGCTGATCGTGTGGGCGCCTTCGCTGAGCGGAGCCGTCGTGTACGGGCTGGCGACGTTGGCGTAGTCCGCGCCGTCAACCTTGCACTGGAGGGTCCCGCCGTTGCCGCCGGTCAGGGCGTAGGTCGGGGTGTTGTCGTTGATCAGGCCGCTCGGCCCGGTGATCGTGAGCGCGCTCGGGGCGGTCGTGTCGATCACGACTGTGTAGCTGCTGTCCGGTCCGTTCACGCCGGTACCAGAGACGTAATGGCAGGTGACAGTGTGCGATCCCTCAGCAAGCTCCGGCAGTGTCCACGGGGAAGTGACCGTGTTGAACGATCCGTTGTCGATCTTGCACTCGACGCTGCCGCCGGTCGCGGAAGTCGTGATCGTGACGGTCGGCGTTGTGTCGCTCGTGTTGGCCGGTCCGGTGATCGTGACCGAGCCCGGAGCGGCGGTGTCGACTGTGACACTCGCCGTCTGATCGGGGCCGACGTTGCCAGCAGCGTCGACCAGGTGGCAGGTCACGTCGTGAGTTCCTTCGGCGAGCGCAGTCGTCGTGTAGACGCTGGTGGTCGTGGCGAACGGTCCGTCGCCGGTCTTGCACTCGTACGTGTCGCCCTGGCCAGCGCCAGAGAGATTGAAGGAAGGCGTTGAATCGCTGGTCGCGCCGCCGGGGCCGCTGATCGTGACGGCGCCGGGGGGCGTCGTGTCGATCACGATTGTCAGCTCGGCGATCGGGCTGAGGTTGCCGGCGTCATCGATCTGCGCGCACTGGAAGAGGTGCGTCCCTTCAGTCAGCGGCTCAGTGGTGAGCGGGCTTGAGACACCCCATGCCTGAACACCATCGACGGCGCATCCGAGGCGTCCGCCGGGCTCAGCGCGGGTGATGTCGAAGGTGGGCGTGTCGTCCATTGTCGGGCTGGCCGGACCGGCGATCGTCGGCGCGCCCGGAGCGGTGCGGTCGATCGTCAGCGTGTAGGTCGTGTTCGGACCGACGTTGCCGGCCTTGTCGACGTAGTGGCAGGTGATCGTGTAGGTGCCCTCGGTGAGCATCGGGAGGATCCACTGCGCGTCCACGATCGTGAAGTCCGCGAACTCGCCGTTGTAGCCGCTTCCCGAAATCTTGCACTCGGTGTAGCCGCCGCTCTCGCCGGCCGGCGGGGTGACCTCGACGGTCGGCGTCTCGGCGTTGGTCGCTCCGCCGTTGCCCGTACCGGGGACCGTGATGGTCGGGCCGCTGCTCGGCGGCGTTGCGTCGATCGTGACGGTCACGGTTGTCGGGTCGCCGGCATTGCCGACTTCGTCGACATATCGACAGGTGATTGTGTGGGTTCCGTCGGCGAGCGTCGGCGTGGTCCACGGCGAAGTCACCGTGACGTAGCCGCCCGCGTCGATCTTGCACTCGATGTGGCCACTGGTCTCGCCCTCGGGCGGGGTGATCGTGAAGGTCGGTGTGGAGTCGTCGGTGGTGCTCGGACCGGTGATCGTCACGTTGCCGGGCGCCGAAGTGAATGCGGGCAGGTCGATGTCGCCAGAGCCGGATCCACCGCCGCTGCCGGTCTTGTCGCAGGCCTTGGAAAACGTCGTGTTCTGGACCTTGATCTGGTAACCGAGCATCTTGATGCGCTTGCGCAGAACCTTCTTGCGCTGCTTCGCCCTCTTCGAGTTGCCCTTGATCTTGCGCAGCTGCATCTTTCGGTCGTACTCAAGACCGATCAGCTTGTCGAGCTGGGTGAAGGTGATCGAGCATTTTGCATCCAGCGCGGAAGTCGTGCCGGCGCCCTGGCACTGCACCTTCAGCGCGGCGCGAGCGGCGTTGACGCGCTTGTCAGCCTTCTTGACCGACTTCTTGGCGCGCTTCTTCGCGCGGGAGGTCTTTGCGGTCTTCAGCCGGTAGCGCGGAACGGCACGCGCGCGGAGTGCGGAGTTGACGGCGTTGACGGCCTGGGTGCAGTTCTGCGGAGCCGGCGTTGCGGACGGCTTCTTCTTCTTGGCGGCCTCTGCCGGCGCGCTGAAAGCAGCAAGTTGCAAGAGGACGGCAGCTGCGATGAGCAGAGCTGCCAGTACAAGTTTTGTGAGCGTAAGAATCGTGCGATTGCCCGATGCACGGTTTCCGAGTACGAAATTCACTTCTGAACCAATCCTTTGGTTTTCGAGAATAGTCACCGGGCTCAGAGGGGCGTTCCCGGCCATAAAAAAAGCGAGCATCAACGCTCGCGGCGGTCGCGCAGCGCCAGAAACATCCTGTTCCCGATCGGCGACCACTCTCAATCTATGGGTCGACAGCGGTTTGTCAAGCCCCGCAGTCGCGAAATTTCAGCGCGCCACAAATGCGCCGCGGCCGCTGCTTGGCCGCCCGCCCGCCCCGAGCGCCTCGAACGTGTACTTGTAGCCACCGCGAACGAGCCTCGATCCGCCGAGCAGCTTGACCCTGACGTTCTGCCGGCTGGAGCCGACCACAAAGACGGAATTGACGACCGGCACTGAGATCCCCGCGCGGTAGGCCTTGAGGGCGATCAGGCCCGGGCGCTTTGCATTCGAACTGAGCACGAAGCTGCGTGCGCCGACCGTCGCTCCCGGCACAGCCAGCCGCGCCCCTGCAGCGGAGCCTGCGATCGAAGGGCAAGCGGTGTCCAGCGCGCTCTGCGCACCCGTGGCCGGCTTCAGCCCGGAGCTGCCGGAGACCAGCGACAACCGCGCGGTGCCGAACTCGCGCCTGACGCTGTAGAAACGCACAGCCAGAGCGATCCTCGCGCCGACGGCCGGTGCTCGCCTGAGTCGCACGCTCAGCTTCGACCGGCCGGATCCGATCGCCAGCGGAAAAGTCCCGAGCGCGGTCGCACCTGCGACGACGTCGATCTGCACCAGGGCGGCCGCCCCGGAGCTCAGTGTCAGTTTCAGATCGCGGCCCGTCCCAGAGGCCGCTGCGATCCGCATCCGACCGGTCACCAGGCCTTCCACGCCGAGGACGCTGCATGACTTGGCGACCGGTGGCTGCTGCTGGGTGTCCTGAGCGGGAGCACTCGGTTGCGGCGCTGCGACCGTCAGCGGAGCGACGCTGAAGGCGAAGACCTGATCGTCGAAATTGCCCGCGGCATCGGTGTAACGAATCGTCAGCGCATGGATCCCCGTGGTGGTCGCGGGTTTGTACTGACCGCTACACGGCGCAAACGCACCGTTGTCGATCTTGCAGCGGGCGCTCGCATCGGGTTCGCTGCTGGCGATCTGAAATATTGGGATTCCGTCACTGCCGGCGGAGCCGGCGATCAACTCGCTCTGACCCGCAGGTGCGGTTCGGTCGACTGTGAAGTTGACCACAGCCGCCGGCGCCTCGAGGTTGCCCGCAACGTCGCGCGCGCGGACGCGAAGGCTGTGCGTCGCCTCTGAGAGCGCGGGCGTTGTGTACGGACTCGAGCACGGGACAAATCCGGCAGTGTCCAGGCTGCAGCTGAAGGTGGAGAGCGGGTCGTCGGCGGCGAAGCTGACCGTGAGCGTGCTCGCGGTGATCGGAAGTGCCGGCGCACCCTGGATCGTTGTGGCGGGAGCGATGCTGTCGATCGTGAGCATCTGAACCACCGAGTCTGGGCCGGTGTTTCCCGCGGCGTCCACTGCGCGCGCCGTGATCACGAGCAGACCCTGTGGAAGCACGACACCGGGGGTCAGGAACCAGCTGCCGGTGGTGGCGTTCGCGGGCACCGTGCCCAGCGAATCTGCGCCGACAAACAGCTCCACCGCCGAACCGGGCTCGGCCTGTCCGGAGAAGCTCGGGCGCGCGTTGGTGACGGTTGCGCCGGCGACCGGGGCGTCGATCTGCGGTGCCGCCGGCGGGTCGAGGTCGATTGTCCAGTGCCATCCTTCGCTGCTCTCGCCGACGTTTCCGGCGCGGTCGGTCGCTCGGGCTCTGAATTCGTGAGTTGTCGCGGACAGTCCTTGGTACTCAACCGCCGAATCGCACGGTTGCCAGCCCGCAGTGTCGAGCTCACACTCAAATACGACGCCGGGCTCGTCGGCCGAGAGTTCGAACTGCGCGTCAACCTGATTTGTCCGGGGTGGGGGGCCGTCATCAAGAGCGACTGTCGGCGGCGTGCGGTCGATACGCACGTTCACCAGGTTGGACGGTGCACTGCGATTGCCGAAGTCGTCGATTTCCTTGGCGGTGAAGCGGTAGTCGCCCTCGGAGATGTTGTTGAAGGTGAGCGTCCAGGTCCCGTCATCGGCGGCCGTCGCCTCGGCCAGCTCGACGCTCCCGTTCAGAATCGCGACCTTTGCATCGGGCGATGCCGACCCGGTGACAGTCAGCGACGTCGCGGTCGTGGCCAGCCCGTCGAGCGGCGCGAGCAGCGATGGCGATCCCGGCGGCGTCGCGTCGATCTCGAAGGAGCGCGCGGTCGGAGCGCTCTGTTGGCCGGCTGCGTCGAGCGCGATCGCATCGACAGCATGCGCTCCGTCAGCGAGCTGCGCCGTGGAAAGACAGTTCCAGTCGCCGGTCGGATCGACTGCAGCGGTGCAGAGGAGCGTGACGCCCTCCGAGACAGCAACCGTCGTCTGCGGCTCGGCGGTTCCGCTGAAGAGCGGCGTGCGCGTCGTGAGCTGCGCCGACGCGGCCGGCGTCGCGACGAACGGAGCGGACGGTACCTGCGTGTCGATCCGCAACGTTCGCAGTGCCGAATAGTCGCTGCGATTGCCCGCAGCGTCAATCGCACGGACGCGCCAGAGATGTGTGCCCTCGGTCAGCGGATCCAACGGCGTGAAAGACCACTGCCCGTCGACTCCCGCCTGCGGATTGCCGATCTGCGTGCTGCCGTCGAACACCGGGACACGGGCGAAAGGCTCGGCCGTTCCGCTGAAGGTCGGTGTCGAGTCGGTCGTGAGCAGGTCCTCGGGCGGGGTGATCGGAATCGGCACAGCCGGATCGGTCAGGTCGATCGTCCAGGTGTAGACGGCGGGAGCTCCGACGCTGTTGTCAAGGCCGATTGCGCGCACGCTGAAGGTGTGCGTGCTGACCGTCAGACCTGCGAGCGGCAGTGGCGAGACACACTGATCAAACGGCGAAGCGTCGAGCTTGCACTCGAGCCGGAGCGCCGGGCCGTCAGCTGCAAAACTGAACGTTCCCGACTGCGCGTTGAGCGGAGGAAAGCTGCCGATAGTGAGCGTCGGCGCGGCGGCCAGCGCGGTGCTGGCAACTGCGAGCAGGCAGATGCCGGCGGCGAGTGCGGCGGTGAAGGCTCGCGCAAGCAGCCACGGGTTCTCGCTGTGAGCTGATCGACGTTTCATGAGTTTGTCCGGCCCGCTTGAGACGGGTCGATGTGAATTCACACTTCCCTAAGAGTGTCGGCGCATCAGCGCAGACCCTTAGCCGTCAGAACGCCGTATGCCGACCGCCAGATCGGGCCAGCTGAGGCCGCTAGGGCAGCATCCGCGACAACGCTTGACGCGCGCGGTCAAAAACGCCTGCGTCGCCAAAGAGCTGGTAGGCAGAGTTGGCGCCCTGGCAGATCGAATAGAGCTCGAAAGTGAGCTGCTCTGGATCGTCGACACCCGCGGCCGTCGCCTGCTCGCGCAGGACGTCGAGCCAGACTCCCAGCTTTTCCTGGATCATGTCCCGCACCGGACCCGGGCGGTTGTCGAACTCGGCCGAGACCGAGCCCCAGAAGCAGCCGCCCTCAAAGGTCGCCTGCTCGAGATAGTCGACGAAGTTCGCGGTCAGGCGCGCGAGGCGCGGCGCGCCGGCGGCCTCGTCGCGGGCGGGGCGGATAACGGTACGGCCGAAGATCTCAGCGCCGGCGTCGATTGTCGCCAGTTGCAGCTCCTCTTTGGAGCCGAAGTGACCGAACAGGCCACTTTTGCTCATGCCGAGATCGGCCGCAAGTCGCCCGATCGTGAGCGACTCGAGCCCTTCGGCAGCGGCGATCTGCACCGAATGCTCGAGGATCCGGTCGCGAGTGCTGGGCTGCTCTGAGCGCGTGTCGGTGGATGTCGCCATCGCGGCAATCATATGCGATTGCTACGTACGAACGTTCGTCCCTATTGGACTGTCAGTGTCCGAGTCGGAACGGCGGGTAGCGGTCTGTCACCAGCAGCGATGTGTACCCCGAAACGCGTACGTACCAACGCAGCACACCCTCGACAAACTCGAAGAGATCCTTCGGGTAGCGCCCGGTGAAAAGAATCACGAACCAGGCGTAGATCGTCGCGAAGAATACGCCGATTCCGAGAAAGAACAGGACGAAGTAGTGCGGAATCGCGAGAAACCACTTGATCAAAGGCATGAAGCGGTTCAGCTCACCGGTCACGTTCGGGTACTCGAGCGTCAGCTCGACGCCCTGTGGATCGTCGGTTGACGGATAGCGGTCCTCGATCAACAGCGCGTAGACGCCCACGCGCAAGAAAAACGCCGTCAGCTGCTTGTTGAAGTCAAACCACCAGCGCGGGTACTTCTCTTTGAAGATGATCATCACTGCGGTCGGCAGAACGAGCAGGCCACCTGCGGTGCCGATCAAAGCGCCGGAGTCGCCGTATCGGGCGGTCGCGTCCGCGATCAGCGTGACGAGAATCAGGATCGGGATCAGTGTGAAGAGCCGGAAGAACGTCGTGGTGCGGTTGAGTTCGCGATCCTGGTACTCGATCGTGAGGTCGACCGGGTAGGGCTCGGGGCCGGTGCTGATCGTGCCTGCCGGCGGCAGGGTGGGTGGAGGCGGAGGTGGATGCGGTCCGCCCGCCGGCGGCGGAGGAGGTGGTGGAACGGTTCCTTCGGGCGGCGGCGGTGGCGTCTCGTTCATGCAGAGAGTTGTACCACCGTCAGAGGTCAGTGGCGCAGCGAGACCTGCTCGGGGTCGAACTCTTGACAGAGCTTGCGGAAACGGAAGCTGAAGTCGGGCCACAGCACCGTGTTGCGCCCGCTCGCATCGAGATACCAGCTGTCGCAACCACCGGAAGTCCAGATCGTTCCCTTCGAGCGCCGGACGATGTCCTCTTCGAATACGGCGACGGTCTCTTCTTTGACCTCGACGACGCTGGCGCCCTGCTTTTCGACATGGTCGATCACGCTGATGATGTATCTGACGTTCGACTCGATCATGTAGACCATCGAGTTGTGCCCGAGGCCCGTGTTGGGACCGATGATCAGGAAGGCGTTGGGGAAGTTGGGCGTGACAGTGCCCAGGTACGAGCGCATGCCCGTCGGTTCCCAGGTCGCGGCGAGCGAGCGACCGTCGCGACCGGTCAGGTTGTTCCATTCCGGGTTGTCAGTGACGTAGAAACCGGTGCCCCAGATGATCGCGTCGACTTCGCGCTCGGTGCCGTCGTCGGCGACGATCGAGTTCTCGCGCACCTCGGTCACGCCATGAGTGATCACCTCGACGTTGTCCTTGGCGAGCGCCGGGTAGTAGTTGTTGGCCATCAGCACGCGCTTGCAGCCGAGCTCGAAGTCTGGTGTGACCTGCTTGCGCAGCGTCTTGTCCTTGATGTGCCGGCGGATGTTGGCCTTTGCGCCCAGCTGCAGCACCCGCATGATCTTCGGCTGCTTGACGAAACCGATCACGCGCATCTCCAGGAAGCAGTAGACCGATCCGCGCACGATCTTCTGGGTGAACGGCAGGAGGCGGAAGAGCTTGTGCTCGAACTTGGTCAGGCTGCGCTCTGAGCGCGGCAGGATCCATGGCGGCGTGCGCTGGTACAGGTGCAGCTCGGCGACATCAGGTTGGATCTGCGGCACAAACTGAATTGCCGAAGCGCCGGTGCCGACGACCGCGATGCGCTTGCCGGTCAGGTCGTATTCGTGGTCCCACTGCTGGGAGTGAAACGCCTTGCCCTGGAACTTCTCGATGCCCGGGAGATCGGGGATCTGCGGCTCGGACAACGGACCCATTGCGCCGATCAGGAAATCTGCCGTGAACCGTCCGGCCGCCGTCTCGCCACGCCAGAGCTGTGCGTCGTCGTCCCACGCGGCGCTGAGAACCGCAGTGTTGAAGCGGATGTGCCTGAGGATGTCGAGTTTCTTCGCCGTCGCGCGGATGTAGTTGTTGATCTCCCAGCCGCCTGAATAGCTGCGACTCCATTCGGGATTGAGCGCGAAGGAGAATGAGTAGAGGTTTGAAGGCACGTCGCAGGCAATGCCGGGATAGGTGTTGTCGCGCCATGTACCGCCGACATCGTTGCCCTTCTCGAAGATCACGAAGTCGTTGCGTCCAGACTTCTTCAGATAGCGGGCCATCGCGATTCCGGAGAAGCCGGAACCGACAATTGCGATGTGGATGTGTTCTTCCGGCTGATTCACGATTGCACAATTTGAGGTTACATAGGGAAAATGCGCAGCTCGTTGCAGTGATCCGGAATACGTCGCGGCGCGTAGAAACAGACGACGATGAAACTGTTCGGCCGCACAGAAGACCACACGTTGCAGGAACTCGCCGACGAGGACCTGATCGCGATCGCCCAGCGCGGTGACATTGAGGCATTCGAAATTCTGTACGACCGTCACAAGAGCCCGGCCTATTCGCTCGCCCGCCGGATCACAGGCAGCGACGGCAACGCAGACGACGTCGTGCAGGAGACCTTCGTCTCTGTGTGGCGATCGATTGAGCGCTACGACCCGCGCCGCGCGAGCGTGCGCACCTGGTTGATGCGAATTGTCCACCGGCGCGCGATCGATCAACTGCGGTCGCAGATGGTTCATGCCAAGCGCCGCGCCGACGGCGAGGGTCTGATCGACGATCTGGCCGCCCACGAGCCGGAGCCAGAAGCCCTGACTCTGGTCAACGAACAGTCAGTCGAGGTCCGCGATGCCCTCACCGATCTTCCCGACGACCAGCGCAAGGTGATCGAACTCTCATATTTCAGCGGCTTCTCGCAGACTGAAATAGCGGAGATGACCGGACAACCCCTCGGCACCGTGAAGGGTCGCATGCGGTTGGGACTTGAAAAAATGCGCGCGAGCCTCGAGCTCGAAGAAGCGAGGGCCTCATGAGCCAGTTGGATGAGAGCCTGCGTGACGACGCCGCGGCCTACGTGCTCGGCGCGATGAGCGAACTCGAGCGCGCAGCGTTCCGCGTGAAGATGATGCGCGACTGCGAGCTCGGTCGCTACGTCGATTCACTCGAACTCGTCGGCGACGCGATGCTCGCCAGTTCGCCGGCTCTGGTCGCGCCCCCTGCGCTCGGAGCTTCGATCATGGCCCAGGCCCAGCGCGACCTCGATGCTCGCGAGATCCTCGAGTCACCGCGCGGCGCGCCGGCGGCGAAACGCAGCAGCTTCGGCTCGCGCGCCTTCCGGCCGGTTGCCCTGGCGCTCAGCCTGCTGGTGGTCGGCCTCGGCGCATTCGCGATCGGCGGTGGGTTCGGCCCTGAACAGGCCGCAGCGCCGCTCACAGCGACCTTCAGCGCGCCGAGCGCGCCGAGCATGAGCGGCGAGGTCGAGGCCACAGACGGCGGCGCCGTCGTGACCGTGGGCGGCATGGAGCCGGAACTGGGCGGCGACGTCTACCAGCTCTGGGTCCAGCACGACGACACCGTCTACGCGGCACCGGTCTTCTCAGTCAGCAACGACGGGAGCGGACACGCGTTCATCAACCGTGAACTCGCATCAGGCGACACCGTGATGATCACCCGTGAGCCCGCAGGCGGCTCCAAAGAGCCGACCGGCGACGCGCTCGCGGCGGCCCAGGTCTGAGCTTCAGTCGTTCCGGTCGGTAAGCAGCGCCCGTAGCTCGGCAACCTCGAGCTCCAGCCGCGCGACTGCCGCCTTCAGCTCGGCAATTTCGTCAGTGCGTTCCGAAACCACCGCCACGGGGGCCGATTCTGCAGCTGAAACGTCACCGCCGAGCAGGTGCCGGTAGCGAACCTGCTTCTCGCCGGGCCGACGCTCGAGTTTCTGGACGTAGCCACCGGCGGCCAGCTCGCCCAGTGTCAGCTCGACAGCGTCGAGATCTTCGAAGCCGTTCAGTCGCTCGGTTCGCGTCTTCAGCTCGCCCGGCGTCTGGTCGCCGCGCAGCAGCAGAACTGCAAGCAGCGCCTGCTCCGGCTCGCTGAGGCCGAGCGTCTCGGGCACAAGGTGGCGGTACTTGGACGAGCGCGACCCGTGGCCGCCTGCGGCGCGTGTCAGCTCGCGGCGGTGCAGTTTCTGCAGCGTGTCGTGGATCAGATCCTCGTCGTACTCGACGACCGGATCGCGGTTGGTCGACTGGTTGCACGCCAGGCGCACTGCGTTGAGCGTCAGGGGGTAGGTGTCGGGCGTCGTGCGCTGCTTCTCGAGCAGGCAGCCGAGGATCCTGAGCTCGACCGGATCGAGGTCTGTGGGCACGGGGCTCATGGGCGCCCAGACTACCGGCGCATTAGGCGAGTGTTACGGGAGTGGCGCAAGCGCTGCGTTCGATGTACTCTTCGCCAGTCTTTTTCAGACTCGTAAGTTTGTTTTTGTATCCAATGGGGGACCCTTTCCAGGGAGGTAATTGATCGTGAAATTGAAATCTCGCTCTACCGGACTTCGCGTAGCCAGTCTGCTGATCGGACTGGTGGCGCTTCTGCTGCTGGCCGGCTGCGGCGACGAAAAAACGGAAGAGGGCGCAACGCCCGCACAGCCGAAGCTTTCTTCAGAGATCGCGCTGACCGTCAAGGACGGTTCGTTCAGCAAGAAAGCCGTGACGGCCAAGCCGGGCACGATCAAGATCACGGTCACTGTCCCGAGCGACGCCGACGGCAAGCACGGTGTCGGCATTGACGGCGGTCAGTACAAGGACATCAAGGGTGCGCCAGTTGCCCCGGGTCGATCAACCAGCCTCACGGTCGCTGTGACCAAGGGCAAGTACACGATCTTCGACTCCTACAAGAACAACCGCGAGGAGGGCTACGAGACAGCGCTCACTGTCAAGTAGTCAGTCAACGTACTTCAGGAAAAGCCGCATCCAGAGCTTCTGGGTGCGGCTTTTTTTTGGCTCAGAGCCAAAGCTTTGTGGCAGCGATGATCATCCCCGCAAAGACGAGGACCATCAGGACGATCTGCATCACGATCCAGTTGAGCTGCACAGTCGTGATGGTAATCGCCAGGTTTGCGTGCGCAGCGGTACACATGCCGCCGACCCGCTCCCGTATGATCGGGCGCAGCGCATCACCAACTACTGAGTGAGGAAAAGTTGATCCAGAAAATCGTCGTCGGTACAGACGGTTCCGACACCGCCGCACAAGCAGTCATGCAGGCTGGCGAACTCGCCGAAAAGCTCGGCGCGTCGCTGGTGATCGTGAGCGCCTTCGACCCGGTTTCCACCGCGCGACTCGAAAAAGAGCGCGAAGGTGCCCCGACGGACGTCGAGTGGTCGATCAACGAGCGTGAAGACGTCGATGCGATGCTCAGCCAGATTTCGGCACCGCTTGAGGTGCGCAACATCGACGTGAAGATCTCCGCCCGTCAGGGCAACCCGGCCGACGCGATCCTCGACGTGGCCGAAGAAGAGGGCGCCGATCTGATCGTCGTCGGAAACAAGGGCATGGCCGGCGCGCGGCGCTTTCTGCTTGGCAGCGTGCCCAACAAGATCTCACATCACGCACCGTGCTCGGTGCTGATCGTCAGAACAACCTGAGGCCCGCAGGGCTCAGTTTGCGCCGACTGCGGCGGCGGCGTTGAGCAGGCCGTTGCCGTAGTGCAGGTCGTAGCCCGGCGCGCCCAGATCCGTGGCCGTGTTCTGGAGGTGCTGCTGCAGCGCGACCGGGGTGGGGTCATCCCCGATCACTCCGCTGGCGACAGCGAGCGCTGCAACGCCCGAGACGTGCGGTGAGGCCATCGAGGTGCCCTGATAGTTGGAGGGCAACGAGAAGCTGCGCGGGCTGCGCACGAAAGTCATCTGGTAGATCGGCAGCGCCGCATTCGTGACGCTGCAGTTCTTCGGGTCGGTGCTGCCGACAGCGGTGTCGAGGTCAAATGTGTCGCCTCCGCCGCCTGGTGCGACCAGGTCGAGGCCCTGGCCGTAGTCGGAGTAGTCGGCAAGGCAACCGCCGGCAGTCGTGGCGCCGACCGAGAGCGCATATCCGCTGCGCGCGGGGTAGGCAACCCTTGTGGCTTCCTGATTGCCCGCAGCGGCCACGACCAGCGAGCCCCGCTTTCGCGCGTAACGCATCGCGGAGATGATCCCGGGCAGGTCCGATGCGCTCAGCTGCACGTCGAACTCGACTGAAAGGTTGATCACGTCGGCCTTGCGGTCGGCCGCGTAACGGATTGCGCGCGAGACGGTCATCTCGTCACCGAGGCCACGGGCGTTGAGCGCGCGGATCGGCATCATCGTGGCCCCGTAGGCAACGCCGGTCACGGCCACGGCGTTGTCAGTCTGCTCGAAGACCGTTGAGGCCACGTGCGTGCCATGGCCGTTGCGGTCCTCTGGGTGCCGGTCGCGATCGATGAAGTCGTAGGCACCCTTGACCTTCACGCCGCGAAGATCGGGCGATCGGCGGTAGCCGCGGTAGTTCTCGAACGCGACGCCGGTGTCGATGATCGCGACGATCGCTCCGCGTCCACCAGAGCGCTTCAGGCTGCGGAGCTGCCGCCATGCCGGAAGGACGTCGATGCCGTACTGACCGACAAAGTTCCACTGCGCCGACTGCCAGCCGCCGGGGGTCGTGCCGCGGCCGGGGTCGTCGGGTGTCCAGTCCTCGTAGGCGCTCGTGCGCAGCAGGTAGTTGGGCTTGACCCAGGCAACCCCAGGCTCGGCGGCGAGCTTCCGGGCGGCGCTGGCCAGCGACTCGGACCTGCCGATCTTTACTACAGCGCTGCGCGGACCACCGGGCTTGACAGCGCCCGCATCGGCCGCCGCGATCGCGGCCGACCCGGCGGTTGCGGAGGTCTCGGCGTCAAAACCGACGACTACCGAGCTGGCTGAGTAACTGCCGGCCGGGTCGTCGAAGCCGCGTATCTGCCCAGCTGCGCCAGCACTCTGCGCGGTCACGAGCAGAGCGAATCCGGCGACGAACGGCGCAACGCGGCGCGGAATGCGGTTGAGGATTGTCAGTGTGCTGCCCAGGTGGTGCTTGAAAGTAAGGGCGGGGCTCCGGATCAGTGCCCCGCGAAAGCTGAAACACCGTATCCCGCCGGAAGTCTTGCCCGTCCGGCTGAAGTTTCTCTTGCCGTCAGCTGTTCTACGGTCTTGAACGATGAACGAGTCGCCCGCAGAGTGGAGCAGCGAAGACGATCGCTTCATGGCGCTTGCGATCGAACAGGCCGTCCGTGCCCAGGCGCACGACGACGTGCCGATCGGCGCCGTGGTGGTGCAGGGCGGCAGAGTGATCGCCGTCGGGCGCAACGAGCGCGAGCACCTGCAGGACCCGACCGCCCACGCCGAGGTCCTCGCGCTGCGCCGGGCGGCGGAGGCCGTCGGCAGCTGGCGCGTTCTCGATGCCACGCTCTACGTGACGCTTGAGCCCTGCTCGATGTGCGCAGGCGCGATCGTGCTCAGCCGCATCCCGCGAGTGGTCTTCGGTGCTCACGACCCGAAGGCCGGCGCCTGCGGCAGCGTGCTCGACATCACCGGCGAATCGCGCTTCAACCATCGTCCAGAGGTGCGCGGCGGCCTGATGGGCGATGCCTGCGGCGACCTGCTGCGCGCATTCTTCGCCGCGCGACGCTGACCTTCTAGGCTTTCCAGCGGAGAGGTGCCGGAGCGGTTGAACGGGGCAGTCTCGAAAACTGTTGACGGGCGTAAGCTCGTCCGAGGGTTCGAATCCCTCTCTCTCCGCTTTTTTCCTCAGCTTTTGGCGCGCGTTTCGATCTTTACATGAAACCGTGTAACCGTTGGACATCGACGGGGTTCCTTGGGGCGTCCCAACATTCACGACCGAGTTCGCCAACCACGGCGAGAGCAAGGAGTGAAGAATTATCAACCCCCAAGAGACATCGCTCGAACGATCTCTGCCCGAGTCGCAGCAGCTGGCCAGCGGATCACTCGCTGAACTGGCCGACAGCTGCTTCTCGATCGCGAGATCCGGTCAAGAGGCGTCATTACAGGCTGCGCGAGGCTTCATCGATCTCGTGGATCTCGCACTGCCGATCGAAGGCGGCGACGACTCCCATCGTCGTCGACTGATCGACGGCGCCTTCCGCCTCGCCGACCAGACCGCGGCAGCACAGCTCAGCGTGATGCGCAGTGCGCTTCATCGCAGGCGGCTGTCGTACGGCGGCCTCGGCTTCGACGCGGTCGTCAAGGCGTTCAACGACGTGAACGTCAACGTAAACGTCAGTGTTCCGACAGACGTCGGTGCGTTCAAATGGCGTAGCTCAGTACCCACCCCATCCCCGACCAGCAAAGGTGATTGACATGGCAACTGCAACTCAGGCCAAGACCAAGCCCGCAACCCGCAAGCCAGACCCGGAGCCGAAACGCGAAGCGAACCGCCCGACCGAGGACTACGCCGGGATCGCCGACGATGTGCTCGCGCAGGTCGTGACCGGCGGTCAGAGCGCGATCGGAGCAACCCGACGTTTCGTGAAGTCCGTGGACGAAGCGCTTGTCGGCAGCGAGGACGAGCCGACGCGCGTTCACGAGATCGTTGACAGCGCCCTCGAAATGTCTGACCGACTCGTGGAATCGGGCGGCGACGCAATTCGCGGGATCATCCGCAGCATCGCCCCCGCCAGCAAGTAGGCGGGCCCGCACGGCCGGGGACAGGTGGCCGCGCCATCGGCGGCACTGTCCCCGGCCGCGGTTAGTTTTCGTGCGGTGACCGAGCGCATGCACAACTGGCATCACGGCAGGCTCGCCGCGTTCGACATTGAATCGACCGGCGTTGACCCGCAGAACGACCGAATCGTCACAGCGACGGTCAGCGTGGTCGGTGGCCAGCAACCGCTCGACTCGGTCTCCTGGCTGGCCGATCCGGGAATACCGATCCCTGACGGCGCGGCCCGGGTGCACGGGATCACGACCGAGCGCGCGCAGGCCGAGGGCAGACCTTCCGCCGAAGTGGTGGCGGAGATCATCGAAAAGCTGGCCACAGAAATCGTCAAGGGCGTACCGGTCGTCGCCTTCAATGCCCGCTATGACCTGACGATGCTCGATCGCGAGGCGCGCCGGATCGGGGTTGCGCCCCTGACCGAGCGCGGCGCTCAACTCTTCGTGATCGACCCCCTGATCATCGACAAGCAGCTCGACAAATACCGCAAGGGGAAGCGCACCCTCACGGCTGTGTGCGAGGTCTACAACGTCTCACTCTCAGAGGACGACGCACACGCAGCAGATGCCGATGCGATTGCCGCCGCGCGCGTGGCCTGGCGGTTGGGCGAGAAGTTCGACGAGTTGAAGGGCGTCGGCCTCACCGAACTCCACGCGTCGCAGATTCTCTGGGCTGCCGAGCAGGCCGAGTCGCTTGAGGACTATTTCCGCTCGCAGGGCAAGAACGAGACGGTCGAGCGCGAGTGGCCGATCGTCAGCGCCGGCTAAGCCGCGATGCGCGGCGGCGGGCCGGGTGGCCTCTCGCGTTCTGACTCACGCTTGTCCTCTTCGCTGCCCGGCTGCCACCCCGGGCCACGGAACAGGTAGCCGCAGCGGTCGCGCCAGTTGTCAGCGGCGCGCATGTCGCGCCAGATCGCCTGCCACTCGTACGCGAAGACCTTGAAGGGGTTGAAGGTGTGGATGTTCTTGGTCAGGCCGTACTTGACGCGCTCGCCCTCGGGCTCGAACGTGCCGAAGATGCGGTCCCAGATGATCAGAGTTCCGCCGTAATTGCGGTCGAGGTACTGCGGGTTGCTGCCGTGGTGCACGCGGTGGTGGCTCGGAGTGTTGAAGATGTACTCGAACCAGCGAGGCATTCGACCGATCGCCTCGGTGTGGATCCAGTACTGGTAGATCAGGCTCGCTGCGTGCGCGCCCACGACCATCGCCGGCGAGAAGCCCATCAGCGCGAGCGGGATCCAGAACGGCAGTTCGGTCATCAACACCCATTGCTGGCGCAGCGCCGTCGACAGATTGAAGTGCTGGCTCGAGTGGTGCACGACGTGCTGAGCCCAGAAGATCCGAACCTCGTGGTGCACGCGGTGATACGTGTAGAAGGCGAGGTCGTCGGCCAGAAAGAGCACGAGGTAGGTGTAGGGCTGGTCGGCCGGAAAGTGGAACGGTGCCAGGTAGGTGTAGATCGCGGCCAGCACGGCGACCTGCGCGAGTTTCCAGAACGAGTTGATGATCAAGTTGCCGATGCCCATGGCCAGCGACGTGCGGGTGTCACGCAACTCGTATCCGATCGGACCCTCGATCCCCAGCGCGATGTCAAGCGCCTCGTCCTCGTCCTCCGGGTGGTGATGCACATGCCGGAGCAGCAACATCTCGACGACCAGAAGGACGACAAAAAACGGAATCGCATAAAGAATCAGATCAACCATGAAGTACCGCCAGCCCCTCCTCCGAGGTTACTTGTAATCCTCAACCAACCCTCTGTCCGTTGCTGTGACCAAGCAGTTCGCGTGGAGCGGCGAGGAGGAGTGAGGGAGCGCACCTTTTTGTGCGTGGCCGATCGACGACGACCCGATCCGCGCGAAATGCGCCGCGTCACAGAAACGGACAGGGAGGGATTCGAACCCTCGAACCAGCTTGCACCGATTACACGCTTTCCAAGCGTGCGCGTTCAACCGCTCCGCCACCTGTCCAGAGCG
>JAEMRJ010000192.1 GCA_016463365.1 Thermoleophilaceae bacterium | reverse complement strand
TGCTCGGTTCGATCGAACTCGGCTACATGGTCGACATCGCCGAGACGATCGTGCTCGGCGCGATCGAGCGCAAGGAGAGCCGCGGCGCGCAGTTCCGCACCGACTTCCCCGAGCGCAACGACGAGGAATGGCTCAAGCACATCGACATCAAGCTCAAGGATGGCGAGCCGACGATCGAATACAGCGACGTGACGATCACGCAGTGGCAGCCACAGGCCCGGACTTACTAGTTTCTTCGAGGTAACACCCATGCCGAAGTACACCCTCAACATCCGCCGCTTTTCTCCCGAGACCGGAGACCCGGCCTACTTCGAGACTTTCGATGTTGAGATGGAAGGGCACCGCCCGGTACTGGACGCGATCCTCGAGGCCCGCGCCGACCAGGACGGCTCGATCGGAATCCGCTGCTCCTGCCAGGCAGCGATCTGCGGCTCCTGCGGCGTGCGCATCAACGGAAACCCCGCGCTCGCCTGCAACACACTTTTGCGCGATGCCGTCGCCACTGCCGAAGACGGCGTGACGATCGACATCGAGCCGATGGGCAACATGCCCGTCATCAAAGACCTGATCGTCGACATGGACGCCGTCCACTGGAAGAAGGTCGACCGCGTCGTTCCCTGGCTCGTACCCGCTGGCGACCCGCCAGAGCGTGAGTACGTCGTGCCGCACGAGGCGATGGTCGATGTCACCCAGTCGATGGCCTGTATCCACTGCGGCGTCTGCGTCTCGGACTGCATGTCGATGGAGGCCGACCCGGAGTTCATCGGTCCGGCTGCTTCGGCCAAGGCCTACCGCTTCGTCGGCGACCCGCGCGACGCGGCCACCAAGGACCGCCTTGTCCACCTCGCCAACGACCCTTCGGGAATCTACGACTGCACGCACTGCTTCAAGTGTGTCGAGGTCTGCCCCAAGGGTGTCGCTCCGATGAACCAGATCATGCGTCTGCGCCGCCGCGCCACGGGCGACTACGCGATCAAGGACCACAACAACGGTTATCGCCACGAGAAGGCCTTCGTGAACATCATCGAGAAGTGGGGAACCCTGCACGAGGCCAAGCTGCTTCCAGATTCCTACGGCGAGGGGATCCTCGGCAAACTGAATCCGGACGCTCAGAAGAACCTGATCGGTTCGCTGCCGACCGCGTTGCGCGGAATCGCTTCCGGCAAGGTCGCGATCTCAAAGGTGCTGCACCACCACAAGCTTCCTGACCAGGACAAGGTCAAGGACATTTTCGAGAAGGTTCACTCGCGCCCCGAGCGCATCGAACTGAACTTGTACATCGTCGGCGATGAAGCCGAGATGATCGATGACGAGCCGGAAGTTGTCGGCGCACCCACTGAAGGAGACGGCGCATGAAGGTCGCGTACTGGCCCGGCTGCGTATCGCGCGGCTTCACGCCTGAACTGCACGGATCGATGGAACTGGTCGCCGGTAAGGTCGGTCTTGAGCTCGCAGAGCTCGACCGCGCCAACTGCTGCGGCGCCGGCGTCATCGCCGAGCACAACCAGGAACTTGCCGACACCCTGAACGCCCGCACATTCGCGATGGCCCAGGCCACCGACGGCGCCGAGCTGATGATGAACATCTGCTCGACCTGCCAGGGGGCGATGAGCGAATGCCAGGAGCGCCTGGACGCCTCCGCCGAGTACCGCGACCTGATCAACGAAAATCTCGCACCCGAGAACCTGAAGTACGAGAAGGGCGTCACCAACAAGAACTTTCTCTGGGTCCTGGTCGAGGACATCGGGCTCGAAAAGGTCCAGAGCCTGGTCAAGCGTCCCCTGACCGGTCTGCGTATCGCGCCTTTCTACGGTTGCTACATCATCCGCCCGACCGACCGCCTCGGCTACAAGCAGTTTCCGCACCGCGACGAGTACCTCGAGCAGGTCATCTCAGCGATCGGCGCAGAGCCTGTCGCCTACACCGGCAGCCACAAGTGCTGCGGCTTTCCGGTGATCACGATGAACAAGAAGACTTC
>JAEMRJ010000106.1 GCA_016463365.1 Thermoleophilaceae bacterium | reverse complement strand
CTCGATCGCGCTGACGCGGCGGCTGTGGCTCTCGACCAGAGCAGACTTCATGTACGGCACTGCCTCGACTGCGCCGCCGTGTTCCTCGACGATCGCCATCTCGGCCTTCGCGCCGGTGACGAGTTCATCGACCAGTCCGTCCATCACGATCGATCCCTCGAAAATGTCTGGGTAGTCGAGCAGGTCGGTTTCGAATGCCAGCACCTGCTGGATTCGCAGCGCCCACTGCTGATCCCATGCGCGCGGCAGGCCCAGGGCCTCGTTCCATGCGGGGAGCTGCAGCGCGCGGGCGCGGGCGTCGCGACCGATCGTCACCGCAAGCGCTTCGAGCACGATGCGCTGAATGTTGTTCTCGGGCTGGGCCTCGGTCAGGCCCAGAGAGTTGACCTGCACGCCGTAACGGAATCGGCGGAGCTTCTCGTCCTCGACGCCGTAGCGGTCGGCCAGCTCGGTCCACAGCTGGCCCATCGCGCGGAGCTTGGCGTGCTCTTCGACAAAGCGTATGCCGGCATTGACGAAGAAGCTGATGCGACCGAAAACCTTCGGGAAGTCTTCGTCAGAGACCTGACCGCGCGCCTTCACCGAATCAAGCACTGCGATCGCGTTGCTCATCGAGTAGGCGATCTCCTGGACGGGCGTTGCGCCGGCCTCCTGCAGGTGGTAGCTGCAGATGTTGATCGGGTTCCATTTGGGAACATGGTTGACCGTGTGGCTGACCATGTCGGCGATCAGGCGCATCGACGGACCGGGCGGGAAGGCGTAGGTTCCGCGCGAGAGGTATTCCTTCAGGATGTCGTTCTGGGTCGTGCCGGAAAGCTCGGCCTGATCGACGCCGTTCTCGTCTGCCGTTGCGATGTAAAGGCTGAGCAGCCACATCGCCGTGGCGTTGATCGTCATCGAGGTGTTCATGTTGCGCAGATCAATGCCGTCGAGCAGCGTGTGCATGTCCTGCTTGTGCGCGACCGACACGCCCACTTTGCCGACTTCGCCCTTGGCCAGTTCGTCGTCCGCGTCGTAGCCCGTCTGCGTCGGCAGGTCGAAGGCGATCGAAAGGCCGGTCTGGCCCTTTGCGATGTTCTTGCGGTAAAGCTCGTTGGACTTCTTGGCGTTGCTGTGGCCGCTGTAGGTCCTCATGACCCATGGGCGGTCTGGCTGGGGGAGACGGTGGTTGCTCATGTGACAAATTGTATTTGAGCGCTCCACCTCGACCAATGACGGTACGCTCGCCCGCCTATGGGAACCATCTTTCGCAAGCTCCTGATCGCCGCTGTCATCGCGGTCCTCATCCTCAACTGGACCTGGGGCAGGCTGCCCGCCGAGCCGCCGCTCCCGTCCGGGAGCAAGTTCGCGACGGCGCAGGGCGTGAAGTTTCACTACGTCGAGACGCCCGGCCGCGAGCCGACCGTGGTGATGATCCACGGGCATCCCGGTACGTATCTCGACTGGAAGAGCGTCCAGGAAAAACTTCCGGGCCGCCGTACGATCGCGATCGACCGCCCGGGATACGGCTTCTCGAGCGGCGAATATGTGCCCTTTGACGAGCAGGTCACAGCGATCCACGCGTTGACCGAGCAGCTGAACCTGAAGAGGCCGGTGATTGCAGGGCACTCATACGGCGGCACGCTTGCGCTTGCCTACGCGCAGAAGTATCCACGCCAGACGCGGGCGATTGTGCCGGTCGATCCAGGCGTCGATCCAAATGGCGAAAATCCGTTCAACAAGCTCCAGGCGCAGCTGGTCAAGGTGCTGCAGCTTCCAGTGGTCCAGCCGATTGTGAACGCCACGTTCGGCCAGTTGATGCTCACCGCCACGACAGATCCGCAGGTCAAGAAGGCGTTTGAGCCGGATCCGACCAACCCGGTCTACGAGGAACAACTGAAAGCCGTGAATCTCAAGTCGAGCGACCTGAAGACTTTCGCCGATGAAGAGCTGGACTTCGGCGGGGTGGTGGATCAGCTTGCAGAGAAGTACGGCTCA
Source organism: Thermoleophilaceae bacterium (assembly GCA_016463365.1). Next base: position 5,829 of record JAEMRJ010000106.1, on the reverse strand, counting down.
ACCCGCACGCCGGCCTGGGTGATCCAGGGCACGGGCGACAAGCTCGTGCCGACTTCGGCCGTCGAGGCGATGGCCGGTGAGCTTCCGAATGCAAAATACATCGCGCTTTCGGGCGGCCACATGCAGACCTGGGTGCACTCGACGCAGGTCGCGCGCGCAATTCAGGCCGCCGCTCGCTGAACCACGCGTGCCGGGCGTGCGTACACAACCTCGACCCTCTGCATGATCGCCATCTATGTCATCGCAGCGCTCCTCTGCGCCCTTGCAGTCCTGAACCTTGTGGTCGGGCGACTGCCGCGCAGGCCGCCGGCGGGCGGCGGGATCATCGATACCGCGAACGGTCCGATCCACTACCTCGAGACCGTGGGTGAGGGCACGCCGATCATCTTCATTCACGGGATGCCGGGCAGTTGCCGGGACTTTGACCGCGTTCGCGCTGAGCTGACCGGTCATCACACGATCGCTTTCGACCGACCGGGCTACGCGTGGTCCGAAGGCGCGCCGCAGGAGTTCAGCAAGCAGCTCGACGGGATCGTCGAGGCCGCAGGCACGCTCGGCGTGGAGCGCGCGGTTGTGGTCGGCCACTCGTTCGGCGGACTGGCTGCGCTCGGGCTCGCGATCCGCAAGCCCGAATTTGTCGAGGCCATGCTTCTGCTCGCGCCCGCTGCCGGAGGCACCCGCGTGCATGAGCAGCGCATCCGGCAGGCGCGGCTGATCCAGTGGGTCGAGCGCCCGGGGGTGTGCCAGATCCTCGACCTGTTCTTCCTGCGGATACTGCGCAAGTACGCCGCCCAGCAGGGCGCTCTGATGGCCTACGGCGACGGAGCCGATCACGCGGCCGAGCGCAAGGTCGCAGTTTCGGTGCTTGCCCGGCACACCAGCGTTCGCGCCCTTGCCAACGACCGGATCCAGTTCAACGACACCGAGCGCATGATCACGCGCAACCTGAAGCGCGCCAGCGCTCCTGCGCTGATCGTGCACGGCCGCGACGATCAGACGGTCACCCTGCGCAATGCGCGGCGCCTTGCGGAGGGTCTGGCCGGTTCCACGATCGTCGAGATCGAGGGCGACCATCAGCTGCCGGCAAAGAACCCGCATCAGATCGTCGATGCGCTCGAACGGCTGCTCGGACGCGCGCCGGCGTCAGCCGCGTAGGAGCGTGACGGTCGCTCTGGGGCCCATCAGTCTGAACGGCGAGACGTTGCGCGTCACCAGCGCGATGAATTCTTTCTCGACACCCGCGCTGCGCGCTGCCCGGCGCATCACGAACCGCTCGAACGAATTGAGCTCGCGGCCGCGCGAGTAGCCGATGATCTGCAGCGTGTGAGGGACGATGAGCGCACTGACCTTTCGCCGGAAGCTGCGCAGCGGTGCGGACAGCGACTCGCCTGCGACCAGCGCCGGCGCGACTTCGTCGGCGAGCATCGCCCCGGACTGAAAGGCCCAGCCGCAGCCGATGCCGGCGAGCGGATCGATCGAGAACGCGGCGTCGCCGACCAACGCCGCACCACGTCTGACGGGATTGCGCCACTGGTTTGACATGTCAAGTCTGCCGACGATCGGGCCGGCGAGCGTCAGCTGTTCAACCGGAGGAGCCGCGGGCAGCTCGGAAATCATCCGCAGGCAGGCGCCTTCAAGGTCGGCCTTGAACTCTTCGAGCCGATCTCTGGTCGGCATCAGGTAGTAACCGGTCAGGCCGTCGGCGGTCGGAAATGCGCCAGCCCACTGTTCGCCCATGAAATAGGTTGAGGTTGCCGGCCATGCATCCGGCGCAGGGCCGGTGTAGAAAGGCGAGTAGTTGAAGCGGCCATTCTTCGTTCGCAGCGTGCGCGCCTTGCTGAGTTTCGCAAAGGTCGAGTCACGACCGTCCGCGGCAACCAGCAACCGGGCGGCCACGCGCTCGCGCGAGCCGTTGGCGTTCTTCAGCTGAATCCGGCACTCGCCCGGTCGGAGCGATTCGATCGATTCAAGCGCTGCGCCCATGCGCAACTCGATTCCGGGAGTGCCGCTGGCGAGCTCTCGCAACATCGGATCCAGCTTCTTTCGCGGCAGATTGATCGGCGGCTCGACGACTTCCGGCTCAACCGGACCGACCACGACTTCGTCCGAGATGAATCGTGGTGGAGAGCGCAGTGCGCCTGCCGCCATCATCGGCTCAAGCAGTCCGAGCCGTTCGATCGTCGGGATCGCGGAGGACTGGATGTAGTGCCCGCAGACAACCTTGTAGGCGCTCATCTCGGGTTGCTTGTCGATCAGCAGCACCGAAGCGCCCGCGCGGGCAAGCAGGACTGCAGTCGTGCATCCGGCCAGACTCGCGCCGATCACGATCGCGTCGTGTTTGTCGCTGGAGGTCGTCAATGCGGAGGCTCGCAATCGGTCCGAACGGTACTCTGGCGCACATATGAGTTTCGAAATAATTGACACGCGCTTCCAGGGCATCGAGCGTTCGATCGCCTGCCACCGCTACGAAAACGTGCTGATCGATCCCGGTCCGGAGTCGTCGATTGGTCACGTGATCAGCGCCCTCGGTGATCTGGTACCGAGCACAGTCCTGCTCACCCACGTGCACCTGGACCACGCCGGCGGCACCGGTCGTCTGGTCGAGCACTATCCGGACCTCCAGGTCTACATCCACGAGGTGGGACTGCCGCACATGGTCGATCCATCGCGGCTGATCGCCAGCGCCACCCGCATCTACGGCGATGACATGGCCAAGTGGGGCGAGGTCATACCCGTGCCCGAGGCCAACATCCACGCCGTCGCCGACGGCGACGTGGTCGAGGGCTTCGAGGCCATCCACACGCCTGGGCACTCCGGCCATCACATGGCCTGGTTCCATCAGGAGACCGAGTACGCGCTCGTTGGCGATCTGGTCGGTCAGACGATCCACGGATTTGATCTACGAGTCGTGTCCACGCCGCCGCCAGAGGTCGACATCGACGCCTGGATCGCATCACTCGACCGGCTCGCCGAGCACGACCCTGTGCCGTCGACGCTGGGCCTGACGCACTTTGGCCGCGTGCCCGATGTGCTCGACTCGATCGAAGCCGCGAAGCAGGAGCTGCGCCGGCTCGCGGACCTGGCGCGCAGCTGCAGTGAAGAGGACTTCATGCGTGACTTTGAGGCGAAGCTGGAAACCGTTCCCCCGGATGTCGCCGAGTCGCTCGTGGGTTCACTGCCCGTCGAACACAATTACGCAGGCCTCGAGCGCTACTGGGCAAAAAAAGCGGCAGCAGATGCAGAAAAATCCGCCTAAAATGTCCGTCATGACCAGCGAGACGATTGAGAAGCCGATCACTCGAGGCCCCGGCCTCGGACCTGGCGGTCTCTGGCACATCATCGTCAAGAACGATGACCACAACACGTTTGACGGTGTCGCGATGATGCTTTCGCGCACGCTGCCGGGCGTCACCATCGGTCGCGGCTACGAATTTGCCGACGAGATTCACAACGCCGGCCGCGCAACGGTCTGGTCGGGTCAGCTGGAAACGGCCGAGCTCTACTGGGAACAACTCGCAGACTTCGGCCTCACGATGGCTCCGCTTGCGCAGGGCTAGCGGAGTGAACTAGTCAGGCTCGACAACGTCGCTCGTCTGAGCGGTGCTGACCTCGAGGATCGTCTTTGCGATCAGCGCGGGGTCGTCTGACATCGGCACGTGGCCCATGCCCTCGAGCGTGACCCAGTCGGCGTCTGGCAGCACTGCCTTCCAGCCTGGCGAGTAGCGCTTGAACGGAAGGATCCGATCCTTCGTGCCCCAGGCGATGCGCACGTGGCCTTCAAGGCCGTCCATCGCGGTCGGTGCGTTGACGTTGGGCGCATTCTTGAGCAGAAGCTTCCAGGCCGGCGTGTCCAGGATCGCCTCGATCCACTGCACTGCCAGCGGACCGGGCAGCCGCTCGGGGAAGGCCACCGCGTCGCGCAAGGTCAGCATGCGACCGCGCGGACGCTTTGCGAGTTCAATGGCGAGCGGTCTGAGGATCGCGGCGCTGTAGTGCATCTGATTGAACAGGCGGACGGCGCGGCGCGTCTCGGCGCTGTTCAGCTGCCAGCCGCCGGCGGGCGCGATCGCCACGGTGCTCAACGCGCGACCGCGATCGGCGAGCAGCAGCGAGAGCCAACCGCCGAGCGAGTTTCCGACGATGTGAGCGCGCTCCCAGCCGAGCGCATCCATCTGCTCTTCGACGACATCGACAAAGGCGTTCGCGATGTGATCCTTGGGATCTGTGAAAGCGGGACCGCCGGTGTGGCCGGGAAGGTTGATCGCGACGCACTCGTGGTGCATCTCCAGGTACGGGAGCACGGGGTCCCACATCACCGGCGTGCCGGTGAAGCCGTGGAGCAGGAGCATCGGCGACTTGCCGCTCTCTCCGTTCCTGGCAGTCATGGAGCTCTAGGCCTCTACTTCGCTCGGGACCGAGACCTCGTCGGGAAGCTGACCGAAGCTCACGACTTCCTGCCAGGTGTAGAGCACCGGGACGGCGTAGTGGCCGAGCAGTCGGGTGCGGCACTCCTGCATCAGCTCGGAGTTCCAGTAGCGGTCCCAATCCTCCTTGTTCTCGAACCAGGCGTACTGCTTGACGATCAGCTCGTCATCGGCCTGGCGCACGACCAGGAATCCCGTCGCGCCGTAATTGATCACGCGCTCGGCGTAGGGCTTGAGGATGTCGCAGAACTGATCACTGCGGAAAGGCGTGAGGTTCCACGCGACTTCTACTGCTTTTGCCATTTTCGTCAGCCTCCGACTTCTGCACGAATCGCGCTGGGACCTTCGGCCGTGCGGCCCTGACCTTCTTCGGTCGCTCCAACGAGAATCGCAATTTTTCCAAGGTGTTTGTTGTCGCGCAGCATCTGGTGTGCGTCCGGGACTTTGTCGAATCCCATCGTCTGCCACAGCACCGGGCTGACCTGACCGTCTTCGATCAGCGCGTTGGCCTTCGTGGCTTCCCACGCGTTGGCAAAGTGGCTGCCAAGGATCTCCTTCTGGCGCATCCACAGGTAACGCACGTCGAAGTCGAGGTTGTAACCGCTGGTGGCTCCGCAGATCACGACCTTGCCGAACGGCTTGACAACCAGCACGCTGGTCGGGAAGGTCGCCTTGCCGACATGCTCAAACACGATGTCGGGGTCTCCGCCGAGCATCTCAGCGACGTCCTTGCCGAAGCGACGTGACTCCTTGAAGCGCGCCTTCTCTTCTTCGGGGGTCTCTCCGCCGACGCGCTGCAGCTTGTAGTCGCCGCGGTTGATGTAGTTCTCGGCGCCGAGGCGTTTGACGAGCTCGCCCTTTTCGTCGCTGCTGACAACGCCGACGCTCTTGCCGCCGGCCATCTTGACCAGCTGCGTGGCAAAAACGCCGAGGCCGCCGGCGGCGCCCCAGATCAGGACCTTGTCTCCGCCCTGGATCTTGGCGCGGTCGAGCAGCATGCGGTAGGCGGTGAAGTAGGTGAGTCCGTAGCTCGCGGCTTCGTCCCAGGAGAGGCTCTTGGGTTTGGAGAGCAGCTGCTGAGCCTGCACCTTGAAGTACTGAGCAAAGCTGCCCCATGAGGTCTCGTAACCCCAGATCTGCTGGCTCGGAGCCGCAAGCGGGTCGAGTCCGTGGACCTCGACATCCTCGTAGCTGGCCTGGTTGCAGTGGACGACGACTTCGTCGCCGGGCTTCCAGCGAGTCACGCCCTCGCCGACCTTCCAGACGATTCCGGACGCGTCCGATCCGCCTATGTGGTGGTCCTCGGGGTGGTAGCGGAAGACGCTGACCGGCTCGCCCATGGCGGCCCAGACGTTGTTGAAGTTCACTCCGGCGGCCATCGTCTTGACGACGACCTCGAACGGGC
>JAEMRJ010000014.1 GCA_016463365.1 Thermoleophilaceae bacterium | reverse complement strand
GCAGCAGCTCGAACAGGAAGAAGAAGTACCACTCGGGACGCGGCACGTACGAGGTGGTGGTCGGGTCGGCCTTCGGGCCGAGCTCTGCGCCGAGGATCAGTGCCATGAGGATGATCACGATCAGCACGATCACGGCCATCAGGCTGTCCTTGCCGACCGCGTACGGGAAGAACGGCTTGCCCTTGGACTTCAGGGCGCTGTATTCGCGCAGGTACTGCTCTTTCTGACGTGCGTCCATCTGCCTAGACCCGCTTCTCGTCGCTGGGCGGGAGGTCCGCACTCTTCCACGGCGGTGCCGAGGTGCCGAGCTTGGCGACCAGGTACAGGTGGGCACCGATCAGCGCACCGATCAGGCCCGGCACGAGCATCATGTGAATCGCGTAGAAACGCGAAAGCGTCGTGGCGGTGAAGTCTGATCCTGCGCGCAGAAAATCTGCCAGGTACGGGCCGATGACCGGACCCGTGCCGTTGAGGTTCACGCCGACGACCGTGGCCCAGAAGGAGCGCTGGTCGAAGGGCAGCAGGTAACCGGTGAAACCCATCATCATGGTCATCATCAGGAGCAGCACGCCGACGATCCAGTTCAGCTCACGTGGGTACTTGTATGCACCGAAGACGAACGTCCGCGCCATGTGGACAAACACGAGGATGGTCATAACGGTGGCGCCCCACTTGTGCATACCGTGGACGAACTCGCCGAGAAACACATCGTTGTTGATGTGCCGCATCGACTCATAGGCCTCGGTGGGGCTGGGCGTGTAATACATCGCCAGGAAGACGCCTGTGAAGGCCTGCGCGATGAATGCGAACATCGTCGCCGAGCCGAGCGTGTACCACCAGTTGGTGCCCTTGGGAACCTTGCGGAAGAGGAAGCCGCGCAAAAAGCCCGAGCCGCTGGTGCGCTCGTCGATCCAGGCGACGACGCTTGTTCCGCCGGCGGCGGCGGCCTCGCCCACGGTCACCTCTTCTTTTGCACCCGGCTTCGGGTTGGGGCGGAGGCTCGGCGGAAGCGGCGGCATGGGCGGCTTCGGGAGATCCGAGACATTCTTGTTGAGCGGGTTGCTTGGTTTGGGCATCTGAAGACCGGGTCCGGGCGACTACGTGGTCGGGCGTGGCGGGTAAAGGACCTGCCAGAAGCCGTCGACGTGGGCCCCGGGGTCGCGGGTGGGAACGCGCTCGAGCTGAGAGTTGACAGAGAAGCGGGCGCCGATCATGACGCGACCTTCCTGAACGTAGGTCTCGAAGCGGTCGAGCGGACGGACTGGCGGGCCACCGGTGACTTCGCCTTCGAAGCCGTAGGTACCGCCGTGACAAGGACAGATGAAGGACTTGGCGGCCTCGATGTAACGAACCGGGCAGCCGAGGTGGGCGCAGCGGTTGGAGATCGCGACATAGGGCCAGCTCTGTTCGGGCGTGGGGTTGTCGTTCTTGCGGATGTAGACGAGCGTCTTGCCCACTTCGCCGATGCCGGCAGTCGTGGTGACGACCTGCGGCACGAATGTGTCGGCGGTGAAGTCATCGACTGAACCGACGTCGAGCAGCGCAATGTGGTTGGTCTTCTCGAAGAGCGGCCCGAGCGCGAAACCGAGCGCCGGAAGCGCAAACATCGCCGACGCCACGCCGCCAGCGGTCAGGGCGACGCCGGTCATGAACGAGCGCCTCGTGACTGTCTCGCCTTCGAACGCGCCGGGCCAACCGCGATCAGCGGTGAACTTGGACTTGGGCGGCTTGGCGGCTTCGGTCGGCGTCGTTTTCGACGGCGTGGTCTGAGTGTCGGATTCCGGGGGCATCAATGAAGGAGAAATGGTGCGGGTCAGATCAAGGACGGATCAGTCCGAACCGGGCGCAAGCATAGCCAAAGTGGACTCCCACAATTCGTCCGCGCGTGCGCTCTCGCCGACTGCGTGAGCTTCCGCACAACCTGCGATGAGGGCAGCCAGAGCGCCGACTGCCACCGTGTCACCCTCGGCCGCGAGCGCAGCAAGACCTGCGGCGTACATCCGGTCGCCCGCAAGCAGTGCGAGGTCCGGATCGGAGATCGCATACCAGCGCGACTCCGAGTAGTGCAGGAGATAGCCCTCGCGCACGACTTCCGCGGCCGCCAGGCGCAAGCTCGGCGCGCTCTCGAGTTCGGCGGCAGGTGCGTCGTTGCGGCGGTCGGCGATCAGCTGCTCAGCCGGAAGCAGTTCGGAAGCGAATGCCTTCGCGCTCATGCGGCAACTGCTCGGAACGCGTCGCGTGCGGCTTCGACCGTGTGCTCGATCACCGCGTCGTCGTGGACCAGCGAGGGGAACCAGGCCTCGAACTGCGAGGGCGGTACGTAGATGCCCCGGTCGAGCAGGGCGCGGCACCAGGCGGCGTGAGCCGTAAGGTCGCAGGCCTTGGCCGACTCGTAGTCAGTCGGCGCCGCGGCGGCAAAGAACACTGTGAGCAGACCGCATTCGCTGACGACCGAGACTTCGACGCCTGCATCTGCGGCGGCGTCTGCGAGCTCCTTGGCGAGGTCGTGCGTGCGCAGCGCGAGCACCGAGTAGGCCTGCGCGTCGAGCTTGGCCAGCGTCGCAAGGCCTGCCGTCATCGCCAGCGGGTTACCGGAGAGCGTGCCTGCCTGGTAGACGTCGCCCGACGGCGAGATCATTTCCATCAGGTCGCGGCGCCCGGCGTAAGCGGCCGCCGGAAGGCCGCCGCCGACGATCTTGCCCAGCATCGTCAGGTCCGGGGTGACGCCGGCCAGCTCCTGATAGCCGCCGCGCGCGACACGGAAGCCACTGATCACTTCGTCGAAGATCAGCAGCGCGCCGCTCGCGTCGGCCTGCTCGCGGAGCAGTTCAAGAAATCCCGTCGCCGGCGGGACAAGGCCCATGTTCGCCGGGCACGGCTCGGCGATCAGCGCGGCAAACTCGTGCTCGGCGCAGGCGGCGGTCAGAGCTGCGGCGTCGTTCCAGGGAACAACGATCGTGTCCTTGGACGAGCCGGTGGTCACGCCGGGGCTGCCGGGAACCGCCAGCGTGGCGAGTCCTGACCCGGCATCGACGAGCAGACTGTCACTGTGGCCGTGGTAGGCGCCGGCAAATTTGAGGATCTTCTCGCGGCCGGTCGCCGCGCGCGCGAGACGCAGCACCGACATACCGGCCTCTGTGCCCGAAGATGTCATGCGCACCATCTCGATGCTGGGGACCCGCGCGGCGATCGCCTCAGCAAGCTCGACCTCGACTTCAGTCGGCGCGCCGAAGGAGGTCCCGAGTTCGGTGGCCCCTTCGATCGCTGCCACGACGTCACGGTCGGCGTGTCCGAGGATCATCGGGCCCCAGGAGCAGACGTAGTCGGTGTAGGTGCGGCCGTCGACGTCGGTGATCTGGCAGCCGGAAGCCTGCGCGATGAACAGGGGATCGCGGCCGATCGAGCGCATTGCGCGCACCGGCGAGTTGACGCCGCCGGGCAGCACCTTCAGCGCCCGCTCGTAAAGCTCAGCCGACCGGGTCACGCGCCGTGCTTGGCTTCCCACTCTGCGTAATCAGGAGTGAAATAACGCAGGCGGATCTTCTTGTACTCGGTCGAGGAGTAGAGCGTCGCGCGATCATGGATGCCGGTCTCTTCGGCAATCTGATCGAGGATCTGATCGCACTCTTCCTTTGAGCGGCCGTGCGCCATCGTGAAGACGGAGTAGGGCCAGTCCTCGTAGGTCGGGCGCTGGTAACAGTGGGAGATCCCGCGGAAGGTCGCCATCTGCGGACCGATCGTGGCGATGTCCGCATCCGGAACCTTCCAGACGCCCATGCCGTTGGCCGAGAATCCGGCACGACGGTGAAAGAGAATCCCGGCGACGCGGCGCAGCAGCCCGCGGTCGACCATGTCGCGGCAGTGGATCAGCAGTTGATCAACCGTGATGCCGATCGCGTCGGCGGCCGGCTTGTAGACCTCGCGTTGAACGGGCAGCGCGCCCTGAAGATGCTTGATCACTTCGTAATCCATCTCGGTCAGCTTGATCGCGTCGATCGGGCGCTCTTTCGATTCGCCGCCGGGGGCAGCGAGCGTCTCGGTGCCCTTCTCCATCTCGAGGTTCATGTTGATCTTGAAGAGGCGCAGCGTCGGAAGCGAGCGGACGCTCGTTGCGCCAGCTTCGCGTGCGAGCACTTCGAGCGTGCCCTCGAGTCCGAGCTTTGAATCGGGCGGCGTCGCGATCGTGAACCAGAGGTTGAAGTCATGGTTGCGCAGGTAGTTGTGGCTGACGCCCGGGTGCGCGTTGATCACTTCTGCGGCGCGGTGGGGATACTCGGGATCGACGCTTGCGGCGACGAGCATCGACTCATAGCCGAGCGCGCGCGTGTCGAAGATCGGGGTGATCTCGCGGATGATGCGGTCGTCGAGCAGTTGCTGCGTACGCTCGAGCACCCAGTCGAGTTCGGCACCCAGTTCTTCTGCGACTGAGTCAAAGGGAAACGGCTCAAGCGGGAAGCTGCTCTGGAGCAGATTCAGAAGCTGCTTGTCGCGCTCGTCGAGCGGAACAGCGGCGCCGCCCTCGCGAGATCGGAGCTTGGGCTGGTTGCGCCCCTCGCCGATCGGCTTGATGCCGTCCTCGGTGGTCACTGCTTCTGCCATTGCGCGAATTCCTTGGCGTGGTAGGTGAAGATGATGTCCGCCCCGGCGCGGCGCATGGAAAGGAGCGACTCAGCGACGGCAGAACGCTCATCAAGGTAGCCGCTGGCGGCCGCAGCCTTGACCATTGAGTACTCGCCGCTGACGTTGTAAACGGCCACCGGAGTGGGCACCGCGTCGCGCACCTGGCGCACGATGTCAAGGTACGGAAGGCCCGGCTTGACCATCACGATGTCCGCACCTTCTTCGACATCGAGCACTGCTTCGCGTACGGCTTCGCGCGCGTTGGCGGGATCCATCTGGTAGCCGCGGCGGTCTTCCTTGATGTGCCCGTCAGGCTGCGGGGCCGAATCTGCGGCGTCGCGGAACGGCCCGTAGAAGGCACTGGCGAACTTCGCGCTGTAGGCGATGATCGCGGTGCCGGTGAAGTCCTCTTCGTCGAGCGCTGCGCGCAGCGCTCCGACGCGGCCGTCCATCATGTCGCTGGGCGCGACGGCGTCGGCGCCTGCTGCAGCATGCGAGATCGCGGTGCGCGCCAGAAGGTCGAGAGTTTCGTCGTTGTCGACGTCGCCGCTCGCGCCGATCACGCCGCAGTGGCCGTGGCTGGTGTACTCGCACATACAGACGTCGGTGACGACCGTCAGCTCGGGCGCCGCGGCCTTGATCGCACGGACCGCGAGCTGCACCGGACCGTCGGGGTCCCACGCGCTGCTGCCGACCTCGTCCTTTTCCTCGGGCAGCCCGAAGAGCAGCACGCCGGCCAGGCCAAGCTCCTGGAGCTCGATCGCTTCCTGCGCCATCAGGTCGACGCTCAGCCGGTCGACACCCGGCATCGAGCCGATCGGCTCGCGCTTGCCGGTTCCGGGCACGATGAAGTACGGAGCGATCAGGTTCGCCGGGCCGACATCGTTCTCGCGCACGAGGTCGCGAATCGCACGGGTCCTGCGCAGCCGACGCATCCTTGTGGCTGGAAATGCCATGTTTTGACTGTACCCGCCGCGGCGGGAATCAGATGGACGCGCGGCGCTTGATTGCAAACGACGCAATCAGGCAGTAGGCCACGATCAGCACCGCCAGGTGGATGCCGGGAACCAGCGCATCAAAGCCCGGCGAAAGTCCGGCGCGCAAGAGATCGAGCGACGGCTTGAAGGGGAAGATCGAGTTGATCACCTGCAGGACGCTGTAGAGACCATCCGAAACCGCGCCTTTGGGTACAAGCGCTGCGGCCGTCAACGGCAGCCCGATCATGAATGATGCGAGCGATGCCGCGCGGACGTCGCCGCTTGCAGCCCCGACCATCACGCCTGCCGCGCCGAACGAGAGCGAAGCGATGATGATCGCCGGCCACCAGTAGTAGGCACGTTCCCAGCGGATGTCCACGAACGCGCCGAAGGCGAGCACCATGACCGTTCCGACAATCAGCGCGCAGATGCCCGCCAGAAGTGTTTTCTCAATCACGATCGTCGATCGCGGAGCGAGGCCCCGGAGCAGGCGCGTGAGCATCTGGTCCTCCTGTTCGTAGGCCAGCATGCCGGCGCCGAGCAGCAGCGCGACAAACATCGCCGAGACCGCGACCGCCACGGCAACCGCCAGCGACGAGAGCGAAGAGTTGGTGCCGACCGGCTTGTTCTGAAGCTTGATCGGCTGGCCGACGCGGCGCAGCAACGATTTGGCGAAGTTCGCCCCCTGTTTTGCGCCTTCGGAGAGCGCGGCGAACTCCTGCAGATCCTTGCGCTGCTCCGGCGGCACAAACGGCAGCACGTCCTTGATCAGGTCCGCGCCGTTGGCCAGGCCCTTGATGTCCCGTGTTCTGCCGCCGAAGGAGATCTCACCCCCGTTGACGATGATGTTGATGTAGTCGAGCGAGACGTCCGTGAATCTGTTGGTCAGCTCGTTGTTGGTGTCCACGAGCAGGCCCTTGATCGTGTTCTCCACGTACGCCTTGCGCGTTGGGTCCGTCGAGTCGAAGATCGCCTCGATCGTGCCCTGGCTGCTTGAAGACTCAAGCTGCTCGACGATGTCCTCGGGGATGATCACTGCGGCGACCGCGTCACCGGACTTGACCTCTTCCAGCGCAGCTTCCGGGCTCTTGACGTTGTAGCCGTCGACGTTCTCGTAGAGCGCCCTGGTGAGCTTGTCGAGGTCGAACTCTTTGCCACCGATGCGGATGTCCCGCTGGTTCTCGGGGACCTGGTTGACGATCGCGACGCGCGGCTTGGTCGGCGGGCGGCCGACGGCCAGGCCCACGAGCACGGCGACCAGCGCCGGGTAGAGCATCAGCAGAACGACAATCGTCGGCGTGCGCTTGAGCAGGCGCAGGTCTTTGCCGAGCAGGTAGCCGAGGCGTTTCACGAAGCGTCACCGCCGACCGAGGCGTGTGCGCGCCGTGCGCGCAGGAAGTTGATGAATGCGAGCTCGAAGTGCGCGCCGGGGCCGATGTCTGCAGGCTTGCCGTCGTAGAGCAGACGGCCGCCGTCAAGGATGATCACGCGGTCGGCGTGGCCTTCGACCTCGCCGGCCGAGTGGGTTGAGAAGACGATGCCGATCCCAGAATCTGCGAGCGAGCCGAGCAGTTCCCAGAGGCGTTCGCGCTGGAGCGGGTCAAGCGCGGCCGAGGGTTCGTCGAGCAGCAGCACAGCCGGGTCGGCAATCAGTCCCATGCCGATCGAGAGTCGCTGGCGCATCCCGCCCGAGAGATCTTCCGCGCGATCGGAGGCGCGGTGGGCGAGTTCGATGCGGTCCATCATCCGCGTCGCGGCGCTGAACACATCGGGCACCCGCTCAAGTCGTGCAAAGAGTTCGAGGTTCTCGCGAACCGTCAGCTTGCCGTAGGTTGCAGCCTTCTGCGGGACCCAGCCGAGCTTGCCACTGGGCAGTTCGACCGATCCGGAGTCGGGGGCCGTGACGCCGGCGAGCATGCCGAGAAGGGTCGTCTTGCCAGCCCCGTTGGGTCCGGCGATCGCGACGCTCTCTCCCGCGTCGACCGAAAATGAAACTCCGCTGAGCGCCGCGCGATCGTCATAGAGCTTGACGAGGTCGCGGCCTTCAAGAACCGGCATGGGCGAAGAGTCTACGGGTCGTCACCAAATTGGGGCAGACGTGTCTTGTTCTGTAACTCAGCTTCTGGTTGAGTGGGGACGATGTCGCAGCTCGATCGAATCTCAGCAACCGGCACATTGAGGCGACGGTCCAGGAGGCCATGACAACAATCCAGAATTCCGGTGGCGGTATTTCGGAGACTGCGGGGGAGCTCGGGCGGGAATTTCGGGCGGACCTGGCAACCGGCTTGGCGGTCGGTCTGGAATCGTGTCCCGGAAGACCCGGGATCGGCACGATCGAAGCATGAGCGAGCGAGACATCCGGTGGCGCGACCAAGGTCGCTGGGGCGAAGCAAACCTCTACGACGGCATCTTCAGTTCGATGGACAAGCCGATCGAGTTGCCGCAGGCCCTGATCCGCGAGCACTTCCCCCGGTAAGCCCGGCCGCGAGCCGTAGACTCGCGCCATGCCCAAGATCCTCTTCATCGGCGATGTCGTCGCCGAACCCGGTCGCCGCACGCTCACGACTCTGCTGCCGCAGTTGCGCGAGGAGCACGAGCCCGACTTCGTCGTCGTCAACGGCGAGAACGCCGCAGGCGGGATGGGCATCACGCCGAAGACCGCAGACGAGATTTTCGCGCTCGGCGTCGACGTGATCACGCTCGGCAATCACACCTACCGGCACCGCGAGGTCTACAGCTACCTCGACTCCGGCAAGCCGATCGTCCGTTGCGCCAATCAGCACGCGAGCAACCCCGGCAAGGGCTCGGTCGTGGTCGAGGCCAGGGGCGGCAGCCTGCGCCTTGGCGTGATCAACCTGATCGGGCAGTTCGGTCTGGACAACGACGGCAATCCCTACGACGCAGCTGACCGGCTGGTGCGCGAGATCGACAGCGACGCCGACCTGGTGCTCGTCGACTTTCACGCCGAACTGACCAGCGAGAAGGTGACCATGGGCTGGTTTCTCGACGGCCGCGTGACCGGCGTTGTAGGCACCCACACGCACGTTCCGACCGCCGACGCGCGCGTACTACCCGGCGGCACCGCCTACTGCACCGACGTGGGCATGACCGGCTCGAGGGCCGGCGTGATCGGCGTGGTCAAAGAAGCGATCATCACGAAGCTGCGCACCGGCATGCCGCAACGCTTTGACAGCGCGACCGGCGATGAACACCTGATGGGCGTGCTGATCGAGTCCGACCGTCAGGGCTCGGCGACGAGCGTCACGCAGCTGATCGTGCCGCTAGCGCCTGCTGTCGAATGACCAGAGCTTGTTGCCGATGAAGTTCAGCGGCGTCGCGCAGATCACAGCGACTGCCTGAGCCGGAAACTCGCCGACGCCCGCGGCCACGAGGATTTGCAGAACTGCAAGGTTGAACGCGAGCGCGAAGAGGCTCACGACGAAGAAGCGCACGGCCTGAAAACCGGCGTGCCCGTCGGTCGCCTTGAAGGTCCAGTGGCGGTTCCAGAGGAAGTTGTTGGTCACCGCAAAGACGAAGGCGATCACGGCGGCCACGAGGTAGTGAGCGTCGAACTGCTGGCGCGCGATCTCGTAGACGGCGAGATTGACGACGTAACCCGAGGCACCGACCGCGCCGAATTTGATCAGTTGGATCCAGTTGTGCGGCTTGCGCATTCCGTCGCCGACGCGATGGTGCAGGCGCTCACGCTCGAGTTCTTCGGGAGTCGACACGGACTTTTCGCTCACCGTCATGGCCTAGTGGCACGCACAACCACCGCATGGCCGGGGACGTCCTCGCCGGCGTGGCCATGGAGCCATTCGTCTTCGAGCTCGACGGTGAAGTCCTGCAACCAGCCGCGCAGCGTCCCGATCGATATTTCATGCGGTTCGGTCGGGCTTGCCGGGTGATCGATGTCGACATTGAGGATCAGGGTCCCGCCGGGTCGCAGCAGGCGGTGGATCTCGGCGACAACCGTGGTCGGCTTGTCGACGTGGTCGAGGCTGTTGCGGCAGACGATCACGTCGACGCTCTCCGAGAGCAGCGGGATTCGCTCGGCCGGCGTGTTCAGGTAGATCGCGTCCGAGTCGATCAGCAGGCCCGAGTCGCGATAGGCCTCGGCGATCGGATCGACACCGAAGCTCAGCTTTGCGGGCACGGCGACCGCGTCGGGAAACCCGACGCAGCCGGGGCCGATGTCGAGCACGACCTTGCCGTCGAAGAAGTTCTTGTCCTCAATCTTCGCTTCCTGGAGGACACGGTTGACCTCGGCGCGGGCCTGCTGCCAGCGACGCTCCTCATACTCGGCGGCGACTTCGCTGTCGCCCGAGAGCTCAAGGGAATTCTCGCCCCAGAGGTGGCCGTCGCGGATGTGCTTGTCCCAGTGATCGATCCAGAAGGCGAGCTCCGACCGGTCCTTGTACCTGGTCAGACGCACGACGCCACGTGATGCGCGCATCACCGCGCGCCGCACCGGAGTGGGAAGATTCGAGGCCAGACTCATCCGGGCGAGGTTAGACCGAAGTGCTCGAGCACGAGCGAATTCACGTCCGCGATCGACCATGCGCGTTGATCTCGGCGCGCATCGCCGGTTCCGGTGACGATCAGCTGCGCGGCGGAATCTGCTTTGTGCAGCGATCCGTGAGTTCCGCCGCCGACGTGCGCGACTCCGCCCCAGTCAAGAAACTCGTAGCCGAGCACCGGCGTGACGATCAGGTCGCCCGAGCCGGGGCAGTGCAGTGCCGACCAGACCCGCGCGAGCGCGTCGGGATACTCCTCGCTGTGGATCTCGGAACCTTCCACGAACAGATCGAGTGCGACGAGATCGCCTTCGACATCCCAACTGAGGCCCCGGCGATCGGTGTACCGGCTGCCCGGCTTGAAGCGCAGCTCGGCCTCGCCGAGTGCACAGAATGCCTCTTCTTCATCAAGCCAGAAGACCTGCTCAATCTTCGCCTCGCGGCGGAGATCCTCGATCAGCAGCGGAAGTTTGCCGCCCAGGTGTGCCGGATCCAGCACGTAGATGTGCGCAGCGCGAGCTGCGGGGCTGACGGCGATGTCGGCGTCGCCGGGCTTTCTTCCCTTGCGCGGCCGAAGCACTTCCCATTCGTGCGACTCAAGCACCTCGAAGAGGTCGATTGCTTCATGCACGACGCTGTGCGAGTGGTCGGACACGACGATCACAGCGTGCTCTTCCATGAAGCGGCGATAGCCGCCGGCGGCATCGATCACGCGCTGGAACTGCGAATCTGCGTTGGCGATCGCAGCGGGTTGCTGATCGGGGCCGAAGCGATGGGACCAGTTGTCGTTGTCGGGAAACGAAAGCAGCATGAACTCGTACTCGCCGTTCAGCACCAGCTCTATTCCTGCGCAGGCCGTGTGCTGGTCGCGCTTGCCGGGAACCCCGTAGCTCGACCGGCACTCAGTGCCGAGCGAGTCGAAGATGTCGCCGTAGAGCAGGTGGGTCGGTCCGTAACCGGGGCGCGACATGCCGGTCACACCGGCCAGCGCTCCGGCAACGCCTGCGCCGACGAACTTGTGCTCGTGCGGCCCGCGATAGATCATGTATGTGGTGCAGGCGCAGCGGATTCCCGCGTTCTCCAGTGACTCGAAAAACGTTGGCGTGTCGGCCGAGAGGTGGTCCTGGTTGATCCGGTAGACGAGGTCCTTGAGGACCGTGATGACGCCGCTTCTGCGCGCCGCCGGAAAGCTGATTCCGTAGTCGATGTAGCGACGCTCTTCGCGGTTGTACCAGTTCATCGACGGCACACCGTGCTCGCCGGGGCCGCGGCCGGTGACGATCGTGGAGGTTGCGACCGGGGTGAGCGACGGAAATGCGGAGATGCACTCCGAGCTCTCGTAGCCCTCGCGGATCAGACGGGCGAAGTTGGGCGCGGTGCCGTCTGCGATCGCCCGCTGCAATGAAGCCGGGCGCATACCGTCAACGACGACGAGGACGAGCTTCTTCTTGTCGCGATCAGCTGAGGACACGGAGGCCCTCGTGCTTCTTGGCCTCGCGACGGCGACCGCCGATGATCAGGGCAAGTGCGACGACTGGCAGAACGAGGCCGGCCGGCGGCAACAGCAGTGGCACGACCACAGCGATCAGGGTGACGATGTCGACGCCGAAGGCGAGAACGCGGCGAGACGCGTCGGAGTCAGACCTGGCGGCCTTGGCCTCTTCGCGGCTGGCGCCTTTGAGCTGCCGCTGCTCGCCGCGCTCGAGGCGTTCGCCGACACCCTTGAGCAGGCGACCAGAGGCCACGGCGACCAGAGCCGCCGGAGCACCGCCGAAAACCGCGCCCATCCAGACCGCGTCGTTCTGTGTACCGAAGACGATCGCTCCGCCGAGCGCGCCGAGCACGACTGCGAAACCGACATGGAATGGCATGATCCGCGGTCGGTCCGCAGAAACTCGGGTCAGCATTCCGCCCGGCACGACAATCAGCGCGAGCGACTGCAGGAGCACGACAACCGCGACGATCACAGCGGCGGCGCCGGCAAGGAAGTCGTAGTCCTTGTTTGACGTGTCAAGACCGATGCTGGCGGCGACGCAGACCACTACGGCCGCGAGCGCGACCAGCGGCGAAAGACCGGCAGCGGCCCCGACGCCGATCGCTTGGCAGATGTTCCAGATCGTGTCCATGCCGATACGGTAAGTGGGAATCTAGATGGTCAGCAGCGAATAACCAACCATGAGCAGACAGCGCAGCAGCAAGCACGACATCGAGCGCTACGCCCGCCTGTTCGCAGCGCGCTCTGAGAAGGTCAAGACCAGCGCGATGCGCGACATGATGTCGATCACCGATCGGCCCGAGGTGATCAGCCTCGCAAGCGGGATGCCGGACACCAGGAGCTTCCCGAAGGACGTGCTCGAGAGCGTCTTCGTGGACATGGCACGACACCACAGCGCGGAGCTGTTGCAATACACCCCGACCGACGGCATCGACGGCGTGAAGGACTGCATCGTTGAAGTGATGGGCGCCGAGGGGATCCGCGCCGACAGCGACAACATTCTTGTGACCACTGGCGGCCAACAGGCGATCGACGTTGTCACCCGGGTCTTCGTCGACCCCGGCGACACGATCATCACCGAGGCGCCGACCTACCCGGGCGCCGTGCCGAGCTTCCTCAGCTTTCAGGCCGAAGCCGTCCAGATCGATCTCGACGAAGAAGGCATGCGGATCGATCTGCTTGAAAAGGAACTGGATCGCCTCGACCGCGAAGGCATCACTCCGAAGTTCATCTACACCGTCCCGACCTTCCAGAACCCGGCCGGCGTCACGATGTCGCTCGAGCGCCGCAAGCGCCTGGTCGAAATCGCCAACGAACGCGAGCTGCTGGTGCTCGAGGACAATCCTTACGGCATGCTCCGCTACAGCGGCGAGCCACTGCCCACGCTGCGCGAACTCGACGGCGGCAACTTCGTGATCTACCTCGGCACGTTCTCGAAGATTCTCGCGCCGGGCCTACGTATGGGTTGGGTCGAAGCGCCTTCACCGGTTCTTGAGAAGTGCAACATCGCCAAGGCCGCTGCCGATCTCAACTCTTCTGGCGTTGCACAGTTTCTGATCACCACGTACTTCGAGCAGGCCGACTGGAAGGACTGGGTCAGCACCGCAGGCGGGATCTACAAGTCGCGTCGCGACGCGATGATCGCGGCGATGGAGCGTTACTTTCCGCCCGAGGCCACCTGGACGCGGCCCGACGGCGGGCTGTTCATCTGGGCGACGCTGCCGACGATGATCGACACCACAGACCTGCTGGCCAAGGCGCTTCACTCAAACGTCGCCTTCGTGCCCGGAGCCGGCGCCTACCTCGGTTCGGATGTCGTGCGTGGGAAGAATTCAATGCGGCTGAACTTCTCGGGCGTACCCGAGGAGCGCATCACCGAAGGCATCCGTCGCATCGGTGAGGTGATCGCCGACCAGCTCGAGCTGTGGCGGACGATGACCGGCGAGCATCGGGCGGTCTCCCCGCCGCAGGAAAGCTCCGGCGGCGATGAGACCGCGGTCTCCTGGCTGGCGGGCGAACGGATGAAGCGGGCGCAGAACGAGTGAGGGTCGCGGTCCTCAAGGGCGGCAGTTCACTCGAGCGCCAGGTTTCATTGCGCTCGGGCGCGCGGATCGGAGAAGCCCTGCGCGCCAACGGTCATGAGGTGACAGAAGTCGACGTTGACCAGGGCCTCGTGCAGCGTCTTGAGGAAGTCCGCCCGGAGGCCGTTTTCATCGCGCTGCACGGGCGCGGCGGCGAAGACGGCACAGTGCAGGAGCTGTTGGAGATCCTCGGTCTCCCTTTCACCGGCTGCGGAGTGCTCTCCTCGATCCAGTGCATGGACAAGGCCGTGACGAAGCTGATCCTGCAGAAGAACGACGTGCCGACGCCACGCTTTGTCACCTTCAACGACACGGCGTTTCGCAACCTCGGGGCCGCCGACTCACTTGCCGCGATCGAGAACGATCTCGGCTTTCCGGTTGTGGTCAAACCAGCACGTCAGGGATCGGCACTCGGGATCAAGTTCGCCGCATCGCACGAAGAAGTGCCCAGCGCTCTTGTCTCTGCGTTCAGCTATGACGACCGTGTGCTGATCGAACAGTTCATCAAGGGCCGCGAGATCGCGGTGAGCGTGCTCGACGGCGAGGCCCTCCCGGCCGTCGAGGCGGTGCCGATCGGCGGTGACTTCTACGACTTCGAGAGTCGCTACGAGATCGGCAAGACGCAGTACGTATGTCCGGCTGAACTCAGCGCAAGCGTGGCAACGCGGCTCTCTGATCTGGCACTGCAGACCTACGAGCTGCTCGGTTGTCACGGCTTCGCCCGCGTTGACTTCATGGTCCCGGAAGACGCCGAGCCCCAGGTGCTCGAGGTCAATTCGATCCCCGGCCTCACGCGCACGAGCCTGATGCCGATGGCCGCCGAGGCCGCCGGCATTTCCTTTGAAGAGCTGGCCGAGCGGCTGCTCGCCACAGCTCAGACGCGCCGGGCCGACCAGCTCAAGGTCAGCTGAATCAGGTCTTCGCCAGGCGGGCTTTCTCGGTCTTGACGTCAAAGTCAGCCTTCGGCCACTTCAGATTCAATGCGCGGAGCTCTTTGAGCAGCAGCTGATTGACTGCCAGTCGGGCAAACCACTTGTTGTCGGCGGGAATCACGTGCCAGGGGGCAAAATCTGTGTTGGTCTTGTCAAGCACTGCCTGGTAGGCCTCCATGTACTGGGCCCAGTGTTCGCGCTCTGAGATGTCGCCGGGGTTGAACTTCCAGTGCTTTTCCTTGCGCTCGAGGCGCTCGCCGAGCCGGGCCTTCTGTTCCTTGCTGGAAATGTGCAGCATGACTTTGACGATCCGCGTGCCGGACCCGATCACCCGCTCTTCGAATTTGTTGATCTGTGCGTAGCGTCGCGACCAGTTCGCGCGCGGTACGTAGTTGTGCACGCGGACGACCAGGACGTCCTCGTACTGCGAACGGTCGAACACCCCGATCTGTCCGGGGCCCGGCAGTGCCCTGGTGATGCGCCACAGAAACGGGTGGGCGAGTTCTTCATCAGTCGGCGCCTTGAACGCGGTGAGTTTCACGCCCTGCGGATCGACCTCTCCGACGACGTGGCGCATGATCCCGCCCTTGCCCGAGGTGTCCATGCCCTGGATGATCAGCAACACCGAGGGTCCACTGCCGTCACGACCATTGGCATAGAGGCGCTCCTGCAGATCCGAGAGTTCCTCCGCCGTGCGGGTCATCAGCCGCGCGGCTTCCTTCTTGCCACCGGTGAACCCCGGGGTGGACGCAGCGTTGCAGCGGGACAGCTGGAAGCCGTGTCCGATGCGCACGGCGTTGGCGACGGCCTCGGCAGTGATCTTGTCCTTGGGCATCAGTCGCAAGTATCGCCGACCGGAAGGATGTCGGTCGGAGTCACCAGAGGATGGCGTCGCCGCTCAACCTCGCAGAACGTTCTCACAGTTGCGCGCGACCTTGTCCTTCGAATCGGCGAGAACCGTGTCATGGCCGCGACCACAGTCGACCCGGTCGCGAAATCCGTCATCGGCGTTGATGCGGTCGTTGCCCTTGTCGCCGCGGATACGGTCGTGGCCTGCGCCGCCGATGAGCTTGTCGGCGCCACGGTTTCCGATCAGGAGGTCGTCACCACTTCCGCCGGTTTCAGTGTCGTTGCCGGAGTTGCCCTTGACCGTGTCATCGCCGGCACCGCCGTCGAGAGTGTCGTCACCGCGTCCGCCGCTGAGGTGGTCGTCGCCGTCCTCGCCGCAGATGTCGTCGTCCCCCTTGTCTCCGTGAAGGTGGTCGTCCCCGCCGTGGCCGTCGAGCTCGTCGTCACCATCGCCTCCGTCCATGTGGTCGGAACCGTCTTCACCATCGAGGTCATCGCTGCCTTCGTCTCCGCTGAAGTCCTTGCCAGCAGGCGGGTCCTCGGATTCGGACTCGTCGCTCTCGCCACCGGGAGCAATGCCGCCGCGAGCGATGAACGCCTCAGGCTTTCCCGCGGTGGAATCCTCGACGCAGACCCCTGCGACGTCGGCGTCGGAATCTCCAGACTGATTCTGGGCCTGCACGATGCCCGCGCCAACCGTGGCACCGAGAATCGAGAAGAGACAACTGAACAAGAGAATCGTGCGCTTCATTTCTGTACTCCAGTGCGTGAGGTTCTCGCCCGACGTCCGGCCGGCGCGAATCCGTTATCGACAGACCGCCGGTGCTGATGAAGGCAGATGCTGGACTGGAGCGCCCCGCACGCACCAAAAGGTCAACAGATGGCCGATGAATCGACTAGTTGTCTTCGCCGGGAGTGAGTTCGGTCAACGCCATCACGGCGCCGGCCGGATCTTCGACGACGCACCAGCGGCCCATCGTCTCTGACTCGCGGGGGCCGAATACGACTTTGCCGCCGAGCTGATCACATGCGGCGATCGAGTCGTCGAGGTCATCCACGGTCACGTACACGAGCCACTGCTGCGGTAGACCGACAAGGCTGCCGGCCTGGTGGCAGATGCCGGCCGCAGGATCCCCGGTCTCAGGGTGGGCCATGATGAAGTCCTCGCGGCCCTCGACCGGGAGACCGATCGCGTTCCAACCGACGACGCCGGCGTAGAAGTCGCGGACGTCCTCGGCGTTGTCAACGGTCAGGTCGGCCCACTTGATCAGGCCTGTGCGGGGAGGAACGGTGCTCATCGACTTAGTAACAAGGGTTACGAATTACCCCTCGGCGCCGAAGTCCTCTGGTGAGACCTCGTCGAGGAACTTGCGGAACTTTCCGACCACTTCCTCGGTGTCCTCGACCTCGTGCTCGAACTCGATCGCGGACTCAGCGATCACATCCTCTGCGACGAAGATCGGGGCCTCGGTACGCACGGCCAGGGCAATCGCATCAGAGGGGCGTGCGTCGATCTCGATCTCGCGCTCGCCATGCTTCAGAGTGATCGTGGCGTAAAAGGTGTTGTCCCGGAGTTCGGTGACGGCAATCTGCGAGCACTCGAGCTCGAGATCCGCAAAGACCGACGCCATCAGGTCGTGCGTCATCGGTCTGGGCGTATCGGCACCCTGCAGTTTCATCAGGATCGCCGCCGCCTCAGGGTGTCCGATCCAGATCGGAAGGAACTCATTCCCGTCGACTGCCTTGAGCAGAATGATCGGCTGCTTGCCGACCATGTCGAACGACACCCCGTAGATGACCATTTCGCGCATAGAGCAGAAGTATGGCGAATCCCGCCGGATTCCTGCCTCAGCCATTTTGGCCGCAAGCCCTCGAGTCGATGAATCCTGCGAGATCGTCGACGCGCAGCGCGCCGGCGGTGAGGGAACGGACTCCTGTCCGTGACCGATCCGCCGCGCGCGAGCATCGGCGAGATCGTGCGAGTCATTGACTCGAGTGGGCGATCCAGGATTCGAACCTGGGACCTCATCCTTATCAGAGATGCGCTCTAACCGACTGAGCTAATCGCCCGAGAAGCGGAAAGTCTAGCGACGATTTTCAGGCGCGATCGCCTTCAGCGCTTCATCCACCGAGGCGAAGTCCAACGTGACCTTCACGCCTCGGTCGCTGACCTTGACCCGTGGGTCGATGCCGAAGGTCTTCATGAATCGCTCGGCGATCTCATGGGCTGCTTCGGCCGCCTCGGCCTGCTCAGTTCCGGCCGCTGTACCCTCAACTGGTGCTTTAGGGTTGGCGGACTCGGCTGCAGCTTCGGCGCGACGCTCGGTCTCACGAACCGACCAGCCGTCTGCCGCAGCTTCATGGGCCAGGCGACGAATCGTGAAGTGGTCACCGGCGCGGAGCAGCGCGCGGCCGTGTCCCTCGCTGAGCATTCCGTCCTCGACCATCTGAATCACCTCGTCGGGCAGATTGAGCAGGCGAATCAGGTTGGAGACCGCGACGCGGCTCTTGCCGACGCGCTTTGAGACCTCTTCCTTGGTCAGGCCCAGGTCGTCGACCAGTGCGGCACAGGCGCGGGCGGCGTCGATCGGGTTGAGGTCGACGCGGGCCATGTTCTCGACGAGGGCGAGCTCAAGGGTGTTGGCAGTCAGATCTGCGCGCACGTATGCCGGAACCGACTCAATGCCGGCAAGCTTTGAAGCGCGCAGTCGACGCTCACCTGCGACCAGTTCGTAGCGACCGGCGGCCAGCGGTTTCACCAGCAGTGGTTGGATGACGCCGTTGGCGGCGATCGAGTCAGCGAGCGCGTTCAGAGCGTCGTCTTCGAAACTCTTCCGCGGCTGGTTGGGGTTCACGTCAATCGCGCCGGTAGGGATCTGGCGCAGCTCGTCGTGGGTGAGATCGGTGTGGGTCGTCGGCAGTATCGCCGAAAGTCCCCGACCCATGCCACGGCGGCTGGCGCGTGTGGGCTCAGGATTTGCAGATTCGGAATTTGTTCGTGCTTCAGCCACGGAGGGCCACCTCTTTCGCGAGTTCGAAGTATGCGCCAGCTCCGGCGCTGTGTGGGTCGTGATGGGTGACCGGCTTGCCAAAGCTTGGAGCCTCGGCAACGCGCACGTTGCGCGGGATCACTGAGTTGAAGAGCAGTCCGGGGAAGTGCTTGCGCAGCTCGTCCTCGACGTCAGTTGCAAGGCGCGTGCGCCCGTCGTGCATAGTCATCACCAGGCCGCCGATCGTCAACTTGGGATTCAGTTCCTTCTGGATCAGGCCGACGGTGTCGAGCAGGTCGGCAAGACCTTCGAGTGCGTAGTACTCAGTCTGAACGGGGACGATCACGCGGTCGGCAGCAGCCAGGGCGTTGATCGTCAGCGGCCCGAGCGACGGCGGGCAGTCGAAGAAGATGAAGCGGTATTCGCCGCGCATCGGCTCGAGTGCCTCGCGAAGGATGAACTCTGAACCGGCGACGCGAGGAAGCTCGACGTTGGCGCCGGCCAGATCTGGCGTCGAGGGGACGATCGAGAGATTCGTGATCCCCGTGCTCCTGATCGCCTGCGGAAGCGTCGATTCACCAACCAGAACCTCATAAATCGTGTGTTCTTCGGTCTTCGATACGCCAAGGCCGACCGTGGCGTTGGCCTGCGGGTCGATGTCCACGAGCAGCGTTTTGTAGCCGGCTTCGGCCACACATGCGGCCAGATTCACTGCTGTGGTCGTTTTTCCGACGCCGCCCTTCTGGTTGGCGATCGCGTAGATCGTCGTCAAACCGGGCTCTGGCTGGTCGAAATTCGCGTGCGCATCCATCGGGCTGAAGCCTACGCTCGATTTCGGACCCTTCGAGGTCCGCAGACGCGGTATTTCGCGGAGTTTGCGACTACGCGAGTGGTTTTTTCAGCGCGACACCAGCTCTGCGTGGAAAACGCTCGTCAGTCGGTCGAATCTTCCTTGCGACGTAGAAATGACGGGTGCGGGAGCCTTTGAACGGCTTGGTTTCGGTCAGCTGGCCGGTCTCGAAGCCAAGAATCTCGGCAGCTGCCCGGGCTGCCGCAAGCTCAGAGGGCTCAGGCAAACCCTTCCATGCCACGAGATGCCCGCTTTCACGAAGTAGCGGCGCGGAGTATTCGAGCAGGACTCCGAGTTGGGCAAGGGCACGTGCTGTAACCACGTCGTACGCCTCGCGATGCGGCGATCCGAGCGCAGCGATCTCCTCGGCTCTGCCCCAGACGCACTCCACGTTCTCGAGCTCGAGTTCGCGAGCAAACTTGCCCGCTGCCTCCATCTTCTTGCGGACACTGTCAACCAGTGTGATCTGAGCGTCGGGAAGCATCACGGCCAGTACCAGCCCGGGAAAACCCGCACCAGAGCCGATGTCAACGATGCTCTTTGCCGCTTGCACCGCCGGAACCTCCAGTCCCGCGAGACTGTCAGCCACGTGAATCTTGTGCGCTTCACCAGCAGACTTGATCGCCGTCCCGGAGATCTCCAGGTCGACGCTCCATTCTGCAATGCGATCAAGCTTTGACTGCTCCATGACGCGGAGCGTAAAACGTGAAACGCTCAGGAACCGGCGGGAGTGACGACGATTCGACGGTCGGGATCCTCACCGACGCTGTGCGTGTCGACGTCGCCGTTGTCAATCAGATAGTGATGCACACTACGGCGCTCGTTTGAAGTCATCGGCTTCAGCTCGACAGGCTGCCCCGTCGCCAGCGCGTCGCGAACCGCGCGATCGGCGAGATCGAACAGCTCCTCTTCGCGCGCTGCGCGGTACTCGTCGATATCCACCGAGACACGGCGGCGATCGTCGGGATCCACCGCCTTCGCGCTCACGAGGTAGGCAATCAGCTGGATCGCGTCCAATGTCTGTGCACGGCGACCGATCGCAAAACCCAGATCGTCCCCGGTCACCTCGATGTTGATGTCCTCGTCCTCCTGGGAGTAGGACACCTCGGCCGCAAGCCCGGCGCCCGCGAGAATGTCGCGAACTGTGCTCGTGGCAACCTCGGCCTGGAGCGTCTCGCGGCCTGATGATTCAGTTGTTGTCTCAGTGTCAGTCATCAATCTCTCCCGATTCAGCGCCGGCGGCCAGAACGTTTCTTCTTGGTCCGGGGCGGCGGTGGCGGTGCTTTGGTCGGCTCTTTCTTGACCAGCGCCGCGCCTCCGGAAGTTACCAATCCATCATCTTCATCGTCGCTGGCGCCGACCAGGACTGGGTCGCCTTGTCGGATACGCATCCACTTGACAACGAATGACTGCCCCAGTGTCCAGAAGTTTGTCGTGATCCAGTAGAGAATCAGACCGGCAGGGAAGTGGATGATGAAGGGAACAAAGATGAAGGGCAGGGCCAACATGAGACGGCGCTGCATCTGATCGGTCGCCGTCGAGAGCGACACCAGGGTCGAGCCGAGCTGAGAGCCGACATAGAGAATCAACAGAATCACCAACTCGGCACCCTTGGGGTCCTGGGTCAGGTTTGAAATGAAGAAGAAACTCGGATCGGTCGCGTTCATCTCGGCCTGAAGTGAGGTCTCGCGCAGGGCGTAGAACATCGCGATGAAGAACGGCATCTGCAGCAGCAACGGGAAGCAGGAAGCCAGCGGGTTGATCCCGTGCTCCTTGAAGAACTTCATCAACTCCTGCTGCTTGCGCTGCGGATCGTCCTTGTACTTCTCGTTCAGTTCCTTGATCTGCGGCTGATACTGCTGCATGTGCAGCATGCTCGTGACCTGCTTGTAGGTCAGCGGCAGGAGCAGCAGACGGACGATGACCGTGAGCAGGATGATTCCCCAACCCCACGGAATGCCCCACTCAAAAAACTGACGGAGAGCGTCGTCCAGCAGATCGCTGATCGGCTTGACCATGTCCTCGATGATGTTCGCGTAGGGAATCACGTAGTTCATGCGGAAACCCCGTGACGCTTGTGCTTTTCATCACAATCGTGCGAGTGCTGCTTGAAGAGCTTCTGATCCTCGACATAGTCGAATCCACCGTCGCTGAACGGGTTGCAGCGGACCACGCGCCATGCAGCCAGGACCGATCCACGGATCGGGCCGTACTCCTTCAGCGCGTCCACGGCGTAGGTCGAACAACTCGGGTAATAGCGGCAGCGTGGAGCGATGAACGGCGAAATCAACTTGCGGTAGACAAGAACCGGCAGCAAGAAAGGCAGCGTGGCTGCCCTGCGCAGGCGCGCGCCGAAGTTCTGGCTGGTGCTGGTCGAGGTCATGAACGAGGAAAAGGGGCTGGGTGGCTACTGGCCGGCAGTGATCAGCTCTGCAAGCGAATCTCTGACTCCGTGCATGCCGTCTCGTTCGAGAAGTTCAACGATGTCGGCCCGCGCGAGCACGACGTAGTCTAGGCCGTCGGCCATGTCCGGCTCCAGTTGATCGAGCGCCTCGCGAATCGTACGCTTGACACGGTTGCGCATCACGGCGTTACCGATCTTGCGTCCGACCGAGACGCCGAAGCGCGAATCCTCGTCAGCCCCGTCGCCACGGGCGAAGGAGTAGAGCACGAGGTAGCGGTTGGCCTTCGACCGCCCCTGGCGGTAGACGCGCTGAAACTCTGTGCTGCGAGAAAGGCGCCTACCCTTGCCGCGGGATGGGCTGGCCAAGGCAGCAGACATCGCTACGGCGTGAGCCGCTTGCGACCTTTGGCGCGGCGACGCTTGAGTACGTTGCGGCCGGCCGCGCTGCTCATGCGGGCACGAAACCCGTGAGTACGGGCGCGTTTGCGTTTCTTTGGCTGATAAGTGCGCTTCATAAAAGTCCCTGATGAGAAGTCTTGAAGCCGGGATTGTAGAGACTGCCGTTTACAACATCGATCGGCGGACAAGAAAAACGTTTTTGTGCGACTTTGCGACGTTCGCCGTCCAAGCCTGTTCGCGTCCGGCAGGGCCTTGGTTATAGTCCGAATCACGGTGCAAGAAGACGCACGATTTCGCGCACCGACTCTCTTGAATATCTCGACCCGCCGGATCTCTCGGCCCGGAGTCTGCAATGCAGATCGACCAGCTCTGGTCAAAAACTGATGCCATTTTCAGGCGCGACATCTCCGACGATGTCGCAGACATCTGGCTGAGCCAATTGACTCCCGCCGCGCTGAACGATGGTGTCTTGTACCTCACCGGATCTGACCGCGCCCGCAGCTGGGTCGATCTTCGCTATGGACGAGTGCTCACCAGGTGCGCCCAGGCCGCGCTCGGAGCAGAGCTGCGCGTCGCGTTCGTTTCGGAGGCGGAGATCCCGTCCCAGAGCGGGATGGCGGCCCCCGATCAGAGCTCATCCGAATGGCACACCTCACCGCTCAATCCGCGCTACAGCTTTGAGCAGTTCGTGATCGGCGGATCCAACCACATCGGCCACGCCGCTGCGCTTGCGGTCGCCGAGCAGCCCGCGCAGGCCTTCAATCCACTGTTCATCTACGGCGCACCCGGTGTTGGCAAGACACACCTTGCCCATGCGATCGGCAACTACCTGCGCCATCGGGCTCCAGAGATTCAGGTCCGTTATCTGACTGCCGAGAATTTCGCCGCGATCTTTCGCAGTGTCCTGCGCAACGACACGATCCAGGACTTCAAGGAGGATCTGCGCCGCAGTGACGTGTTGTTGATCGACGACGTGCAGTTCCTCCAGAACAAAGTCAAGACCGAAGAAGAGTTCTTTCACACGTTCAATCACCTGCACGAGGCAGGCCGCCAGCTCGTCATCACCTGTGACCGCACCCCGCGCCAGCTCGATCAGCTTGCCGACCGCCTGCGTGAGCGCTTTGAATCCGGTCTTGTGGTTGAGATCGAGAAACCCGACGACCGCCTGCGCAGCGCGATTCTGCGCAAGCGCGTCCGCGTGGACAACATCCCGGTCGACGACGACCTTGCGCTGGACCGCATCGCTGCGCGCGTTCCCACAAACGTCCGCTCACTCGAGGGCGCGCTCATCCGTGTCAGCGCCTTCGCGTCGATGCGCGATGAGCCGGTCACAACCGAGCTCGTCGACGAGCTGCTCGACTCACTTCACCCGCACGCGGCGGGCACATGCACCGAACACCACCGGCCAGAGGTCTCAATTCCGGACATCCAGACCGCCGTCGCCGATCACTTCGAACTCTCTATCGAAGAGTTACTCAGCCCCGACCGCAGCCGCCGCATCACGGGCCCGCGTCAGATTGCGATGTACCTCTCGTGTGAGCACAGCGGCCAGTCCCTGCCTGCGATCGCCGCGGCATTCGGTCGTGACCACTCCACAGTCATGCACGCGCGCGACAAGGTCAGAGCAGCGCACCGAAACGATCCTGCTGCTGCCGATGTTGTGGATAGTCTCAAGGCAGTTATCCACGGTGACCGACGACCGCTGGACGAATCAATCTGAACAGATCTGAGCAATCGCAGTTCCCGAGCGGGTTTGCACAGTTGTCAACATCTTCCACATACCAACACCAACAAGAATCAAACAACTTGAATCCTGAAGGATCATCTGGTCTGAGACTGAATGTCGATCGCGCGATTTTCGTCGATGCGCTCGCTGCTGTCGGCCGCGCGGTGTCGACACGTTCAATCATCCCTGCGCTCGCCGGCATCCAGCTGCAGGCCGAGACAGGAACACTCACCCTCACTGCGACTGACGGCGACATTTCGATCCGTTCGAAGATCCCCGCCGAGGTCGAGTCCGGCGGTGTGATCGTCGTCCCCGGTCGACTCCTCGCCGACGTGGCGCGTCAGCTTCCGGCCGGTGACGTCTCGCTTGTAGTCGGAGAGGGCGGACTGCTGGCGCTCGATTGTGGAAGTGCCGCATTCAAACTGCGACTGCTTGCTGCGAATGATTTCCCTGACGTGCAACCGATCGAGGGCGCGACGGTCACATTGCCGGTCAGTGAGTTCTCTGAGACGATCGAGCAGGTCGCCCGCTCGGCTTCACGCGACGAGACCCGCCCGCACCTGACGGGAATTCTGCTCTCGATCGAGGGCGACAAATTGCGTTCGGTTGCCACCGACTCCTACCGACTCGCGGTGCGCACAACCAGGATCGACCCGCCGGTCACCCAGAAGATCGAAGCCAACGTGCCGGCACGCGCGCTCCAGGAGGCCACGCGCATCGCCGACGGGCACGACACGATCGAGCTCACACTCTCCGAGCGGCAGATTGCGTTCTCGGCCGGCGAGGCTCTACTCGTCTCCAGGTTGATCGACGGTCAGTTTCCCGATTTCGAGCAGCTCCTGCCCGACAGCTACGAGCACATTCTTGACATCGATGTGGCAGAACTGCACGACGCTGTGAAGCGCGTGAGCCTGCTTGCTCAGCGCAACACCCCGCTGAAGGTTGCACTGTCTGAGGGTGAACTTGAGGTTTCGGCTCAGACCACCGACATCGGTGAAGGACGCGAGACGCTCCCGGCACCGGACTTCTCTGGCGATGCGCTTGAGATCGGCTTCAACCCGGACTTCCTGCGCGACGGTTTGGACAGCGCTCACACTGAGCGCGCAAAGTTCAAGCTGATCAGTGCATTTCGCCCCGGCCTGATCGTCGCCGGCGAGGACGAGGAGTTCATGTACCTCGTCATGCCGATCCGCCTGAACACCTGATCTGCCCGGGCCGCGTGGGCCAGGCGTGATTGTTAAGACACTCAGCGTTCGGAACTTCCGCAGCTATGAGCGAGCGCTTGTTTCGCTGGGCGAACGCGTGACGGTCGTGACCGGTGACAATGGCGCCGGCAAGACCAATCTGCTTGAAGCCTGTTTCGTAGGTTGTGTCGGGCGATCGTGTCGCACTCGGATCGACGCTCAGGCGGTGCGTTTCGACCAACCCGTCGCTCGAGTTGAGGTTGAAGGATCGTCCCCGGGTGAGGATCACACGATCGCAGTTGCGATCGACCGCAAGGACGGAAAGACCTACTTCGCCGACGGAGCAGTTGTTGAGTCGCTTGAACCGTTCGAATGGCGCCCCCCGACCGCTGTTTTCATGCCCGACCGTCTGGAGCTGATCAAGGGAGCCCCCGGCGTTCGTCGTGGACACCTCGACCAGTTCGTCGCCGCGCTTTGGCCCGGCCGCCGCGCAAACCGACGCTCATATGCCGAGGCGCTCGCCCAGCGAAACGCGTTGCTTGCACGAGGCAGCAGTGGGGCAGAGCTGGAGGTCTGGGACCGCGAACTTGCCAGGTACGGCCGCATCCTGATCGCGGATCGCGCCGAGGGCGTCGCGAACGTCGAATCGCGCTTCGCTGCGATCGGCGACGAACTTGGACTCGAGCCGGCACCCACTCTGCGCTATCGCACGATCGCCGATGTCGATCCCGAGGATGAAGAGGCGTACGTGGCCGCGCTCGCTGATCGCCGCGACTCTGACCGCCAGCGCGGATTCACGACGTTCGGACCGCATCGCGACGAGCTGGTGATCAAGCACCAGGGGCGCGAGGTGCGCACTTATGGCTCACAGGGTCAGCAGCGCATTTCGCTGCTCGCGTTGCTGCTGGCCGAGTGCGAGGCGATCGCCGAGATCACTGACCGCGCGCCGCTGATTCTGCTTGACGATGTGATGAGCGAACTTGACGCGACGCGCCGCCGACTGCTCGTCGAGCGCGTCGCCGGAATCGGCCAGGTTCTGATCACGACAACGGAGATCGAGCATGTACCGTCCGCGGCTCCGATCGACGCGGTTCTGGCGGTGGCCGGCGGCGACGTGTCCGAAGCAACGTGATTGTCTTACCACCAGATGCACCGTCGCCGCGACCTCTCACCACTCTCTGAAGCACTCGCCGATATCACGGCCGGAATGCAGCCTGCCACGGGCATTGCGCGCGTGCAGACGGCGTGGCCCGAGGCAGTCGGTCCGACTCTGGCCAAATGGGCCGTGCCGGTCTCTGAACGAGCCGGCGTCGTGACCTTTGCGTGCACTGATTCGATGGTCGCGCACGAGCTGGAAATGATGAAGCCCGAGCTGCTCAAAAAACTCGAAAAAGTGCTGCCGGGCGGAGCGCCGACAGAGCTTAAATTCGTAATCCGGTAAATAAGTTCACATAACTGTAAGAAACCGCATAACCATGCGGGTTTGCGGGTGGCCAAAATGCCGATTTCCGCCGCCTTCAATGCTAAGCTCGGGAGACTGAAAAAGGTCCCACGAGCACCTCTCTCGCCGGTGTCAAAAGCATCGGCGTTTCTTATGGTTTGAACAGAGGCCTCGCATGGCTGGAGGAGTCTTCCCAGCCCGGGACATGCGAAGGAGATTTGATGGCGGAAGCCGACACGAACAACCCTGTGGACGAGACGGTCGAAGCGACCGCGCCCACCGAAGAAGTCGAACTCAGGGACAACAAAGTCAGCGCCGACTACGGCGCCGAGGACATCACAGTTCTCGAAGGGCTCGAGGCTGTTCGCAAGCGTCCCGGTATGTACATCGGCTCGACGGGCCCACGCGGGCTGCACCACCTCGTCTACGAGGTCATGGACAACTCAGTCGATGAGGCGCTCGCCGGCTACGGCAAGGCGATCGACATCACGATCCACCCGGACAACTCGGTCACGGTCCGGGACGAAGGTCGCGGTATTCCGGTCGGTATCCAGAAGCAGACAGGTCGGCCCGCTGCAGAAACCGTGCTCACCGTTCTGCACGCCGGAGGCAAGTTCGGCGACGGCGGCGGCTACAAGGTCTCCGGTGGTCTGCACGGCGTCGGTATCTCGGTCGTCAACGCGCTGTCTGAATGGGTCGACCTTGAAATCCACACCGACGGCGGCATCCACAAGCAGTCCTACGACCGCGGCGTCCCGCGCTTCGACCTGAAGCAGGACGGCAGAGCCGACGACACCGGCACGACCGTCACCTTCATGCCCGACGACGAAGTCTTCGAGACGCTCGAGTTCGATTACACGACGCTTCAGACCCGGCTGCGTGAAATGGCCTTTCTCACGAAAGGCCTAAGGATCACGTTGGTGGACGAGCGCGGCGAAGGTCGCACCGACACCTTCCAGTACGACAACGGCATCCGTGACTTCGTCGAGTACCTCCACTCCACCGGCACGAAGGACCCGATCCAGAAGAAGATCGTCTACTTCACCGAGCAGACCGAGGGCGAAGAGCTCGAGATCGCCCTGCAGTGGAACGACAGCTACCAGGAGACGCTGCTCTCGTTTGCCAACAACATCAACACGCACGACGGCGGTACGCACCTCTCCGGATTCCGCAGCGCGCTGACGCGCACCATGAACGCGTACGCCCGCGACAAGGGCCTGCTCAAAGAGAAGGACAAGAACCTCGAGGGCGAGGACATCCGCGAGGGCATCACCGCGATCGTCTCGGTCAAGCTGCAGGAGCCGCAGTTCGAGGGCCAGACCAAGGGCAAGCTCGGCAACCCGAACATCGAAGGCTTCGTCCAGAAGGCGACCAACGAGAAGCTCGCCGAGTTCCTCGAAGAGAACCCGAAGGAAGCCAAGGCCGTCCTCACGAAGGCCATCGAGGCCCAGCAGGCACGTACCGCCGCGCGCAAGGCACGCGACCTCACCCGCCGCAAGAGCGCGCTCGAGAACTCCGCGCTCCCGGGCAAGCTCGCGGACTGCTCCGTGCGCGACCCCGCACTCGCCGAACTGTTCATCGTCGAGGGTGACTCCGCAGGCGGTTCGGGAAAGCAGGGGCGTGACCGCAACACCCAGGCGATCCTCCCGCTCCGAGGAAAAATCATCAACGTCGAGAAGGCGCGCATCGACAAGG
Organism: Thermoleophilaceae bacterium; assembly: GCA_016463365.1. The sequence continues at coordinate 2,578 of JAEMRJ010000014.1, read as the reverse complement.
TGCTCGGCAACAACGAGATCCAGGCGCTGATCACCGCGATCGGCACGGGCATCGGCGGCGAGTTCGACATCGAGTCGCTCCGATACCACAAAATCATTCTGATGACCGACGCTGACGTCGACGGCGCGCACATCCGCACGCTGGCGCTCACCTTTCTGTTCCGGCACATGCCTGAGCTGATCACCGGCGGCTACATCTACATCGCCAAGCCGCCGCTCTACAAACTGAAGGTCAGCGGCAAGGACAGATACGTCGAAAAGGAGCACGAGCTCGAAGAGGTGCTCCTCACCAACAAGTACGAGAAGATCAAGATCCGTGAGGTCACAGACAACGGCAAGAAGCCCAAAACGCTGGAGCTCACCGAAACTCGCTGGCAGCGTTTCTCCAAGCTGCTCAAGCAGCACCAGGGTTGGTCGACCGTGCTCCGCGCCGAGTACGGCCACGAGGCGATCGACTTCCTCGAGCGCTCGAGCATCGTCGCCGACGGGTTGACCGATCCGGCCGACGTCATCAAATTCGCTCAGAACGGCAAGGGCGACACGGCAAGCGTGCTCGTCGAATTCGTCCGCGAGGACGAAATCGAGCTGACGCTCCGCGGCGTCGAGACCGAGACCGGTCACGCGCAGGTCCACCGGCTCTCTCGCTCACTCTTTGAAGGCAAAGAGTTCCGTGAGTTCGTGAAGGTGCAGACCGCGCTGACCGAGCTCGTCGGCGAACTGCCCGTCGAGATCGAACTCGACGGATCGTTTGAAAAGGCACGCTCCTACGAGGAGCTGCGCGCGAAGGTCGTCAAGCTCGTCTCCAAGGGCGTGCAGATCTCTCGCTTCAAGGGCCTCGGTGAAATGAACGCCGAACAGCTTGCAGAAACCACAATGAACCGCGACACGCGCACGCTCGCCCAGGTCTCCATTGAGGACGCCGCTGCGGCCGAGCAGATGTTCGCCACGCTGATGGGCGACAAGGTCGAACCGCGCAAGGCGTTCATTGACGAACACGCGAAGGAAGCGGTGAACATCGATGTCTAGTCAGGGACCGTTGGAATCCGGATACGAGGACCGGTCGCTCGAAGACGAGATGCGCTCGTCATATATCGATTACGCGATGAGCGTGATCGTCGGCCGCGCGTTGCCCGATGCACGTGACGGTCTCAAGCCCGTTCACCGCCGCGTGATCTACGCGATGAACGAGCTGGGCCTCGGGCCGACGCGCAGCTACCGCAAGTGCGCAACGATCGTCGGCGAAGTGATGGGCAAGTACCACCCGCACGGTGACCAGTCGATCTACGACACGCTCGCGCGCCTGGCACAGGACTTCGCAATTCGCGCTCCGATGGTCGACGGCCAGGGCAACTTCGGCTCGGTCGACGGCGACCGCCCCGCCGCGATGCGTTACACCGAGGCGCGCATGGCGCGCATCGCCACCGAGATGGTGCGCGACATCGACGAAGACACCGTCGACTTCATGCCCAACTTCGACGGCCGCGAGATTGAGCCGGTCGTCCTGCCGAGCCGCATCCCGAACCTGTTGATCAACGGATCAACGGGCATCGCGGTCGGAATGGCGACCAACATCCCGCCGCACAACCTTGGCGAAGTGATCGACGCGACCGTCGCTCTGATCGACAATCCCGACATCGACCTCGACGGCCTGATGGAGCACATCGAAGGTCCCGACTTCCCGACCGGCGCCCACATCCTCGGGCGCTCAGGCATCCGCGAAGCCTTCGAGACCGGGCGCGGGCGCGTGCGCATGCAGGCTGTGTGCCACATCGAGCCGATCCAGCAGGGCAAAGAAGCACTGATCGTCACCGAACTTCCGTACATGGTCAGGAAGGGCGGCGAGGACGGCCTGATCACCAAGATCGCCGCGCTCGCACGTGACAAGAAGATTCCCGAGATCTCCGACCTGCGCGACGAGTCCGACCGCAACGGCATGCGTCTGGTGATCGAGCTCAAACGCGATGTCATCCCGGACGTCGTGAAGAACAAGCTCTTCAAGCACACCCCGATGCAGCAGACCTTCGGTGTCAACACCGTCGCGCTGGTCGACGGCGTGCCCCAGACGCTCTCGCTGAAGGCGGCGCTGACCTACTACCTCTCGCACCAGAAAGAGGTCATCACCCGTCGCACCAAGTACCGCCTGCGCAAGGCAGAGGCGCGCGCCCACATCCTCGCCGGCCTGCTGATCGCCGTCGGCAACATCGACGAAGTCGTCGCCCTGATCCGCGCCTCCTCAGATCCGGACACAGCTCGTGAAGGCCTGATGACCAAGTTCGAGCTCTCGCGCGAACAGGCTCAGGCGATCCTCGACCTGCGCCTCCAGCGCCTCACGGCAATGGAAGCCGACAAGATCCAGGCCGAGTACGACGACCTGGTCGAACAGATCAAGGAGCTGCGCACGCTGCTCGGCGAAGAGAAGCTGATCTACGCAGTGATCCGCGAGGAACTGCTCGAGGTGCGTGAATCGCACGCCGACGAGCGTCGCACGAAGATCCTCGACCAGGAGGGCGACATTCCGCTCGAGGACCTGATCGCCGACCGCCAGATGGTGATCAGCATCACGAACTCCGGCTACATCA
>JAEMRJ010000105.1 GCA_016463365.1 Thermoleophilaceae bacterium | reverse complement strand
GGTGTAGATCGCATAGTCCAGCGCGAGACCTGTGCCGGAGACCCCTGCGAAGCGAGCCAGCTGGCCAGCGAGGTTGCTGCCGCTCACCCGGTGGTTACCGGTTCACGCGCGGAGACGATCGGCGGGTCAGCGGGTTCCGCGGGCCCGGCCGACTCCGGCGCGGACGGCCCCGGCTCCGTGCTCCGTGCTGCTCGCGCGGCAAGGAGCAGACCCGCGCACACCACGCCGCCCAAGTAGACGGAGTAGTAGTACTTGAACTGTGCGGCAGGGGCCGCGAGGAAAACGAGCGGCACGCGGGCAAGGATCACGGCTGCGAACACTGCTTCGGGGAGCAGCCTGCCGCGAACCACGATCGGGATCAGCAGGACGAACATCCACGGCAGCAGGTTCCAGAAGAGCGCAGCCCCGCCCGGCCGCAGACCGTCGTAGCTTGCGGTCGAGGCCAGCAGGCGCCCGAGGTCCTCTTGCAAGTCCGGGAATGGCGCGTCTGCAGCGACGCCGACCTTGCGCTCCTCCGGGATCCAGTCGAACCGTTGTTCGGACGGGAGACTCACCACGCCGGTAAATCCTCGTGGAGCCAATCCGCTTGCTGCGGAAAAACTCTGGAGTTTGTCGGCGAGTACCGTCGCGAGGTTGTCGCGGATGAGCCGGTCGGCAACCTCGTTGAAGCGCTCCAATTCGGCAGGGCTCGCGTCCGCTCGGTAGGCCCCCGCCCAGAACGCGGGAATCTCCGTCGGCACGGCGAGTTGTTCGACGCGCTCAAGGTCCAGGACCGCTGATAGGTCACGCAGGTCTTGTTCTGGGGTCTCCGAGAAGAACGGCTGGGCGACTTGCGCGTCAAACGTCGCGCGGTCGGCAGCCGTCACGCCGGTGCGGCGATCGGCCGTATCGGACGTCTGCGCGAGGATCGCCGAGAGGGCGGACAGGCGCAAGGTCAAGCCGTAGCGGAATGGATCGTTGTCGAGTACCAGCGGGGCTGGCACGACCACCCGGATGGCGAGCACGATGCCAACGACGGTGCCCGTGCCTACCAAGAGCTGTTTTCGGTCGGGACGAAGCAGAAGGAGGGCGAGCGGCGCGAGGAGCAGCACCACGCCGTCGCCGCGCAGGACCGACAGAACGCCCACGAGCACACCGATGGAGACCAGTCCAACCGGGGTGACACGCTTGCGGACGCCGATCGTGTCCAGCAGAACGAGCGCGAGGAGCAGATGAAGGACGGCAAAAGGGGTATCGCGGCTCTGGAGCAGCGTGGTCGCCACGACTGGCGCGGACAACGCCAGCACCGCGGTGACCGCAATGACTGGGAATCGGGCACCTGCTCCGCGGCGACTGATCACATCGCCTGCGTAGGCGAGCACGGCCGCGGTTCCAAGCGCCTGCACCACCGACAAGAACCAGACGTGCGGAACGACGTCGAGGAGTGCGATGTTGGCGAGCCCGTAGATCCACGAGAACCATGTGGACACCACAAGCTGTCGCGATTGCGCGACTTCTTGGACGGAGTCGCTCATGAGTGCGGCGGGCCAGCTTACGGCGACCAGGGCAAGCAAGTACAGCGACCAGAAGCCGAGCAGCACCCATCTCCTCCGGTTCATTCGCGGGACCGCAGCGATCAGGCCACGAACACAAAGCAGTGTCGCGACGAAGAGCGTTGCCCGGGCCGCCCAGAGGTTGACCTTGAGGTCCGGATCGGAGATGACCCACCACTCGTCGGTAAAGCGGGCCACGATCACCACAAGACACGCGATGGCGCAACTCGCACCCCACCTGCGTAGGTTGCTGCGGCGGCTGGCGCTAGTGGGTTGGTCGGCGCCCGTCATCACGGTAGTACTAGCAACTTGGGACTTCCGCAGAGGCCGTTGAAGCCCACAAGCAGAAGCTTCACGCCGGTACACCGGACGCCGCGGAGCGCGTGTAAGCTTGCCGACCGTGGAGCTGAACAACACCCCTGGCACGCTTGATTACGGCCCTGTCGAGATTCTCGGCATGCCTCTATGGCAGATGTCGTTCGGCGAGCGGTCGGCCTTCGAGGGGCTGCTCTCGCAGGTGAAGCCGAAGCTCGCCATCGAGATCGGAACTGCCCAGGGTGGCAGCTTGGATCGCATCGCCGAGCATTCCGAGGAAGTCCACAGTTTCGACCTCGTCAAGCCGAACCCCGAAGCCGAAGCGCTCAGCAACGTCACGTTCCACACGGGCGATAGTCATGTCCTGCTTCCGCAGGTCCTCCGGCAGTTCGCCGAAGAGGGTCGCAACGTCGACTTCGTGCTCGTCGATGGCGATCATTCGACTGAGGGTGTGCGGGCCGACATCGAGGATCTCCTCGACTCGCCGGCCACGGCCAACACGGTCATCATCATGCACGACACCGCCAACGAGGTCGTTCGCAAAGGCATCGAAGAGGTCGAGATCGCCGCGTGGCCGAAGGTGTCATATGTCGAACTCGACCTGGTGGCTGGATACGTCTTCGCCACTCCCGAGCTTCGCTATGAGCTGTGGGGCGGGCTCGGACTGATCGTCACCAACGACACCGGCGTGCGTCGAACGCACGACGTGGTCCAGAACCGCTACTACCCGTCTGCGCACGTCCTGCGCCGGGGCCGCGACCTCCTGATGGCCGGAGACGGGATCGGAAACGAGCGCCCGGTCCCGGAGCGGCTCCGCGCGGTCCACGAGACGGGCCTCTACGCCCAAGCGGTGCAGGGCCGGGAAGCCGCCGAGTTGGCTCTGGCCGAGGAGCGCGCCGCACACAACCAGCTCCGTCACGTGTATGGCTTGTCCATGAGCTCGATCTCCTGGAAGATCACGGCGCCCTTGCGCCTGCTCAAGGACCGCATCCGAAACCGTTGAGCCGCGTGACCAGCGGCCGCGTCGTGCTCGTGTCTCGCGAGCTCGCCCCTTTCGGCGGCGGTATCGGGACATACGTGTCGTCGTTGGTCGAGTTCCTGGCCGGTGATTACCCGATCACGGTGGTCACTTCGTCGTCTCATCAGCCGACGTTCGAGGCAGCGCATGCGACCGCCGGGCTGATCTTCGATCCGTCGACGGTCGAGATCATCTACGTCGACGACCCCGACACCCACGAGATCGGCGCGCACTACGGCTTCATGCACGCCTACAGCTCGAAGGTGTTCGCGGCGCTCGTGGATCGCTTTGCGGACGAGCCGCCGGCGCTGATCGAGTTCCAGGACTATCTGGGCGAAGGCGCGGTCACGATCCAGGCTCGCCAGGCCGGGCACCCGATGCTGGTCGACACCCGAGTCGTGGTCCGGCTGGATACCACCGCTGAAATGTGCGCCGTGCTCAACGGCGCGATTCATCGCGACTACGACACCGAGCTCATGCATGCGCTCGAGCGCGTCTCGCTTCGCGGAGCAGACGCGTTGCTCTATGGCGGGGGAGACATCTACGGCACGTACCAACGGTTCTACGGTGCGGGAGCGATCGCCCCAGGCATCCTGCTTCGTCAACCCATCGCGACGGAGCGGGTGAGGTCCCCTGCTCCCCTCAGCGAGCCGCTCGAGCTGCTGTACACCGGCAGGCTCGAACGGCGCAAGGGCGTGGAGTCGCTTGTTCGCGGCATGACGATGGTGGGCAGGGACGACGTCCGACTCACCCTCGTCGGCGGCGATACCGAGACCGCTCCGCTCGGTGGATCGATGCTCGAGCACCTTCGACTCACCTCTGACGGCGACTCGCGGATCGATTTCATTCCCGCTCTTCGTCGCGACACGCTCGCGCGCGTGCTGGAGCGCAGCCACGTCGCGGTGTTCCCGTCGCTCTGGGAGTGCTGGCCCGCCGTCGTGCTCGAGAGCCTTGCGCGAAACCGGCCGGTACTCACGACCCCTGTCGGCGGCATGCGCGAGATGGCCGGGCACTCCGCCGGCCGTTTCATCGATCGCCCAGGGTCCCCTCGCGATGTGGCCGACGCCATTGAGGCGCTGATCCAAGATCGCAGTGAGCTCGAGGCTCTCATCGAGCAGGGCGTCCCCAACCAGCGGTTCGACGAGCTCACCCGTGGGGAGGACGTGAGGAGCTGGTACGCCGATGCGGTCAAGCCAGCGCGCTACCGATCAGCGTCCCGCCGTCCGGCGATCGAGCCGCCCCTCGTCAGCGTTGTCGTGCCCTACCACCGGATGGCGGACTACGTCGAGGACACGCTTCGCTCACTTGCCGAGCAGACGTATCCCGCGGTCGAGATCCTCATCGTCAATGACGGATCCTTCGAGGTGGAGGACCGCGTGATCTTCAGCCTGGCCAATCAGTTCGGTGCCAAAGTGGCCACGCAGTCGAATGCTGGCCTGGGCGCTGCACGCAACTTCGGGATCGATGTATCTCGCGGGAAGTACGTTGCGTTTCTCGACGCCGACAACGAACTTGCTCCGACGTTCATCGAACGTGCGGTCGCCAGTCTTGAATCGAATCTCGAGCTGTCGTACTTCACGACATGGTCGTCGTACATCGACTACCGCGGCGCGAGAATTGGCGAGCACAGCGGCTACTCGCCGCTCGGAAATCAGCTCGGCGCACTCGACCAGGGCAACGTGGCCGGCGACGCTGCCGCAGTCTTTCGGCGTTCGGTGTTCGACCGAGGGTTTCGGTTCTCTGAGGACCTGAGCAGCTACGAAGACTGGGACCTCTATCGGCAGTTCCGCGACGCGGGATTCACCGGTGCGGTGGCGCCAGAGCGTCTGCTTCGGTACCGCGTGCGCCCAGAGTCGATGCTGAGGCAAGTCGGCGAGCGCTACATCGAGCGCTTCGGCGCTGAGCTCGCCTCCAGACGGATCGAAGGAGAGATGACGTGGGTGCCCTAGAACGCCTCGGAATTGATGCCGTCGCCGAGGCCACTGGCCTTGCATGCGAGCACGTTCACCGCTACGAACTGGCGCGGGAGGTCGTCGCGGGCAAACGTGTCGTCGATCTCGCTTGTGGAGTCGGATATGGCTCTGCGCTCCTTGCGGAGCGCGCGAGCTCGGTCGTCGGTGTTGACATCGACGAGGCAAGCGTACGGAAAGCGGCAGAGACCTACGCGCAGCCTGAGAAGCTCTGGTTCGAGACGTCCGACGCGGGCTCGTGGCTTCGGCGCGCCGAGCCGAAGGACTTCGACGTGCTGGTGTGCTTCGAAGGACTTGAGCACTTCCCAGGGCTCGACGAGATCGCACAGCAACTGGCACGCCTCGCCGCTGGCGGGGTTCAGATGGTGCTTTCGGTGCCAAACGGCGAAGCCTTCGACGAGGAGAACGAGTTCCACGAAACGCAGTTCGGATTCGATCTCGCCCGCGAATTCTTCGCGCAGATCGCCCCTGACTACACGCTTGTTCTGCAGTCCGCGCTCGAAGGTTCCGTCATGTTCGGTCCCAATGGGCCGCTCAGCGCTGAGGCTCGTCTGCGATGGGCAGAGCGCGCTGAAGAGGAGTATGCGAATCACTACATCGCATTGATTGGTCTTGAAGCAGAGTTCGAGTTGCCGGCGACCGCGGTCGGCGCCTTTGCGCCTGCCTACAACCGCCACATGATCAACATCGAGCGAGCGAATCGCGCACTCTGGCGATCCAACGCACAACTCTCCAGGAATGCGTTCGCTCGTAGCGGCTCAGGTGGTGCATCGTTCTTGCGATCCAAGTTGGCGCGCCTCGAGGAGCTCGAGGCTGAGGTCGAGCGCCTGGAGGCAGAACTCGCCGAACTCCGCGGCGATCCGGTCGACTGAAGCACACTTCCGAAGGTCGGCCAGCGCGAGGCGACCTCTGCGAGGGAGGGGCGAGGGCCCCCCTGGCAGCCCCTCGCTCGGTTGCCGTCGTTACGATCTCCGGTCGGATGGCAACCCCAGCTCTCATCGTTGAAGATCTGACGAAGACGTTCCACGTGCCCAAGCAGCACGTGAGCACGCTCAAGGAGCGGGCATTGCATCCGTTCCGTCGGAGCGAGACGGTCGACTACGAGGTCCTCAAAGGCGTGTCGTTCGAAGTCGGCCAGGGAGAGTTCTTCGGCATCGTCGGACGTAACGGCTCTGGGAAGAGCACGTTGCTGAAATGCATGGCTGGCATCTACGGTCCCGACTCAGGGCGCATCGCCAGCGCCGGACGCGTCGCACCGTTCATTGAGCTGGGCGTTGGGTTCAACATGGATCTGACGGCCTACGAGAACGTCACGATCAACGGCGTGATGATGGGCCTGACCCCTCGCGAGGCGAGGCGTAGGTTCGACGAGGTCATTGAGTTCGCAGAGCTCGGTGACTTCCTCGACCTCAAACTCAAGAACTACTCGTCGGGCATGCAGGTCCGACTTGCCTTCTCGGTCATGGTCCAGTCCGACGCGGACGTGTTCCTGATCGACGAGGTGCTGGCCGTCGGCGATGCAGCCTTTCAGCAGAAGTGCCTGGACGTCTTCTACCACCTGCGGGATCAAGGCAAAACCATCGTGCTGGTCACGCACGACATGTCGGCCGTCGAGCGCTTCTGCCATCGCGCAATGTTTATTCGCGATGGCGTTGTCGAGATGATCGGCGACCCGCTCGACGTTGGCGGCGCCTACATCGACGCAAACTTTGAGAAGGCCGAGGTCGAGCCGTCGGCCGTGCAGGTCGGCGAGTTCGCCGACTGGCAGGCTTCGGCGGTCGCCGTCGATGGCTCCGGCGCAGCGGTCTCCACGCAGCGTTCCGGCTTGCCAATCCGTATCGAAGCGCGCATGACGCCGCCCGTCGACGTCGACTACCCAGAGCTGTTCCTCGTCCTTCGCGATGCGCTGCACCGTCAAGTCACGGGCGTGATGATCGACTTCGACGGAGAGTCACTGCGCGCTGGCGAACCCATCGAGGTGTCGGCGACCTTCGAAGCGGAACTCGCCGAGTCGCCGTACCACGTGGGCTTTCACTTGTATCGAGCCGGCGGACCCGAGCCGCTGGCGGAGAACCTCACGGCGTATGAGTTCATTGTTCACGGGGCGCGAAGGGTCGTGGGCGCAATCAAGGTTCCAACGCAAGTGGTGATCGAACGCGGTGCTCCGCCAACGCAGCCCACCGCACCGTCAGGAAACGCCCATGCCTGAGCACACCATCTCCGATCCGTCAGGGGCGCCCGTGGTGCTGGTCCCGCTCGACGCACCCCGCACGATCAAGGGTCCGTCGGCGTTCGGCGGCTCGGCTCGGCGCTTCTTCGCGCTGACGTGGATGATCGCCGTCACCGACTTCAAGCTGACGTATTTCGGGTCTGCGCTCGGGTATCTCTGGTCGCTGTTTCGGCCGCTGATGCTCTTCGGGGTCTACTTCGTGGTCTTCACGCAGATCGCGCCGCTCGGCGACGACATCAAGAACTACGGAGGTTTGCTGCTGCTCAACATCATGCTCTACCAGTTCTTCGTCGAAGCCACGAGCGCGTCGATCATGGCGGTGACCAACCGGGAGAGCATGGTTCGCAAGATGCAGTTCCCTCGGCTGGTCATCCCGCTCGCGACGGTCACCACGTCACTCCTGAACCTGGCAGTCAACCTGGTTGCGGTGCTGATTCTGATCGCACTCTCTGGCGTTCCGATCACGTGGACCTGGCTGCTGTTGCCGGTGGGTGTCCTGCCGTTGATCGTGCTGACGCTGTCGATCTCCTGCATTCTGTCGGCGCTGTTCGTGCGCTTCCGCGACATCATGCCGATTTGGCAGGTGTTCTCGACGGCGCTGTTTTACGCGTCGCCGATTCTCTACGCGATCGAAACTCCCCCGGAGCATCTGCGGCAGTTCATCCAGTTCAACCCGCTGACACCGATCATCGGGCAGCTGCGCCACTGGATCATCGACCCCACCGCCCCGACCGGGTGGGACTCAGTCGGAGGTTGGCCAGTTGGCCTGATTCCGATCGGGATATTGCTGCTCCTGCCGCCGTTCGCGATCTGGTACTTCAACCGCGAGGCCCCGAAGGTCGCCGAGCGGCTCTAGCCAGCTCG
>JAEMRJ010000104.1 GCA_016463365.1 Thermoleophilaceae bacterium | reverse complement strand
GGCGAGCACGAGATCGCCGAGGGCAACACCTGCCCGATCCACAAGATCCCGCTCGACCGCGAGTCCGAGGAGAGCTGGTTCTTCAAGCTCTCCGCATTCCAGGAGCCACTCGAGAAGCTCTTCGCCGAGCAACCCGATTTCGTCCAGCCCAAACATCGCTACAACGAGGCGCTCTCGTTCATCAAGAGCGGCCTGCGCGACGTCGCGCTCTCACGCTCGAAGATCAGTTGGGGGGTCGAGCTCCCGTGGGATCCCTCGCACGTGATGTACGTGTGGTTTGACGCGCTGCTCAACTACTGGACTGCGCCCAAGATCGCCCGCCCCGACGACGACATCTGGCCGGCATCGGTTCACGTGATGGCCAAGGACATCATCAAGTTTCACTCGGCCTACTGGCCCGCGATGTTGATGGCGCTCGGCGCGCCGCTGCCGGAGCGCATGTTCGTGCACGGCTACCTGTTGATGGACGGCGAAAAGATGAGCAAGTCGCTGGGCAACGTGCTCGATCCCAACAAGGTCGTGGACATCTTCGGCTCTGACGCGCTGCGCTTCTACTGCTTCCGCGAAGTCAGCTTCGGCAACGACGGCTCGATCTCCACCGAGGGCTTCGAGACGCGATACAACACCGAACTCGCAAACGACTACGGCAACCTCGCCAGCCGCTCGCTGGCGATGATCACGAAGTACCGCGACGGCGTGGTTCCACCAAAGCCTGAATCAACCGGCCTGGAAGAAGACTTCGAAGGCGCCGCGGACAAGCTCGCCGCGCGCATCGACGACCTCGAACTGACAAGCGCGCTCGAAGAAGTCTGGGTACTCGTACGCAGGCTCAACCGCTTTGTCGAGGAGCGCGCGCCGTGGAAGCTGGCCAAGGATGAATCGCCCGAGGCCCAGTCCGAGCTCGACGCGACGCTCTACGGCCTGGCGGAAGGCCTGCGCGTGACCTCAATCCTGCTGCAGCCGTACATCCCGAAGTCCACGCTGACGCTGCTCACGGCGATCGGCCACGAGAGCCAGGTCAACGACATCTCTGCCGCCGTCTTCGGCGCCGGCGAGGGCGGTTTCAAGATCGACTCGCTGAGCCCGCTGTTCCCGAAGCTCGAGCCGAGCGCGGCCTGATGGTCGACACCCACGCGCACATCGAGATGTGCGAAGGCACCCCTGACGAGATCGTCGCCCGCGCTGCCGAGGCCGGGGTCGACAAGATCCTCACGATCGGCCTGACCGAAGCAACGTTCGACATCTCGCTGGCGATCGCCGATGCGCACGAAGGTGTCTTCGCCGCAGTCGGCTGCCACCCCAACGAAACCACCGGCTTCACCGACGCGATGGCCGAGGCGATCGACAAAGCGGCCGAGCACCCGAAGGTCCGCGCAATCGGCGAGACCGGCCTTGACTTCTTCCGCGACAGCGCGCCGCCGGACGATCAGCGCCGCGGCTTCAAGGCGCAGATCGAGATTGCGACCAAGCGCAATTTGCCCGTCTCGATCCACGCCCGCGGCGCCGAGGCCGAGTGCATCGACATGCTGATCGAGCACGGCTCTGAGCTGCCCGCCGTGATCCTCCACTGTTTCAGCGACGCCGGCGAGCTCCCGCGCGCAGTCGAGGCCGGCTTCTACTGCTCGTTCGCCGGCAACGTCACCTTCAAGAACGCACCCGACCTCCGCGAGGCGGCCGCCAACGTCCCGGACGAGTTGCTGCTGGTCGAGACCGACTCCCCTTTTCTTGCCCCGATGCCCAACCGCGGCAAGCGCTGCGAGCCGGCCTGGGTCACGCTGACCGCGCAGCTGATCGCCGAGACGCGCGGCGTCAGCTACGACGAGCTCGACGCGCTCGTCACCGCCAACGCCCAGCGCGCGCTGGACTGGTAGCCACGCCGCCGTGTCCGGCGACGAGCACTACTCCAGTCCGACGCAGCCCTCGATCGAGCGGATGCTGCGCTTTGACATCCAGCCCCGCCGCAAGCTCGGGCAGAACTTCCTGATCGACAACAACATCCTCGAGGTGATCGGCGATGCGTCGGGCCTCGGACCGGGCGACGTGGTGCTCGAAGTCGGTGGCGGTCTGGGAGTGCTGAGCGAGTTTCTGGCCGAACGCGCAAAGCATGTCCACGTGATCGAGATTGACGAGTCCCTCCGTCCGCCACTTGAGGATGCGATCGGCGATACGCCCAACGTAAGTCTTGTGTTTGCCGACGCGGTGAAGATCGACTACGGCGCGCTCGATCCGCGCCCGAACAAGCTGATCGCCAATCTTCCCTACAACGTCGCCGCAACCTGCGTGATCAAGTCGTTCTACGAGCTGCCCGAACTCGAACTCTGCTGCGTCATGTCCCAGCGCGAGGTCGGCGACCGCCTGACCGCGAAGCCCGGAGGAAAGCTCTACGCCGGAACCTCAGTGCTGGTTCAGGCAGTCTGCGGCGAGACGGCTACGCGCAAGCTCTCGCGAAATATTTTCCATCCGGTGCCCAACGTCGACTCATCCCTGGTGACTCTCAAGCGCACTGAACCGAATCCGCCGGAAGGATTCAACGACCTGGTCCACGGCGCCTTCGCCCACCGACGCAAACCGCTCGCCAGTTCGCTCGCACACGCCAACCGCGACGACAAGTCGATCCGCGAGCGTGCCGCGGCTGCGCTCGCGGAGATCGGGCTCGCAGCCAACACCCGCGCAGAGCAGCTCACTGCCGCGCAGTTCCGCCAGCTGCAGCCGCTGATCGGACCGGCGGCATGAACGAGCTTCGCGTGGAAGCGCCGGGCAAGCTCAACCTCTGCCTCTATCTGGGGCCGACCAGGCCCGACGGATTGCATGAGATTGCCTCGCTCTTTGAATCGGTTTCGCTCTCGGACACGCTGATCGCGCGCGAGATCGACGGGGACCGTGATCGCGTCATCTGCGACGGAGTCGAAGGCGAGAATCTTGTCGAGCAAGCGCTTCGTGCGGCGCGCGAAGCCGGGTTGTTGGCTTCGCCCCCGCTGGAGGTCACGATCGAGAAGCGGATACCGGTGGCCGCCGGAATGGGCGGAGGCAGCGCCGATGCTGCCGCCGCGCTGCGCCTTGCAGCTGCGATCGCGAAGCGGCCGATCTGGGAGTACGAACGAATCGCATTTCCACTTGGCGCTGATGTTCCGAGTCAGCTGGTCCCGGGCGCGGCTCTGGTGCACGGCGCAGGAGAACGCGTCGCGCCGATCCAGCCGGAGTGCCTCTACGACGCAGCAAGTCGCTTCTACGTGATCATCGAGCAACAGTTGGGACTTTCAACTGGCGAAGTGTTCAACCAGTCAGACCGCATAAATCTTCCGGAGCCCGAGATCGTCCAGCGCGAAGAGTCGCTGCTTGAGAGGATCTCCGCCGGAGTCGACCTTGACCAGCTGTGTGGTCTCGTCGAGAACGCGCTTGAGCCGGCGATCGTCGCTCTACGCCCGGAGCTCGCCGGCCTGCCCGCCGAGCTCAGGAAGCACGGGGCGCTCGCGGCGGCATTCACGGGTTCCGGCCCCACGAGTTTCGGAATCTTCGACGGGCGTGAGGCGGCCGAAACCGCTGCGCATGAACTGGTCGATGCGGGCCACATCGCCCACGCCGCGTTTCCCGTCGCCGCGTCCTTTGGAGATGTCGAGTGAACGGCATCCAGGTCACAGCCGCCGTAGCCGCGGCGATGTGGTTACCCGTCGCATTCCAGCGCTGGCGGACCGGCAAGCTCAACACCGAGCGCAAGATCATCTCGGTCGTCGGAATACTCGGACTTGCCCTCTACGCGGCCGGCGCGTTCGAAAGTCTGCCCCAGCCAGAGAAGGTGCTCGAAGACATCTCCGGCGCGTTGGGCAAATGGACCTATCTGCTCGTCACGGTTCTGGCGTTTCTCGAGACCGGGGCATTCGTAGGTCTGATCGCGCCGGGCGAGGCCGCCGTGGTGGTCGGCGGCGTGGTCGCCGGACAGGGCGTGATCGACATCCGCCTGCTGATCGGACTCGTCTGGGCCGCCGCGTTCCTGGGCGACTCGACAAGCTTCTACTTCGGACGCCGGCTCGGCCGTGATTTCATGGTCAAGCACGGCAAGCGGCTGCAGATCACCGAGCCGCGGCTCGAACAGGTCGAGAAGTACATGGATCAGCACGGCGGCAAAACGATCCTGGTCGGTCGCTTCATCGGCCTGGTCCGCGCCCTCGCGCCGTTCATCGCCGGCTCCTCGAAGATGCCCTACCGCCGCTTCGTTCCCTACGACATCATCGGGTCAGGTCTCTGGGCGTCGTTCTTCTGCCTGCTCGGCTACATCTTCGCGAACAATCTCGAAGCCGTGATCCACTGGGCCGAACGCGGCGTGCTGATCTTCGGATGGCTCGTCGGGACGATCGTTCTGATCGTGTATCTGTTCAAGCGCTTTCGCAAGCCCGAAGAACGCGCAAAGCTGACTGCCTGGCTTGACCAGCAGGAGCGCGAACACCCGCGGCGCGCGCTCGTGATCAAGCCGGTGCGTCGGGCGTGGGATCGCATCGTCTTTCCGATCGTCCGCTTCTTCGGTCCGCAGCTGAAGTTCGCGTGGCAGCGCTTCACGCCGGGCGGACTCGGGCTGGAATTCACGACCGTGATGGCCGTGCTGGTCACCGCCGCCTACACGCTCTACTTCTTCACGATCCAGGCGCTCGACTGGCCGACGACCTTCACGACGAAGATCAACGATGCGGCATTTCGCGTCGCCGACTCGATCCGTACGGACTGGCTCAACAGCTTTGCTGAACTGGTCACTCAGTTCGGCTCGCTCCCCGTGGCGGGCGCATTCACGCTGGTGGCTGCCGGCTACTGCGTCTCGCGACGGCGAGTGCCCGAGGCGCTCGTGCTCGTTTTTTCGCTCGCGCTCGCGGCGATCCTCTCGAACGCAATCAAAGACTGGACCGACGTACCTCGTCCGACCGGATCGCTGGTTGCGACCAGCGGTTCATCATTCCCGTCCGGCCACGCCGCCTACGCAATCACCTACGTGACAATCGCTGTGACGCTCGAGCGGGTCCGCGACATAGTCGTCCGAGCGACGCTTGTGGTGATAGCGATCGCACTCGCGGCAGCCGTCGGCCTGAGCCGCGTTTATCTGCGGGCGCACTACCTGAGTGACGTGATCGGCGGAGCTGCGCTGACCGGCACGATCACAGCGACGTTCGCCGCGCTCGCCCTGCTGTTACTGCACATCCGCAAGCTGAGGGCGGCGGACGCAACTACCCCCGTCGATAAAGTTGACTAGATGTTCGCTCTGACTGAATCCCAGCTGGCTCAGTACGCGCTGATCGCCGGTGCCGTTGGCGCCGGCGTTGTGCTGATCGCATTCAGCGTGCTGATCGCCTGGCCGGCATGGAACTCCTACGGCCGCACCTGGGAGCGCGTCTCAGCACTGTTTCTATCGCTCTACGTGTTGGTCGCAATGCTCGGTCTGGGCGCGATGATCGGACTTGGATTCTTCGCGCTTTTCGGCGAAGAAATCTGAGGATCCGCGCGAAGATCGCGCCGGCCTGAAGAGAGCCGATCGGCGTCCTTATGCTTGACGGGTGCCCAAAGCTTCTGAACCGTCGGCGAAAACGACCGCTGGAAACGACCAGGCCGCTTCGCCCCTGAGCAAACTCGATGCGATCTCGACCGCAGTCGAGGCCGGCACCGGCCTCACGGCAGTCACGCGCGCGGCTGCCGCCGCGCTTGAGTCCTCGCTGGCCGTGATCGACAGTCGCAGCGCTGTGCTGGCGGTTGCCGCCGCCTCGCCAGAAGACGAACGCCGTCTGCTTGCCGGTGAGGGCGGCACCGTCATCCAAGAACTGAAAGTCGCAGAGAAAGCCGTCGGTTCGCTGCGTGTCCGCTCGCGCCGCTCCGAGGGGTTCGACGCGGTCACCCTGCGCATGGTCGCAACACTGATCGCCCTCGAGGTCGAGCGCACGCTCGCGCCCGAGCGCGCAGACCAGATGGTCGCGAGCGGATTCATCGGTGACCTGATCAACGGAGTCACCAAGGACGCCGCCGACGTCACGGCTCGCGCCGAAGAACTCGGCATCGAAGTTGAGCGCGGTTGCGCGTTTGTCCTGGCACGCGCCACCCCGCGCAAGGCCGTCGGCGACGACTGGCGCGCACGCCTGTTGCTCGTGGTCGAGCGCGTCGCGCGATCTCTGCATCCGCGCGTGGTCACCGCTCAGGTCGAAAGGCCGGGGTCCCAGGCCGGCGAGGTCTACGTCCTGCTGCCCAGCTCCGAACCAGAGTCGGTCGCCAAGGCCGCGAACACGATCCGCGAAGAGCTCGAGGCGACGCTCGGCGAGTTCAACTTCACCGTCGGTCACGGCCGCATCACGAGCGAGCCAGCCGACCTTTACCGCGCCGGCCAGGAAGCCCTGCTCGCAGTCAACGTCGCCGAGGCCAACGGTGCCGGCAACCTGCTCAGCTTCGAGGACACGGGCGCCTACCGGCTGCTGCTCCCGGCGCTGTGCGACGACCCGGCCGAGCTCCACCGCTTCTACGCCGAGACGATCGAGCCTCTGGTGAGCTACGACGACCAGTACGAGACCAACCTCGTGCACACGGTCGACACCTTTTTGGCGGCCGACGGCAACGTTGCCGGGACGGCGCAGCGCCTCTTCACGCACAGGCACACGATCCGCTACCGCCTTGAGCGCGTGAAGGACCTCACCGGGCTTGACTGCTCGTCAACGGACGGCCGCGAGCGACTCTCGCTGGGCCTGAAGTCGATGCGCGTGCTCGGCATTGCCAACCCCGGCGGCCCGGCTTATGAACCGGGCGTTGAGGGTGGGCGCATCCCGGCAGCGGGCTAGCTGAACTCGGCCTCGAGCTTCTCGCGCCGGAATTCGAAAATCTTCTTCGTGTCCGGCGCGACCATCGCGCGGCGGATCACTTCGCCCAGCGGTCCGAAAGGCACGCGGTAGCGGACCAGATCACGGACAAGCGTCCCGCCCTCGACCTCTTCGAACTCGTGGGTGTGATGCCACATCGAGTACGGACCGGCGATCTGCGTGTCGACGAAGCCCGTGTCGGGAGACCAGTCTTCGATGCGGGTGGTCCAGTGGATCGTCAGGCCGTGCAGCCGGAGCTTGTACCGGATCAACGCCCCTTCGCTGAGCTGCTCGGGGATCTCAACTATCTCAAAGTTCAGCCACGGCGGCGTCAGGCGCTCGAGATTGCGCGGCTCGCTGAAGAAGGCGAATACCTCGGCCCGCGGACGGGCGATGAACTGCTCCTGGCTGACGATGCTGGCGCCCTCCAGCTTCAACTCGTCGGACGCGAAATCTATTTGTGGAAGTTTTGGCGTCATGGCTCTGAATCAACATACGGGGCGGAAGACAGAACGGATGACTTTCTACCTGTCAGGAGCTGATTGCCGATGATTCGTCGCTGGTGTGATCAACCGGTTCGTCAGGATGGACCATTGGATACCCCGGATCCGGAGCTTCATCATGATCGCGTCCGTCGTCGTGAGGAGCTTCTGAAACGCGGCTCAGCACGACCGCTCCGTACGTTTCGAGTTTCGCCGCGCCGACGCCCTTGACTTCAGACAGCTGCTCGATCGTTGAAGGGCGCGTGCGAGCGATCCCGCGCAGCGTCTTGTTGTCGAAGATCACGTAGGCCGGGACTCCGCGCTCGTCGGCCTCGGCCTTGCGCCAGGTGCGCAGCGCCTCAAAGAGCAGCTCGTCGTCCGGCGTCAGCGGGTCTTCGCCTTCGGCAACTGCCGCCGTGCGCTTCTTGCTAGCGCGCTCCTTCTTGACTGCGACGCGCAACTGAAGCGGATCATCGCTCTTGACGAACTCACGCCAGTCGCCGGCCAGACGCAGAACGTTGAAGTGGTCTGGATCCACCCGCACGTACCCGACCGCGATCAACTGACGCAGAACCGCGCGCCACTGCTGCTCGCTGACCTCGGCGCCGATCCCCCAGGTCGAGAGGTTCCAGTGGTTGAAGCGGTGGACCTTGTCGGTCTC
>JAEMRJ010000103.1 GCA_016463365.1 Thermoleophilaceae bacterium | reverse complement strand
AGCATCGCGCGGATCGTCGCGGTCTCGGACTCGTCGCAGTCGACGTACGGCAGGCGCACGTGGCCGCCGGGAAGTCCCATCAGATTGAGTGCCGCCTTGTCTGCGCTGGCTGCGGGTGCAACGCCGAGCGCGTCAAAGACCGGAAGCAGCGAGTTGTGGATCTCGTCACGGTTTTCAGGCTCGTTGACCATTCGCTTGAACTCCGGTCCGACCACGTGGGTCGCGGTGAGGATTCCGCCGCTGCCGCCCAGGTCGAGAACCTTGGCAAAGACCTCGTCGTTGCCGGCGTAGAGCTGAAGGCCGTCGACCATGGCGAGGTTGTCGTTGTTTGACTGCTTGACGCCGACGATGTTCTCGATCCTGCCGAGTTCTTCGAGCAGATCGTTGGGCATGTCAGTGCCGGTGCGGGCGGGAATGTTGTAAACGATGATCGGCAGCTCCGTCGACTTCGCGACTTCTTCGTAGTGGCGGATGATCCCGCGGCGCGGCGGGCGGTTGTAATACGGGGTGACTGAGAGGATCCCGTCCACGCCCAGCGCGGATGCCTTCGATGTCAGCTGGCAGGCGTGATGCGTGTCGTTGGAGCCGGCGCCGGCGATGATCGTGAAATCGTCGGGGCGCTCCTTGACGGCAAGATCGATGACGGCCAGGTGCTCTTCGTCTGTGAGCGTTGACGCTTCTCCGGTTGTGCCGGCGACAACCACGCCATCGCTGCCGGTGGCGGCCAGATGTTCGAGGATGCGAACGAACGCACTCTCGTCAACGGCGCCGTCAGCGTCAAACGGGGTGACCACTGCGGTCAGGACTGTTCCAAACTCAGGCATGCGACAAGCATACGCGCCGCGCTCTGAGGCAGAATGTGCGGGGTGACTGAGCGCGACTATTCACATCGGAAGTTGACCGACAAGCTGGGGATCAAGCCCGGCATGCGCGTTCGCGTTCACGGCGACGTCGGCGACGAGCTGCCCCGCAGCGCGTTGCGTGCGGACCTGGACATCATCATCGAGAGCGCGATCAGCGTCCGTGCTGCCGAAGAGCTCCTGGAGCGCATCCGCCCCACGATCAGTGACACCACCGCGGTCTGGATAGTCACCCGCAAGAAGGGCCACGCAAACTACGTCAAGCAGGAAGACCTGATGCCACTGGCCAGGAGCTTCGACCTCGTGGACAACAAGATCTGTTCGATCGACGATCAACACTCAGCAATCCGCTTCGTCGTGCCGAAAGACTTACGCACCAGCAGCTGATTCTTACGGTGGACCGATGACCGATGCGCACCCCACGGCGTTCATGCGTGTTGGTTCAATGAAGAGCGAGCAGCTCGCTCGCATTACGACACTCGATCTCTCAAACAGGCGACGGAGCCTCCGCAGTTGGCCCGCAAAAAGAAGAAATCCACCAGCAGGAGCGTAAAGATCCCGGTCTACACGGGCAAGTTCGGCCAGAAAGAGGTCGAACGACTGCTCTGGCGCGCCGGCTTCGGCCCGCGTCCCGGTGACATCAAGCGTTACAAACGCCTGGGCATGAAGCGTGCCGTGGCGGCGATCGTGAGCCCGAAGCGCAAAGCTCAGCTCGTCGGACCGAGCCCCCAGCTTGAAGACCCGTTGAAGCCCAACGACATCTGGGGTCACGACCACATCTGGTGGCTCGATCGCATGGTGCGCAGCAACCATCAGCTCGATGAACGGATGACACTGATCTGGCACGACTGGTTTGCAACTTCAAACGATGGCGTGGGCAACCAGAAGTTGATGGTCGCCCAGAACGAGATGCTGCGCCAGAAGTGCCTCGGCAGCTTTCGCGGGCTCCTCTACAACGTCACCGTCGATCCGGCAATGCTTGTGTGGCTCTCGGGCGACGGCAGCGACAAGCGTGCGCCCAACGAGAACTACGGCCGAGAGATGATGGAACTGTTCACACTCGGCGCCGGTGCCCGGTACACCGAGACTGACGTTCGTGAGCAGGCACGAGCCCTGACCGGCTTCACCAGTGAATGGAGCGAAGCAGAGGGGCACCACAACTTCCACTTCGAAGACAAGCGCCACGACAACGATCCGAAAACGATCTTCGGCAAGACTGGAAACTTCGGCTGGCAGGACAGCTGCAACCTCTGCATCGATCATCCCGACCACGCGGCGTTCTTTGTTCAGAAGCTCTGGAGCTACTTCGTCCCCGTGCCGCTGACGGGCAAGAATCTCAAGGCCTTCATCAGCCTCTACAAGCGCAAGGGCTACCGCGTCCGGCCCGTCGTTCAGGCGATTCTCATGCACCCGGCCTTCTACAAGGGTCCCGGGATGATCAAGCCGCCGATCGTCTTCACCGCCGGGCTGCTGCGCGCGCAGAATGCCGGTGTCACCAGCGACGCCTGGGCCTGGCTTTCTGAGCAGACCGGCCAGCGACTCTTCTACCCGCCGAACGTCGCCGGATGGGACGACGACGCATGGCTCGACACCGGTCGCTTCCGCGGTCGCTGGAATGTCGCGCGCCACGCCACGGAGGAAGCCCTGCTTGATCCGAGCGACAACAAGGACGCCAAGAACTGGGATCCGGACGAATCCCCCGAGCAGGCCTTCAAGAACGTCATGAATTTCTGGGGCAACCCGATCGTCAACGCACCTTCACGCGCAGTGTTGATGGACTTCGCGCGCAAGTCAGGCAAACAGGCCGACAGCGCCAGGTGGAAGAAGAAGCCCTACCGCGTGATGCGCCAGAACGCTATGCGCACCCTCCTGGCAATGAGCCCCGATCAGCAGACATCATGAGCACCGGCAACGCGCACAACGCCTGCGAAGAATTCAACCGCGCCCAGTTGCTGCGAAACGCGGCCGCATCCGCCGGCAACGGCCTTCCTGCAATCGAAGCCGGCATGCCGGCGCCTGCCGGAACTGGCCTGTCGCGGCGCCAGTTCCTTTTGCGCAGCGGCGCGTTTTCGCTGACGATCTACGGCGCCATGCACCTCAATGCGCTCGGCCTCGGCGAGGCGATTGCCAACGCGGCGGCCGGCCCGCCCCAACCGATCCTCGTCTCTGTCTTCCTCGACGGCGGCGCAGATTCACTTTCGATTCTCGCCCCGGTTGAGGATCCGATCTATCGCAAGCTTCGCCCGACGCTCGCACTTCCGGTCGACAGCGGCACCGCGTTCGCCGACGACACCCGCATGCGCTGGAATCTGGCCGCCGACTCTTTTCGCGTCCTCCACGAGGAGAACAAGCTCGCGGTCGCGCCGTCTGTCGGATACGACCACCCAGACCAGTCCCACTTCACTTCTCGCCACTACTGGGAGGTCGGCGCGCTCGACACGCGCCTGCAGACCGGATGGCTCGGTCGTTACCTCGACGTGGTCGGCAGCCCGGACAATCCGCTCCAGGGACTCTCGCTCGACTACAGCCTCGCCCCCTCGCTTGCGCCCGTCAAGGCTCCGGTTGCGGCGATCTCCCAACCGAACTCCTACCGCTTCGAGCACCAGAACGTCTGGGGCGAGCTGGGCGACACGATGGTCACGTCGCTCGGAGACCTCGGCTACTCCAACCTCAAGTCGAAGGACTCCGCCGTCAAAAAGGCGGCCGCAGCATCGACCCAGTCAATGAAGCTGCGCGAGCAGCTCCTTCCGTTCGCGGTCGATGAGGACCAGCAACCCAGCGGGATCAGGCCGCCGGCCGGCGTTGTGTACCCGACCGACGGCGGCGAGTTCCCCGAACGCATGCAGGCGCTGGCGGCGATGATCGGTATCGGACTCCCGCTGAAGTGCGTCGCTGTCCGCGGCACCGGTGGCTACGACACCCACGACGCGCAGGAGCAGGACTTCGCGACCAACATCAAGATGACCGCCGACACGTTGCTCGCCTTCCAGCGCGACCTCGAGGCGCGTGGGCTCCAGGACCGCGTGCTCGTAGAGGTCTGGAGCGAATTTGGCCGCCGGCCCGAGGAGAACGGCTCCGCGGGCACCGACCACGGGGCCGCGGGAACCGCGATCCTGATCGGTTCGCGCGTCAAGCGGCAGCTGCTCGGCGAATGGACCGGTCTCGCCCAGCTTGATGAGGACGAAAACTTGCGCGCCAGCCTCGACTACCGAGCCCTGCACGGTGCGATTCTCGATCAGTGGTTCGGATTTGATGCGGCTCAGATCATCCCTGGTGTCCGTAGCTTTGCCATCCCCGCCCTGCTCACCTGATGACGGGCGCGACAAAACCGCTGCTGATCGCGCTTGTTCTAGCGCTGGGCATCGCTGGCGGATCATCGGCCCGCGCCTCGGCCCCGGCCACCAGCGCGGTTCAGGCCAGTGGATCGGAGTTCCGGATCGCACTCTCACGCAGCCGGGTCGCGCCGAGCAGGCTCCGGATCGAATTCGTCAACTTCGGCGAGGACGATCACGACCTGGCGGTTCGCCGGGTCGGAACCTCGCTTGTCCGAAACCTCGGCACCACGCGTCCGGGAGAGCGTTCGGTCGAGCGCTTCAAGGTCCGTAAAGGCACGTACCTGCTGTGGTGCACACTGGGCGATCATCGCGCGCGCGGCATGAAAGCCACGCTGAAGGTGCGCAAGAGCGGCTAGAAGAGGTTCTCGAGCCCGACCGTGATCCTGTCGGGGAGCCCGCCGACCCGTCGGACGGCGAGCAGCACCCCGGGCATGAACGATTCGCGCGAGTAGGTCTCGTGGCGGATGCTGAGCGTCTGCCCGGTCTCGCCGAAGATGACTTCCTGGCTTGCGATCACACCGGGCAGGCGGATCGAGTGGATCGGTTCGTGCACGGTTCCGCCGGCTTCCTCGATCAATTGTTTCGTGCGGATCGCAGTGCCGCTGGGCGAGTCGAGTTTGGCCGGATGGTGCAGCTCGATGAGCTCACACTCGGGCATGAACTTTGCGGCGGTTTTCGAGAGTTCCATCAGCATCACCGCGCCGACGGCAAAGTTTGGCGCGAAGAACAGATTTCCGCTGCCAACGCCTTCGAGCTCGCTGAAATCTGCGCCGGTCGTTCCAATCACGCAATGCGTGCCGGAGGCGATTATCTTCCGGGCGTTCTCGAGTGCGGTGTCTGGTCGGGTGAAGTCAACCACCACGTCGGCGTCGTCCAGAACCGCCTCCAGAGCGACCCCGAGCGACGGATCGGCCTGGCCGGTCAGCTCCATGTCATCGGCACCCTCCACGGCGGCGACGACGGCCTGCCCCATCTTTCCGGCGGCGCCGGAGACTGCGACGCGAATCACTGGCGCGTCAGGCGGCGAGCGGGGCCGCTGCCAGGTCGGGATTCAGTGCCTCAAGCGCCGTGCGGATCGCCGACTCGTCGGATCCGACCGCGGCGACGTTGAAGCGCCCGGGCGCGTAATACTCGGAAGCGATCGTGTGCAGGTCGTCCATCGTGACCGCCTGGATGCGCTCTTCGATCTCGTCGAGCGAAAGAATCGGCACGTCGAAGAGCACGGAGCCGCCGAGCTGCATCATGCGGCCCATCGGAGACTCCATCGAGAGCGCCGTGCGGCCCTTGAGGTTTTCTTTGGCGCGGAGAAACTCGGCTTGAGTGGCGGGCTCGTCGCAGAGGTGCTGCAGTTCACGGGCGAAGATCTCGATCGACTCGGCGATGCGGTCGGGACGCGTGCCGACATACAGACCGACTTCGCCGGTGTCGCGGTACATCTGGTTGTAGCTGTAGACCGAGTAAGCAAGGCCGCGCTTTTCTCGCACTTCCTGGAACAGGCGCGAGGTGGTGCTTGAACCGAAGATGGTGTTCAGGACCATGAAGGCGAAGCGGCGCTCGTCGCCACGGGCGATGCTCGGGGCGCCGAGGGCGACGTTGACCTGCTCGGTGTCCTTCTTGAAGAAGCCGAAGCTGGGTGCGGTCGGCGCGTCGGCGACTTCGAAGCTCGGGGCGTTGCCCGGGCGGTCAAACCCGAACGACTTTGCGAGCGCGACGATCTGATCGTGGTCCACCGCACCTGCCGCTGCGATCACCAGGTTTCCTGGCACGTACTGGCTGTCCCGGTATGCGGCGATCCGTTCGACCGAGACGCCGCCGACGACCTCTTCGGTCCCGATGATGCGTCGCCCGAGCGGCGTGTCGCCGAAGACGCGGCGACCGAGCAGGTCGAAGACGATGTCTGAGGGCTCATCCTCGTACATCGCGATCTCTTCGATCACGACCTGACGCTCGGCGTCGATGTCCTGGAAAGTCGACTTCATGACCATCTCGGAGATCACGTCAAACGCGTTCTCGAGGTGTCGGTCGAGGAAGCGCGCGTAAACAGTGGTGACTTCCTTGTTGGTGGAAGCGTTGACCTCGGCACCGATCGAATCGAAGAACTCGTCGATCTCGTTCGATGAGTATTTGCCAGTGCCCTTGAAGAGCAGGTGTTCGAGAAAATGCGAAAGACCGGCCTGGTCGAGCGCTTCGTTGCGCGAGCCGACTCCGACCATGATCGAAAGGGCGACAGACCGCACGTTTTCGAAACGCTCAGTGACGATGCGCAGCCCGTTGTCCAAAGTGGTTATCTGGTGATTTGAATCAGTCAATGTCGGCGCATCCTATGCGAGGTCGCCGACGATCAGATCCATGAGCAGTCCGTCGGACCAGTTGCCCGCAGTCAGTTGCTCGTACCGACGGGCGATTCCGATCGGCCTGAAGCCGGCTTTTTCGTAGGCGCGGATCGCTCTGGCGTTGGCCGCCGACGGGTCGATCGTGAAGCGGTGATGTCCCTTTGCCGCATAGAGGTCGATGACGGCGCGCAGGGCCTCAGGCCCGTAGCCCTGACCCTGGTGGGCGGGGCCGAGCACTATGTCAAGGCCGACGCTGGGGTATTTCGGGTCACTGACCTCATCACAACCGATCCAACCGATCGTCTGGTCATTCTGCACGATCACGTAGCCGGACACGAGTTCGTCGTCGTCCTCGCTGCCCTCGTACTCGCCCCACCACTCCGCGACACCGTCGGCAGTGATGATCGCGCGTAGGGTCGGAAGATCCTCGACGTGCGCCGGCCGAAGGGTCAGTCGAGCTGTGGTGAGAGTGTGCATCGGAGAGAGTGTGACGAATATAAGCCAGATTCTGCATCGACATACGTCCTGCCGGCGGTCGGCAAGACGTATGTCGATGCAGTTTTCGCCTTGGAAGAGGGTCTTGAATGAAACGGGCCGCTCTATGGCGGCCCGTTTCAGGATGTTGAGTGTGACTTGGAATTAGTCGCGTGAGCGCTCGCGCGGGCGACGTTCGCCGCGCGGACCGCCGTTGCCGCCGCGGTCTCCGCCGCCACGTCCGCCACGGTCTCCGCCGCCGCGGTTTCCGCCACGGTCTCCCCCGCCGCCACCAGCGCCACCGGCGCCGATACCGACGAGCTCTTCCTTGCTCTTGCCGGCGATTGCCGGATCGTCTGCCAGGCGCAGCCCGATGCGGCCGCGGTCTGCATCGACTTCGACGACACGCACCTCGAGCGACTGGCCACGTTCGAGAACGTCCTCGACCGTTTCCACGCGCTCACCGGGCTTGACGTTGCTGATGTGCAGCAGGCCGTCGGTGCCCTTGGTCAATTCCACAAACGCACCGAACGTGGTCGTCTTGACGACGGTTCCGGTGAACTCGTCTCCGAGCTCGACTTCCTTGGTCATCGAGCGGATGCGGTCCACAAGGCGCTCGCCCAGCGCACCAGAGGTGCTGTAGACCTGGATCGTTCCGTCGTCTTCGACGTTGATCTCGGACTCGAACTCTTCGCACAGCGCGCGGATGGTCTCGCCACCCTTGCCGATGACGACGCCGATCTTGTCCTGGTCGATCTTGATCGAGGTGATGCGCGGAGCGAACTCCGACATTTCCTCACGCGGACGGTCGATCGCCTCGAACATCTTGGAGAGGATGTGCGCGCGACCTTCCTTGGCCTGCGACAGTGCGTCGCGAAGGATCTCAAGCGTGACGCCCGTGATCTTGATGTCCATCTGCAGGGCCGTGATGCCGTCGGGGGTACCGGCGACCTTGAAGTCCATGTCGCCGAGGTGGTCCTCAACGCCGGCGATGTCGGAAAGGACGATGTATTCGTCGCCTTCCTTGATCAGTCCCATCGCGATGCCGGAAACCGGCTTCTTGATCG
>JAEMRJ010000013.1:28735-31711 GCA_016463365.1 Thermoleophilaceae bacterium | reverse complement strand
GTCGGATCGCCGAGCACGTCGCCGTCGACGGGACTGTCGATCTCCGGGGCGACCGGAGCGGTGTCATCAATCGTGATCGTGCGGGACTGGCTTGCGACTGAGTCATTTCCGGCCTCGTCGGTCGCCCAGGCCGTGATCACGTGAACGCCCTCTGTGAAGGACGGGTCCGGGGCGAGCGACCAGTTGCCGCTGCCGTCGGTCGTCGCAATGCCGATCTGGGTCGCGCCGTCGTAGACGGTGACGGTGGTACCGATTTCTGCGGTTCCAGAGACCGCTTGCGTGTTCACATTGGTCACGATGTCGGTGGCGGGCGTCGTGATCGAAGGTGCTGCCGGCGCTGTCAGATCAACCGTGATCGTGCGCGTTCCAGAAGCTGGGCCGGTGTTGTCGGCCGCATCGGTCGCGGTCGCCGTGAAGTCGTGCGCGCCTTCATCGAGGTCAGACGAAGGCGTGAAGCTCCAGTCACCGGAACCGTCAGCGAAGGTCGTGCCGAGCAGCGTTGCACCGTCATAGACGCTGATCAGCGCGTTCGCCTCGGCGGTTCCGCCGATCGGCGGACGCACGTTGTTGGTCGAGATGTCGGTGGCCGGCGAGGTGATCACCGGAGCCGCGGGCGCGGTCAGGTCAACTGTGATGGTCCGGGTGTTCGAAACTGCGCTGACATTCCCGGCCTGATCGGTCGCGGTCACCGTGTAGGGGTGCGCAGCCTCGGAGACTGTCGTCGGGGACGTCCAGCTCCAGTCACCCGCGCCGTCGGCGAGAACCTGATCGACCTGGACACCGTTGTCGTAAATCGTGATGGTGGCGTCTGCCTCAGAGACACCGGCGAGGGACGGCGTCTGGTTGACGGTGACCAGGTCTGCGCCGGGGGACTGGATGACAGGCGGCGCCGGATCTGTCAGGTCAACCCTGAACGTGGTTGTCGCTGACGCCTGGTTGCCGGCGGCGTCAGTGGCCAGCACGACGACAGTGTGGAGGCCTTCGCTCAGGCCGGACGTCGGCCACGGCGAGGTGCACGCGACGGCTGCGCCGCCATCGAGGCTGCAGACGACCGACGCGAGGTTTGTGTCGGTCGCGGTGAAGTCGATGTCCGGTGAATCCGTGTTCAGGAACGCGCCGTTCAGCGGACTGCTGATCGAGGCGGCCGGGACTGTCAGGTCGATTGTGATCGTGCGGGCCGAAGAGGCCGGGCTGGTGTTGCCGGACGCATCCGTCGAGGTGGCAGTCAGGACGTGCGGACCCTCTGTGAAGGTCGGATCCGGCACGAGCGACCAGTTGCCGGAACCGTCAGCTGCGGCACTACCGATCAGCGTGGCGCCGTCATAGACATCGACTGTCGTGTTCGGCTCGGCAAGGCCGCCGACCGCCGGCGTGGTGTCGGTGGTCACGAGGTCCGATGACGGCGTGTTGATCGCAGGCGCGACCGGAGCGGTGAGGTCGACGTACCAGACGTAGCTTGCCGCCGTCTGGTCGACGTTTCCGTACTGGTCGGTGGCGCGCACGCTGAACGTGTGGTTGCCCTCTGACAGTCCGCTGTAGTCCGTGGTCGACGTGCAGGGCGCGATCGGGTTGGCGTCAAGCTGACACTCGAACGTGCTCGGGCTCTCGCTGGAGCTGAAGCCGAATGTCGCATCGGTCGAGCTGGTGACCGTCGGCGGGTTGGCGGTGATCGTCGTCTGCGGCGAGACTGCGTCGACGATGAAGTCACGCACTTCCACAGAACTGTTGCTGGCACCGTCAGTGGCGATGATCGTCACGCTGTGGGCGCCGTCGGTCAGGTTGGTGAAGACGAACGGGCTGCCGCAACTGACCGCGGGTTCGCTGTCGATCTGGCAGGTGTAGGTCACGGGGCCCGTCGTGTCAGTCGAGCTGAACACGACGTTGCCGTTGGGACCGACGGTCTGACCGTCGGTCGGCGCCGTGATCGAGACGACCGGGCCGACCGTGTCGATCGACCAGGTGCGACTCACGGTCGGCGAATTCTGCGAACCGTTGACCGCGTAGACGTCAAAGGTGTGCGAGCCGTCGGCGAGGCTGCCGGTCGCGTGCGGTGAGGTGCAACTGGCGAACGTTGCACCGTCGACGCGGCACATGAAGGTCGTGCCCGAAAGCACCGTCGCGGTGAAGCTCAACGAGTTGTCACTGGTGTTGACGGTGCCGAGCGGTCCAGCCGTGATGCTGGCGGTGAACAGCGATGAGTCAACGGTCCAGTTGATCGTGTTCGACGCACCCGAGTTGCCCAGAGCGTCAATCGAGTAGACCTCGTAGGTGTGGGGACCGTCGGCGAGCCCGACCAGACTGGTCGGACTGGTGCAGAGGGTCGCAGGCACGCCGTCAAGGCTGCACATGAACGTCACAGGACTTTCGACGTTGCTGAAATCGATCGTTGCGTCGATCGTGCCGACGGTGCCGCTCGGGCCGGACACGCTCGGTGCGGGCGGGCCGACGGTGTCGACGCTCCAGGAGCGCGTCGATTCGGAACTGACGTTGCCGGCAGGGTCGATCTGGCGCACGTGGAACGTGTGCGCTCCCTGGCCGAGCGAGTTGTAGGTGACCGGACTCGTGCAAGTTGCCCACGCGACCGGCGAGTCGATGTAGCACTCGTATGTCGCGCCCACTTCTCCGGTGAACGCGAATGTCGCAGATGTGCTGGCGACCGGCGCGGACGGGCCGCTCGTGATCGTCGGTGCTCCAGGGGCAACTGTGTCAACCGTGAACGTGTTGGTCGCACTCGTTCCGACGTTGCCGGCGAGGTCCGTGTGTGTGACAACGACCGTGTGCGAGCCCTGGCCCAGCGCGGCCGGCGTGTAGCCGTTCGTGCAGACCACGGGGGCGCCGCCATCAATGACGCAGCTTGAAGTCGCCGCCGGGTTGGAGTCGGTGACTGAGAACGTGATCGCCGGAGTGGTGGTGTTGATCGTGCTGCCGTTGGCAGGCGCGCTCAGGCTGACGGTCGGCGCCGTCGTGTCGACCACG
>JAEMRJ010000013.1:0-28635 GCA_016463365.1 Thermoleophilaceae bacterium | reverse complement strand
CCTGCGAGAGCGCGGCGAGCGAGCTGCCCGTGGTGCAGACGGTGCCCGGAAGCACTCCGTCGACGATGCAGCGCGATGTTCCCGGGTTGGTCTCGGTCACGCTGAAGGTCACCGTGGGGGTGGTGTCGTTTGTGGCGCTGCCGTTGGCAGGCGCGCTCAGGCTGACGGTCGGCGCCGTCGTGTCGACCACGATCGTCTTCGCGCCCGATGCCGCGCTGAGGTTGCCCGCTGCGTCGGTGGCAGTTGCCGTGATCGTGTGCGATCCGCTGGCCAGGGCCGAAGTGTCGAGCGTCCAGGTTCCGCCCCCGGTCGCCGTCGTGGTACCCACGAGCGTGACGCCGTCATAAACGCGCACGGTGCTGCCCGCCTCGGCGGTGCCGGCGACAGTCGGCGTTGTGTCTGTGGTGTAGGTCGTCGCTGCCGCGGGCGTGGTGATCGCCGGCGCGCCGGGCGCGGTGGTGTCGACCGTGAAGCTCACGGTGGTGGATGCGTCGCCGGACATTGAATTCAGCGTCGGCACGACCCAGACGTTGTGCGCTCCATCGGATTGAACGGCGGGCGTGTAGCTCCATGCGCCGGCCCCGTCCGCCGTCGCGAATCCCGAGAGTCCGCCGTCCAGGTAGATGGCTTGCGTCGCAAGCGGGGTCCCGGTGCCAGAGATCGTCGGAGTGTTGTCATTTGTGACACTCCCGTTGGTCGGGGAGGTGACGCTCCCGACAGGCTTCACCAGTCCGGTGGCGTTCGAAGTCGTCAAGCCGACATTCGCGGCGTTGTTGTTCACCGTCGGCGAAGCCCCGTCCGCTGCTCCGCCGGGGTTTGTGCCGGCGACGCCCGAAAAGATGTTTGGCGTGCACGCAATTGATGAGCCCTGGATCAAGGCGTATCCACCGGCTGCGCCACCGCCCGGCGATCCGTCGCCACCCAGGCCGCTCGCTGGCGTCGAACCGCCGTTGCCGCCGGCGACCGTCATCGTTGTGCAGGCGAGTGCTCCTGTGAAGCGCGCGTAAATCACGCCGCCCGCGCCACCGCCGCCCGCTGAGCCGTTGCGGTTTGTGGACGCTGCGCCGTTGTTGCCAGCTGCCGTGATTGTTCCGGTTCCGCCGAGCGAGGCCCCGCGCACGAAGACAACGCCGCCGCCGATGCCTCCAGCACCGTTGGTGCCGGAGTTGTCGTCGCCGGAGCCGCCGCCGCCGCCGAAGATGAAGTGGTTGTAGGGCGAGTAGGTCAGCGGCGCTCCCGGGTAGCCGCCGAAGAGGCGGTTGCCGTCGCTGTTGTTGCCGCCTTTTCCGCCCAGGCCGCGGCTGGAGCCACCGCCTCCACCGCCTTCGGCGCAGTTGCCTCCGCCGGCGCCGTTTGCCTTGTTACCGGCTCCGACGCCATTGCTGGTGTCCCCGCCGGCAGCGTCGTAGTGGCTGGGGACGATTCCTTCGCCCTTACGGTTGTTGTTGCCCTGAACCAGCTGCGCGCAGCCGGTTGCCGTGGTGCTACGGATCGTGCCGCCGCGAAAACCACGGCCGGCGGCAGAGAGCGATCCGCTGACTGTGACTGCGCCCGTCGCAAGAAAGCCGACGAACCCTCCGCTGGCGCCCTCCCAGGCAGGACCGTTGACGGTGTTACCGACGCCGATGGTGGCCGTGGTGAATTCAGGGATCGTGACGATCTGCGCGCCGGTCGCCGTGTATGAATGGATCAGCGGCGAGGTGAAGGTGACCGTGGGCGCCGAATAGCTCAGTACGCGGGCGAGTTCCCAGTCGCCGACGGCGTTGCTTGTCAGGTCGATTGCCGTGGGACTTCCGTCCGTGGCGGTCCCCGTGAAAGCGGTTGACTGGATCACAAGCACGAGGCGGTTGGCGCCGAGGCCAGCCACGCCCGCGTAGGCACCGGTGCGCTCGGTGCCGATCGTGACGCTCGAAGCGCCGGCCGAAGCCGCAGCCGTAATCGGTGCGGCGTGATTGAGCGTGGAGGTCCCTGCATTTGCCGTGAAGGCTCCGCCTGTGCCGTTGCCGACGTGAAATGAGTCAGCCTGAGCGTGCGCGGTGCCGGCCTGCACAAGGGCGAGGGCAAGCATCGCAAGCGCGAGCAGGACAGTGGTGACGAGGGCGTGATTTCGACGGGCGCCTACAAGCGGCATGAGACGGGGTTCCTATTCGTCTTTCGGGTATTTATGGGCAATGATTGGTGGCCACGCGATGCATCCGTTGCAGTGCGGTCTGCCGGCCGCGCGCGCCGAAAATGATGAGCGCGCACGTACTACCAATCGGTAACACGTCGAAAATCCTGAAGTACTTCCCCCGGGCGAAAGACCCCCCGCAAGTGGACGATCGTTCTAGGTGGGCGCCCTTAGGGGCTTACCTGACGGCGATCCGCTTCGTGAAGTGCTGCCAGACGCCGTCAACGCTGCAAGTTGTGACCTGGACGCCTGCCCGACCCCGCGCCAGTGTTCTGCCCTCGAGCAGCTTGATCGTTGACCTCATCTTCAGGCCCGGCCGCAGCAGAACGACGCGCCGACCCACGGTTTTGTCGTACTGGATGACGCGGAGAGTCGCGACCGCCCAGTCAGACGCCGTTGCCGCCGCGGTCACCTTCCCTGCGCCGATCTTGAGCCGTACCGGTGCGGTGACCCGGACCCTGATCTTCTTCGCGTCCGACTCGGGGGCGCAGTCGACCACGCTGACGGGCGACGCACCGACCTCGCCATCCCGCCCGACCAGCGTCGTCCTGCCGGACTTGTCGGTCACCATGTCTGTGTCGATGACGGACTTGCCGCCACTCATCGTGATCGCGGCCAGTCGCACTGCGTAAGTCGTGTTCCTGGGCAGTGTCGTCTTCGTCCTGATCGCGACGATGCGCCTGCCCGGATCGTTGGCGCGCACTGCTGTGCCGATGCGCTTCTTCCCGCTGTGGATCGAGACGCGCACGAGGATGAACTTGTCGCTGTTGATGGTGAAGTTCACGACGTTCTTGTCGGCGGAAGCGCCGAGCATGGTGATGTCTGCGGGGATCCCGGGTTCGTCGCCGTTGCCGCTGCAGGTCGTGTCGGTCGGCGCAGAGACGCTGAAGTTGATGGTCTCAACACCGGTGTTACCGGCGGGGTCTGTGAACTGCAGCTCGAACGTGTGGCTCCCGGGCGCCAGCGTCGGCGGGGTGAACGGCGAGCCGCAGGCTTCGAGCACGACCGAGCCGTCGATGCGGCAACGGTAGGTCGTGCCGGGCTCGGAGGAACTGAAGCTGAACGTCGGGCTGAGTCCAGCGTTCGGAGTGTTCGAGATGACAGTGACGACCGGGGCGGTGGTGTCGATCATCCAGTCCCAGGTCTCGGGGGCCGAAATGTTCCCACTCCTGTCAAGAGCGCGTACGGCGAACTGGTGGGATCCGTCGAGCAGCACCGCTGTCGTCAGTGGCGACGTGCACGGGGCGAATTCACCGCTGTCGACGCGGCACTCGAATGATCCCGGCTCATCCGCGGCAAAGCTGAAGGTCTGGGTCGAGTCGTTGGTGCGGGCGCCCGGCCCGGCAGTGATCTCCGCCGTCGGGGCGCTGGCGTCGACGCGGACGGTCACGCTGGTGCCCGGCTCGGACTGGTTACCGGCCGCGTCTGTCGCTCTGGCGGTGAACACATAGGTGTTGTCGCTGAGCGCCGGAGCGATCAGGAGGCTCCAGGAACCGTCCGGGTTCACCGTGGTTGCGCTGTGCAACGTCCCGTTGACGTAGACGCTCAGCGCCGCTCCAGCTTCGGCGCTTGCGGCGTGCCCGCCCACGGTCGGCGTGTTGTCCTGAAGATCGGAGTTGTCGACCGGCGAGTCGATCACCGGCGCGTCGGGAGCCTTCGTGTCGACCGACCAGTTGCGACTGAGCTCGGCGGATGCGTTGCCTGCCTGGTCGATGGCGCGCACACGGAAGGTGTGAGCGCCGTCGCCGAGAGCGGGCAGTGTGAACGGTGAGGTGCAGACGGCGAAAGCACCACCGTCGATCGAGCACTCAAAGTCTCCCGGCTCGTCGCTCGTGAAGCTGAATGTCGGCTCCGGGTCGGACGAATCGGCGCCATCGGCGGGGCCACCGGTCAGTTGCGCGGTCGGACCGGTCAGGTCGACGGTGAATGTGGCGGCTGCGGTGGCCACGTTTCCGGCGCTGTCGGTCACCTCGACGGTGATCGTGTGAGAGCCGTCCGTCAGGCCGCTCGTCGCGTACGGCGATGTGCAGGCCACGAAGGCGCCGCTGTCGATCCGGCAGCGCGCGGCTGCGCCGGTTTCTGCGGTGAAGGCGATCCCCTGGCTGCTTGCGGAGGTGGGACTGATTATCGAAACGCTCGGAGGTGAGGTGTCGACGGCTGTTGCCACGCCCACGCTGAGGGGAGACTCGTTGGCTGCGTCGTCGATCGCAACGGCGGTGATCGTGTGCGTTCCGTCGAGGAGCGCCGGCGATACGCGCTTCTCCCAGCTGCCTGAGCCGTCGACTGTGGCGCTCCCCGGGACGGGGCCGCCGTCAACGAACACCGTGACCTGACTGCCCGGCTCTGCTGTCCCCGTGACCAGGGGCGTTGGGTCGTTTGTCGGTCCATCGACCGGCGCGGTGATCTTCGGCGCCGCCGGCGCCGCATTGTCGATGGCAATCCTGCGAGTGGCCGAGCTGACGCTCTCGTTGTCGAACTGGTCGATTGATCTCGCCGAGAACTCGTATAGGCCGTCCGCGTAGTCAGAGTTCGGGGTCCAGCTCCAGCTTCCGCTGATGTCCGCGCTCAGCATTGCGACCTCGACTTCGCCTTCGTAGAGGATGACCGTGCTGTTGGCCTCAGCGCTGCCGCCGATCGTCGGTGTTGCGTCTCTTGTCGCTCCGTCGGCGGACGGTTGGTTGATCACCGGCGCGGACGGCGCAGTGCGGTCGACCTGCCAGGTGACTACGGCACTGGCTGAGTTGCCGGCGGCATCGGCGGCAACCACGAGCACTGTGTGCCTGCCCGCAGGCAGATCGGAATAGGCGTTCGGGCTCGAGCACGGGGCGGCGGCCGCGTTGTCCAGTCGGCATGTCGTGGTGATCGGAGCGTTGATGTCGCCGGTAGTGAAGATGACGCTGGTCTTCGGGCCGGTGGTGCTGGCAGACGCCGGTGCCGAGATCGACACAGTCGGGTTCGTGAGATCGACCGCCCAGCTGCGCGTGACCTGCGGTGAGACCTGAGCGCCACTCGTCGCGCGGGTCCTGAAGTTGTGCGGACCCTCGGCAAGACCGACCAGCGTCACCGCGGTGGTGCATGCGGCGAACGCAGCGCCGTCGAGCGAGCACTCGAACGTGCTGCCCGGTCGCGAGGATGAAAGTGTCAGCGTGGCCGCGGTTTCGTTCACGGCTCCGGTCGGGGCGCCGCTGATGTCCGCGGTGAAGAGCGACCGGTCGAGAGTCCAGCTGTAGCTTCCTGCGGCGCTGCCGTTGCCTGCAGCGTCGTACGCACGGACACTCACCGTGTGCAACCCGTCGACGAGGCCGTCGAGGCGCAGGGGATTTGCGCAGGGCGCGTAGGCGCCGCCGTCGAGGCGGCACTGGAAGGTCAGGCCGGTCTGGGCGACGTGGATGTCGAGCAGCGCCGACGTGAGACCGGACGGGCTGGTCGGGCCGGTGACGACCGGTGCTGACGGCGGGGTCGTGTCAACGGTCCAGGTGCGGCTCGTGCTGGGGCCGACATTCCCGGCCGCGTCGATCTGACGAACGCGGAACGTGTAGGTCTCGTCGGCAAGTCCGGCGTACTCGAAAGGTGAGCTGCACGTGACGGCGGGCTGCGAGTCGAGTTGGCAGCGGTAGAGCCCGCCGTTCTCAGTACCCGTGAAAGCGAACGATGCAGCTCTGGAGGGAGTCGCGCCGACCGGTCCCGATGTGATCGTCGGGGCACCCGGGGCACCCGTGTCGACCACCCAGGTGACGGAGGTCGACGATGAATTGCCAGCTGAGTCCCGGGCCTGCACCGTGAAGCTGTGACTGCCGTCAGGGAGATCGCCCAGGCTGAGTGGCGAGGTCAGGCACGCGGTGAACGAGCCGCCGTCGAGGCTGCAGAACATCGAAACCGTGTCGCCGCTGGCGTTGAAGCTGACGGTCGATTCGCGGTTGTTGGTCAACGGGTTGGGGCCGGTGACGCTCGGGGCGGCAGGTGGGGTCGTGTCGACGGTCCAGGAGTGCGTGTCGGACGGGCCGGTGTTGCCGGCGCGGTCAACCTGGCGCACCGCAAAATCGTGGGGCCCTTCGGCGAGTCCGGTGTAGTTGATCTGGCTGGGGCAGGGAGCGGCGGCAGCGCCGTCGAGCGAGCAGCTGAAGTAGCCGTCGATTTCATCCCCGCTGAACGCGAAGGTCGCCTCGTCGCTGGCGAGCGGAGTTCCCGGAGCGTCCGTGATGTTGGCGGCTCCTGGAGCCGTCGTGTCGACGGTGAACGTCACTGCCGCGTCGCCGATTTTGCCGCCGGTGTCCGTATGACTGACCGTCACCGTGTGCGAACCGTCGCCGAGCGCGCTCGGCCGGTAGGGGCTCACGCAGGCAGTGGCCGGTCCGTCGTCGAGACTGCAGAGCGAGCTGGCGTTCGGGTTGTCGTCGACGATGTTGAACTCGACAGACGGCGTCGCGGATGCGACATGTGCGAGGTCGGTCGGACTCGTGATGAAAACCTGCGGAGTCGAGTTGGCCAGCGTGAAGCTCGCACTTGAGCTGCCGGTGTTGCCGGCGCGGTCTACGTGCTGGACGGTGATCGTGTGCGCTCCGGCGGTCAACACCGATGTGGTGAAGCCGCTCGTGCAGCTGACGAGGCTGCCGCCGTCGACGCCGCAGAGCGAGTCGGCGCCGGGGTTTTCGTCCAGCACGCTGAAGTTCACGACCACCTCCGGCGTGATGACCGGCTCCCCGTCAACCGGCGCGCTGATCGCGACCGTGGGAGCGGTCGTGTCCACGACGAGCGTCACCGGCTCGGAAACGCCGCTGGTGTTTCCTGCCGAGTCGCCTACGGTCGCCGTGATTGTGTGCGCGCCGTCGCTGAGGGTGTCGGTGGCGATTGTCCACCGGCCGTTGCCATCAACCGTTCCGAAGCCGACCGGTACCGCTCCGTCATGGATGCGGACGGCGCCTCCGGGCTCTGCAACACCGGCGATCTCCGGCTGCGCAAGTGCGCTGTACGTCGGCGTCGTCGCCGGAGTCGTGATCATCGGCGGGCTCGGAGCGGTCAGATCGACGATCCATGCCACGGTGCCTGCAGTCGCCGTGTTGCCGGCGACATCGAGCTGGCGAACGGAGTAGCTGTGCGGACCGTCGGTCAGGCCGCTCAGCTCGACCGGACTCGGACTGCAGGCCGCGAAGGTCGCCCCGTCCAGAGAACACTCGAGTGTTCCGCCGGATTCACTCGCGCTGAAGCTGATCGTCGCGGTGGACTCATTGACAGTTCCGTTGCGACTGGAGCTGACGGTCGGAGTCTCAGGTGCAACTGTGTCGACGTCCCAGCTGACCCCGGTGGGTGAGCCGACATTGCCGCCGTCGTCGAGCTGGCGGACCGAGTAGCTGTGCGGTCCGTCAGTCAGGCCCGAAAGGCTCACGGGGCTGCCGGGGCAGGATGTGAAGGCGGCGCCGTCCAGCGAACACTCGAGCGTTCCGCCGGGCTCGCCCGCGCTGAAGCCAACCTCGGCGTTGGTCTCGCTGGTGGTGCCAGAGCGATCAGCGCTCACCGACGGTGCTGGCGGGGCGACGGTGTCCACAACCCACGCAACGCTCGAGATCGATCCGACGTTGCCGGCCGCGTCAACCTGGAGCACCGCGTAGCTGTGGTTGCCGTCGGCCAGAGAGCTGAGGTTCACCGGGCTCGCGGCGCACGTCTCGAACACACCGCCGTCGACCGAGCACTGCAGGGCGCCGCCGGGCTCTGCGGGCGAGTAGGTGATCGTCGCCGTCGTCGCACTCACGCTGCCGCTCCGACTCGAGCTGACGTACGGTGCGTCCGGCGCGGTGAGGTCGATGTTCAGCGATCGCACGGCGGTCGACCTGCCGGCCAGTCCGTAGAACACTGGTCTCGCGGCGTACGTGTGCGAGCCGGCGGTGAGTGGCGTGTCGGGCGTGAAGCTCCAACTGCCGTCGGCGCCCGTGCTGGTGGATCCGGCGTGGACGCCGTCGATCGAGACGCGAATCGTTCCACCGTTCATGCTCGACGTCCCTGTGATCGTCGGTGTCGCGTCGTTGGTGTAGGCGTTGTCGGCAGGACTGCTCAGTCCGGCCGTCGGCGTCAAGAGGCCACCGCCGCCGGGGACTGATTCGGCCGCGCCCGACGAGACAGCGTCGTTGCTGCTTGAGGGGCTGGCACCGCGGGTGCCGCCGCCCGAAGTCACCGTGCCCGCGACGCCGCTGCCGACTGTCGCCTGACAGTTGCCACCGGAGCTCTGGAGCAGAAGTCGACCGCCTGCGCCGCCGCCGCCAGGTCCGTGGACGCCCCCGGTCGAGAGCTCGTCGCCCCCGTCGCCGCCCCGCACGCTCACGCTTGCGCAGGACGCCGTAGTGTTGAACCTGGCGTAGACAACTCCGCCTGCTCCGCCGCCGCCGCCGGCGTCACTTGCTCCGACGTTTGCAGAGTCGCCACCGGGGTTGCCGGTCGCGGCGATCGACCCCGATCCGACCAGCGCGTTGGCTCGGACAAACACGAAACCTCCGCCGTTGCCGCCGTTGCCTGCGGAATCGTTGTTCTCATCGCCAGCGCCGCCGCCGCCGCCGAAGATCGCATGGTCGATAGCCGAGTAGATCAGCTTCGTGCCGCCGAGCCCGCCGACATTACGGCTGCCGTCGAAAGAGAACCCGCCGATACCGCCCTGCCCGCCGTTACCGCCACCGCCGCCACCGGAGTTCTGGCAGACGCCACCACCACCACCGTTGGCGATGTTCCCTCGCGAGGCGTAGCTCGTGGCGTTGCCGGGGTAGACGCCGGCGACGATGCCCTCACCCTTGCCGCCGCCGACAGGTCCGTCGAGCTGCGTGCAGCCAGACGCAGTTCCGTTGTAGGTCAGACCGCCGCGAAAACCGTCGCCGTTGGCATTGATCGAACTGCTGCCGTTCTTAAGATTCACTGTGCCGGTGGCCAGGAACGCGGTTATGCCGCCGTTGGTCCCGTTCCACGAATTGGCGCTCCAGCTGCGCGTGTTGTTGATCTGGACGTTTGTGAACTCCGGCACGGCGACGATCTGAGCGCCGCTGGCGGCGTATGAGTTGATCAGCGGGCTGGCGAAGTTCACCGTCATGCCGGCGGCGATCGAGCCGGTCACGGAACTGATCCGCGCCAGCTCCCACTGGCCGGTCGAGCTGCTGGAGAGGTTGATGTCCGCCTGCGAGCCGCTCGCGGCCCCGGCCCCGATGAAGTTTGAAGTCTGGATGACGAGCGCAAGGCGGTTGGCCTCGAACTGCGTCTGCGCCGGCGATCCTGTTGTGCTGGCGCCACCGATCGCTCCGGTCTGCCCGACGCCGGTCGTCACGCTCGTCGCACCGGCAGCTGCTGCGGAGCTGAGCGGCGCCGAGTAGTTGAGCACCGAGTTGCTCGTCACTGTGACGGCACCCTCGTGACCGTCGCCGGTGGTGAAGTTGTCGAGCTCGGCGGAGGCAGAACCGGTCAGCACTGAGCCGAGCGTGAGAATCGCACCTGCGAGCGCGAGGAAACGCGCAGGCGTGCGTCTGCTCGTTTTCTTGGTCGACACATGGGCGATCATGCGGGGTTCAGGTCCTTCTCGGTTATAGGAGATCCATCGGTACCGCGCGACCAAAGGTCAACAATTCCCGTCCGCAGTCAACGGATGATTTCCATCGAATTGTCAGTTGTCGGTATCCGTTCCGCCGATTTCGCGGATCAACGCTGTTACTGGCCGGCGACGCACGGACGGATGTTCGATGCGTCAAAGTTGCGCGCGATTTGGAAGGGAATACCTGCACAAGAGCGAAAAACCGCCCCATGAGCAAAGCCGCCCTCGCCGAAAAGCCGGCCACCAACACAGTCGTCAACACAACTGCCGCCAAGGCAGACTCGCCGATCAAGGCCAGCAAGACTTCGAAAGCGACGCCCAAGCCGACCGCCGAGGCCGAGCCACTGACGCTGAGTGCGCTGATCCGCGGAAAGCTCGACGGCTGCTCGCGCGCCCAGCGCGACGTCGCGCTCTACATCATCGACCATCTCGAGGAGTCGGCCTTCCAGACGGCCGAGCAGCTCGCGGCGCAGGTCCAGACTTCTTCTTCAACGGTTGTTCGCTTCAGCCAGGCGCTCGGCTTCGAGGGCTTCCCCGAGCTGCAGACCGCAGCCCGCGAGGAGTACCGCGCAACGCGCCGTGAGCAGGAGACCGGATCAAACGGATCACTCTTCGGTCTGAACCCGACGCCGGCCGAGTCCGTTGTCGCGGCAGACCAGATCAACATCGAGGAGACCGCCCGCCGCATGGATCGGGCCACCTTCGACGCCGCCGTCGAGGCGATCACCAGCTCGCGCAACATTCTTGTGGTCGGCACTGACCAGATGGCCTTCTTCGCCTCCTACATGCGCCACATGTTGATGCTGCTCGAGCACCGCTGCGAGCTGATCGCGAGTCCGTCGCAGGATTCGATCAATCGCGTTGCGCGGATCGACGAGGACACGCTCGTCATCGCATTCTGCGCCGGACGCCCGCACACGATCGTCACCCGTGCAATGCGCCTGGCCAACACGCGCGGAGCGCGTTCGATCAGCATCACCGACGCATCGATGAGCGAGATCGCCAAACTCTCAACTCACCACATTTACTACTCGTCGACCAGTCCGTCGTTCGCGCGCTCGCACACCGGTCTGCTTTCAGTGGTGCAGGGACTCGTGAATGAGCTCTACGCGAGCAACAGCGATGTCTACGGCGGTCGCATCCGTGCGTACCGCGGCAAGTAAGCACTCCTGTAGTTTCAGGGCATGACCCGCTTTGGCGTGACTGCAGTTGCGCTCGCGATCACCGGCGCGCTTGCAGCGGCCGTGGCGCTTGCCGGCGGAGGCAGTGAAGACAAGACCCCGGTCACCGTTGCGGATTCCGCGACGGCGAAGCTTTCGACCGCGCAACTGGTCGGGCAGCGGATCACCACCGGGTATGTCGGAACGACCCCGCCGCTGTCGGTGCTGCGTGCCGCTCGGGCGGGGCGCATCGGCGGCGTGATCCTCTTCACCAACAACATGCCCACGCCCGCAGTCGCGCGCCGCGCGATCAACCGACTGCAGGCCTGGGCGAAAGCGGGCGGGATGCCGCCGCTCTTCGTGATGATCGACCAGGAGGGCGGGATCGTCCAGCGACTCCCGACGTTGCCTCCGACGCGCACTCCAGCCTCGATGGGCCGCTTATCCGATCCGGCACGCACCGGCGCGAGCCAGGGGTTGGCGACCGGCCGCGCCCTGAAGAAGTACGGCTTCAACGTGAACCTCGCACCGGTGGTCGACGTGCCCAAGGTCAAGAATTCGTTCCTCGGAAACCGCGCCTACTCCAGCAGCGCCCAGATCACCGCCGACGCCACGTGCGCTTTCGCCGGCGGCAATGAGAAGGGTGGGGTGGCGGCAACGTTCAAACATTTCCCGGGACTCGGCAGGGCCGGAGCTGACACCGATTTCAACGACATCGACATCGCTGCGCCGCGCAGTCTGATCGACGCCGACAACAAGCCCTACCGCCAGTGCCCGGACACGCCGACCTTCGTGATGATGTCCAGCTCGCGCTACTCGAAACTCGGCTTCGACCGGCCGGCATCATTGGAGAAGGGCGCCTACGAGATGCTTGCGGAGACCGGCTTCAAGGGGCTGACGATCACCGACGCGCTTGAGACGCCGCAGTTCGGGCCGGGTTCCAACACGGCGCGATCTGCCTTGCGCGCCGGTGTGGACGTGTTGCTGTGGGGCCAGGCCTGGAGCCGGGCGATGACCGCGCGCAGCAGGTTGATCAAGGACGTCAGGGCCGGTCGCGTCACCCGTGCTCAGCTGGAGCCGGGAACCGAGCGAGTTATTGAGCTCAAGCAGCGGCTGAGCGGTGAATAGCCACACCGGTCAGTAGTTCGCGGACGATGCGGTCGCCGACGAGCGCGGTGATGTCCGCTGAGCCAACTCCCGTCGGGATTATCTCGACCAGATCCGCTCCGACCAGATCAACGCCGGACGCGAGTTTGCGGCAGGCGTTCAAAAGGTCGTTGCTGGTCATGCCTCCGGGCTCGGGCGTTCCGGTGCCCGGCGCATATGCCGGATCGAGAACGTCGATGTCGACGCTGATGAAGACCGGTCCGCTGCCTGCGACCTCCAGTGCCCGGGCTACGGCCGCGTCGATCCCGTCGGCGTGGACCTCGTGCATCGGAATCGCTGTGATCCCCTTGTCGGCCTGCCAGCCGAACTCTTCGTCGCCGGGCCAGTAGCCGCGCAGGCCGAGCTGCACATAGCGCGCCGGATCGATCGCGCCCTCTTCGACCAGGCGGTACATCGGGGTCCCGTGACTGACCTTCACTCCGAAGACTTCTTTGCCAGTGTCGGTGTGCGTGTCGAAATGGATCAGACCGACAGGACCGTGCTCTGCGGCGCAACTACGGATGTCCGGTTCGGCGATCGAGTGGTCGCCGCCGAGGACGATCGGCACGGCGCCGGCGGCGAGAACTTCGCCGACCGTCTTCTCGATTGCCCGGTGGGTGCGCTCCCAGTCGGCCGGCAGCACCGCAGCGTCGCCGTAGTCGACGACCTTCAGGGCGTCAAACGCGTCCACCCGCGCCTCCATGTGCGGCCCGGGTGGGCAGCTCGCAGCGCGGATCGCCCGCGGTGCAAAGCGCGTGCCGGGGCGGTCGCTCACGAGGTCGTCGGTCGGTGCGCCGACGATCGCTACGTCAAAGCCGGCGAGTTCGGCGGGATCCTGTGTGTACGGGAGTCCTCCGTACGTGAGCAGGCCAGCGAAGTCCGGCTTCTCGCCGTATTCGTGCCAGCGTTCAAGTGGATCGATCATTTTCGAATCATACGGCCGAAGACGGTCCCCATCTAAGATCTGTCACATGACTGACGAAATGACTCGAGAAGCAACTTTTGCAGTGAAGTCCGGAATGGCCGAGATGCTGCGCGGCGGCGTGATCATGGACGTGGTCGACGCCGAGCAGGCGCGCATCGCCGAGGCGGCCGGGGCCTGCGCCGTTATGGCGCTCGAACGCGTCCCCAGCGACATTCGCCGCGACGGCGGTGTCGCGCGCATGAGCGCGCCAGAGATGATCCGCGGGATCCAGGACGCCGTGACCATTCCTGTGATGGCCAAGGCCCGCATCGGCCACTTCGTCGAGGCACAGGTCCTGGAGGCTCTCGAAGTCGATTACATCGACGAATCCGAGGTCCTGACCCCGGCCGACGAGGTCAACCACATCGACAAGTGGGGCTTCAAAGTTCCCTTCGTCTGCGGCGCCACCGACATCGGGGAGGCGCTCCGCCGTATCGGCGAAGGTGCCGCGATGATCCGCTCCAAAGGCGAAGCCGGCACGGGTGACGTCGTCGAAGCCGTCCGCCACATCCGCCAGATCCGCGGAGACATCAAGAAGCTTTCTTCGCTCGACGAGAGCGAACTCGCCGCCGCCGCAAAAGCGCACGGCGCTCCGCTCGAGATCGTGCGTCAGGTCGCGCTGACCGGATCGCTGCCGGTCGTGCTGTTTGTCGCCGGTGGCATTGCCACTCCCGCGGACGCCGCGCTGATGATGCAGCTCGGGGCCGAAGGCGTGTTCGTGGGCTCGGGCATCTTCAAGTCTTCCGACCCCGAGAAGCGTGCCGCGGCTGTGGTCGAGGCAACCACTCATTTCGCCGATTCCGAGCGCGTGCTCGCGGCCTCAGAGGGCCTTGGTGCAGCGATGGACAGCCTCGAGAGCCGCAAGCTCGACGAGTCGCAGCTCCTCGCCAACAGGGGTTGGTAGCCGTGGGCGGGTCGCGCCTCGTCGGCGTGCTCGCCCTGCAAGGCGGCGTCGCCGCCCATGTCAAGCACCTGCGTGCGTCGGGCGCCCGGACGCGCGAAGTGCGCACGCCCACTGAGCTGGCCGATCTCGACGGACTCGTGCTGCCCGGCGGAGAGTCGACGACGATGATGCTCGGAATCGAACGCGAAGGCCTGGCTGGTCCGATCAGCGAGCTGATCTCTGGCGGACTGCCCGTGCTGGCAACCTGCGCAGGC
Organism: Thermoleophilaceae bacterium; assembly: GCA_016463365.1. The sequence goes on along the minus strand of JAEMRJ010000013.1, from coordinate 14,479 downwards.
ACGATCATCCTCGATCGGGAACACCTCGGGCTGCTCGACATCGATTGCAGACGCAACGCCTACGGCGCGCAGGCTCACAGCTTTGAAGGTGGCGTGGAGTGGCAGGGCTCAGTGTTTCCCGGCATGTTCATCCGCGCGCCGAAGATCACCCGCGTCGGTGACGGCGTGAACGTGATCGCCTCGCGCGGCGACGAGCCGGTGGGTGTGCGGGCCGGTGCGGTCACGGCTTACACCTTTCATCCGGAGCTGACTCCCGACGAGAGGATTCACCACAACTTTTTGGAATTCATCTTCAACCCGATCGCAACAGAAAGAGCCGCCTGACCATGAAAGACCCACGCGTCGAAGCACTTGCTCAGATCCTTGTCAACTACTCGACCGGGGTGCAGCCGGGCGAGACCTGCGTGATCCAGTCCGAGGTCGTCGCAGAGCCGCTCGTGCAGGCCGTCTACGAAGAGGTGCTCAAAGCCGGCGGCCTGCCGATCGTGCAGCTCTCGCTGAGCGAGCAGGCGCCGGCTTTCTACAAGTACGCCAATGACGAGCAACTGGCCTGGATCCCGCCGACGGCGCAATGGGTCGCCGAGAACATCGACAATCGCATCGTGATCATGGCCGACACCAACACGCGCGCCCTGAGCAGCGTTGACCCGGCCAGGCAGAGCATTGTCAGCAAGGCGCGCAAGCCGCTGATGGACGCGTCGATGCAGCGCTCGGCATCGGGCGAGTACCGCTGGTCGCTGACGCTCTTTCCGACCCAGGCCTACGCCTCTGAGGCCGGCTTGTCGCTTTCGGAATACGAAGACTTCTTCTACAGCGCCTGCCTGGCCGACGACCCAGATCCGTTGACCGCGTGGCAGCGTCAGTCAGACACTGTCAAGCGTCTCGCCGAATGGATCCAGGACAAGGAAGAGGTGCACATCCAGGCGCCGGGCACCGACATCAAGCTGGGGATCGCCGGCCGCACGTTCATCCCCTGCGTGGGCACGCACAACATGCCCGACGGCGAGTTCTTCACCGGCCCGATCGAGGACAGCGTCAACGGCGATGTCGCATTCAGTTTTCCGGCCACGTACGGCGGCCGCGAGGTCAGCGGCGTCAAGTTCAAGTTCGAGGGCGGCAAGGTCACCGACGCCTCGGCCGAACAGGGCGAGGACTTCCTGCTCGAGATGCTCGACACCGACGAGGGCGCGCGTACTCTGGGCGAGCTCGGCATCGGCACCAACTACGGAATCACGACCGGAACCAAAGAGATTCTGCTCGACGAGAAAATCGGCGGCACAGTGCACATGGCCGTCGGAATGAGCTACCCGGAGAGCGGCGGCGTGAACGACTCCGCGATCCACTGGGACATGGTCTGCGACCTGCGCCAGGGCGGGTCAATCACGGTCGATGGCGAGTTGATGCAGAAGGACGGAAAGTTCGTTGTCTAGCCCGCTCGGCCCGCTCACGCGCGTACTGCCTTAGCTGCGCCCGACGGATCCGCCTGCTCTGGGCGAGGCCGTCGGCGAGGCTGCGCGGCCGCAGCTGGCCGCCGGCCACGATGATTCGACCGGGCAGGTCGAGCGGTTCTGGACGGACAACCGGCGTGACGATCACATCCAGCCCGCACGCGCCGAGCACTCTCATGACCGCGGCGAAGGAGGGCTCCTGCCTGCCTCGTTCCCATGCCGAGATCGTCTGCTGATTGATGCCGCTGCGCCGCGCGATCTCTGTCTGCGTCACGTCCACCCAGAGCCGCGCAGACCTGATGACTTCGCTGGCGTGAATCGCTTTGCTTTTTGCGAACGGCTCTTCGAACGGAAGCCTGTTCAGGCGGAAGTTCCCCATCGATCCAACTTAGCCGCGCAGACCTCAAGATTCTGGGTCTGTCACTCAATTGTTTGAAATGGTTCAAAGGTTTTTAAGTCCCGGGCAGTGACCCAACCCAGACCAATAGAGATTTTTACAACGGGAACCGGTGGACGGAGAGTGGGCGGACCGACCCGTACGCGAATCCGCTGTAAAAATCTCTATAGGTCTGGGCGCACACGTGCATCTGCCCTCCAACCTATGCATGGATGGATGTAACCTTCCGCGCCATGAGCTACGCATCAACGTTCAACAACAAGATCGCGATCATCACCGGCGCAGCGTCAGGCCTTGGCCTGGGCTTCGCCAAAGAGATCGCCAAGGCCGGCGGCACCGTCATAGCCGCCGACATCGACGTCGCCGGCGTCGAGAAGGTCGTCGCCGAAATCGGTGGCGATGCCGAGGCGCATCAGCTCGACGTGCGCGACAGTGCAGCAGTCGTCTCGCTCGTCGACTCGACCGTGGAGAAGCACGGCCGCATCGACTACATCTTCAACAACGCCGGAATTGCAGTCCAGGGCTATGTCGAAGAGATCCCGATCGAGGACTGGGACGCGATCATCGACATCAACCTGAAGGGCGTCGCGTACGGCACTTCGGCTGCGTACAAGCACATGGTCAAGCAGGGCAGCGGGCACATAGTCAACACCGCTTCGCTCGCCGGACTGACGCCGGCGCCGTTGCTTGCGCCCTACAGCACCGTCAAGTTCGGCGTCGTCGGAATGTCTGACTCGCTCCGCGTTGAGGCGCAGTCAAAGGGCGTCTACGTGACAGCACTCTGTCCGGGCTTCATCGACACCGGGATCTACGACAACGCGCGCTCAACCGGATTCGACAGCTCCAAAGCAAAAGAGGCCATCCCCGGCGGAATCGTCCCGCTGGACAAGGGTGTGGCCAAGCTGCTTGACGGCGTCGTCAAGAAGAAGCGCGTCGTCACGTTGCCGTGGTTTGCGCACATTCTGATCCTCAGCTACAAGCTGACTCCGAATGCTTCGATCCGGCTCAGCGGTCGCTTCGCGGCGATGCAGGCAAAGAAGGCCCGCCTGAAGAACTAGCTGGCGGCCAGCGCTTCGAGCGCTGCGTCAGAGACTTCGAAGTTTGCGGCGACGTCGTTCACGTCGTCGTTGTCATCGAGCAGTTCGATCACGCGAAAGACCTTGGCGGCGTCTTTGTCGTCGACATCGACGCGCGTCTTCGGCCGCTGGATCACGTCGGCCGACGTGACCGCGATTCCGGCGTCTTCGATCGCGGCGCGTACTGCAACCAGATCATGGGGATCGGAGACGACCTCGAAGTGGTCGCCGTCTTCGACGATGTCCTCTGCGCCGGCGTCGATCGCGACCATCAGGTCGTCCTCGGAGGCGGCGGAGGCCTCGATCACGATTGAGCCCTTCTTCTCGAACACGTAGGCCACTGAACCGGGTTCTCCGAGCGATCCGCCGTTCTTGGTGAGGATGCTGCGGACGTCCGCACCGGTGCGGTTGCGATTGTCTGTGTAGCAGTGGATCAGCAGCGCGACGCCTGCCGGGCCGTAACCCTCGTAGACGACTTCCTCGACCGCAGCGGCATCCTTGTCGGTGCCGGCGCCCTTGGCGATGGCGCGCTCGATGTTGTCCTTGGGCATCGAGCTGTCCCGGGCTTTCTGAATTGCCAGGGCGAGCGCTGCGTTGCCGGCCGGATCCGCACCGTCGCGCGCGGCGATCGTGATCCCGCGCGCGAGCTTTGTGAACAGCGCGCCACGCTTCGCGTCGGCTGCGCCCTTCTTGTGTTTGATCGATGACCATTTTGAGTGTCCAGACATAAGCGGGTAGTTTAGAACTGATGGCACGATTCGGGCTCTGCGACACCTGCGTTCACGCAAAGTTGAATCCGAACACCCGTGGATCGGTGTTCCTGATGTGCAAACTCTCGCGCGAGGACAAGGCGTACCCGAAGTACCCGGCGGTGCCCGTCCTGAGGTGCCCCGGCCACAAGCCATCCGACCGCTGACGCAAAATCACCGGTAGGAACATGCGTTCGTATCGGGAATACAACGGGATGGTCGTGCTCGGCATTGATCCAGGGCTTGCCAACACCGGCTTCGGCGTGGTCGAAAGCCGCGGTTCCGTGCTGTTGGCACTGGACGGTGGCGTGATCGAGACGCCGACCGGCACGCCGCTGGAACTGCGCCTGGCGCAGGTCGCAGACCGCATCGTCGAGCTGATCGATCAGCACAGACCAGATGCGATGGCAATCGAGTCGATCTACTTCGGAAAAAATGCCGAGTCTGCATTTCAGGTCGGTCAGGCGCGCGGCGCGGTGATCTGTGAGGCCGGTCGACGCGCCGTCCCCGTGCATTCGTACACGCCGCAACAGATCAAGCTCGCCGTCTGCGGCAGCGGAGCGGCGGGCAAGGGTCAGGTCCAGACGATGGTCACCGCTCTGCTCGACCTTCCGGGTCCGGTCCCGCCCGACCACGCCGCCGACGCGCTGGCTGTCGGCATCTGTCACCTCAACAGCGCGCCGCTGGCCAGCGCAATCGGAGCCGCATCGTGATCGCATCAGTCTCTGGTCAGGTCCTGCACAAGAGCCTCGACCACGTCGTCGTCGAGGCCGCGGGCGTCGGCTACATGCTCAGCGTTTCGGCAAACACGCTCGAGGACGTCTCGCCAACAGGATCCAGGACCACGCTCCTGGCGACGATGGTCGTGCGCGAAGATGCGATGCAGCTTTTCGGCTTCTCAACGGCAGACGAGCGCGACATCTTCAACCTGCTGACCAGCGTCAGCGGTGTGGGTCCCAAGGTCGCGCTGGCGGTACTGAGTGCGATGTCGGTCCCCGAGGTCGAGACCGCGCTGGTCGCCGGCGATCACGAGACCTTCCAGAAGGTTCCCGGGATTGGAAAGCGCACGGCAGAACGCCTGGTCGTGGAGCTGAAGGACAAGGTCGTGCCCTCCGGTGCGCCAACTGTCCTGCGTGCCGCCGGCCGTTCTGACGACCCGGTCCTGCTCGCGCGCGACGCGCTGCTCGGACTTGGCTATTCGCTCGCAGAGGCCGAATCGATGCTCGCCGAGGCCCGCGGCGAGTCGCCGGAAGAGCTGATCGCTTCGGCGCTGCGCGGAGTGGCGGTCTAGATGGCCCAGCCGATTCGCTCAGCCTCGCTCGATTCCGAGCTGATCGCGCCGGTCGAACAGGCCGAAGACCTCGACCTCTCGCTGCGACCACGCCGGATCGACGAATTCGTCGGCCAGCAGAAAGTCAAGGACCAGCTCGCGATTTTCATCGAGGCGGCAAAGAAGCGCGGTCAGCCGCTTGACCATGTGCTTTTTGCCGGCCCCCCGGGCCTGGGCAAGACCTCGCTCGCGCAAATTGTCGCCGAGGAGCTCGATGTGCCGTTCGTGATGACGGCTGGTCCGGCGCTCGAGAAAAAGGGCGACGTCGCCGCGTTTCTCACTGCGCTCGAGCCCAATTCAGTGTTCTTCGTCGACGAGATCCACCGCCTCCCGCGCGCGCTGGAAGAGACGTTCTATCCGGCGATGGAAGACCGCAAACTGCCGATCACGGTGGGGCAGGGCGCTGGCGCGCGCGTCGTGACGCTTGATCTGCCGCCGTTCACGCTGGTCGGGGCGACGACGCGAACCGGCCTGCTCACGACCCCGCTGCGCGATCGCTTCGGAGTCTTCCACAGGCTCGAGCATTACGACACCGACGATCTGGCCGCGATCGTCACCCGTTCTTCAGACATTCTCGGCTGCGGCCTCGATCCGGCCGGCGCGATCGAGATCGCTCGCCGCTCGCGCGGGACGCCGCGCGTGGCAAACCGCCTGCTCAACCGGGTCCGCGATTACGCCGACGTGCGCGCAGACGGTCGGATCACGGAACAGGTGGCCGCCGACGCCTTGAACCTTTTTGAGGTCGACCATGAGGGTCTCGACCGGCTGGACCGCATGTTGCTCGAGCTGATCTGCATCAGATTCGGCGGCGGACCGGTCGGCCTGTCAACCCTCGCAGCGGCCCTCGGCGAGGCCGAGGACACGATCGAAGACGTCATCGAGCCCTACCTGCTCGGTCGGGGCCTGCTGCAGCGCACTCCGCGCGGGCGCATCGCCACCACTGCGGCATTCGAGCACCTGGGCCTTCGCCCACCCTCAGAACAGCTCAGCATCGAGTAGCTCCGGCGCGACGCGCCTGATGTAGGCGTCCACGTCGAATTTGCGCCGAGCTCCGTTCTCGTTCATGTAACGGATCTTGCCGTAGACGGCGCGCTCCTTCCATGGCCTGTCGTGAACGCCGCCGATCGACCATGCGACGCCGGCGTAGCCGTTCGGGTCACGCCCGTCGAGCTCGTAGCGGTCGTTCAGGAGCACCGCGATCCTCGTCGCCTCTGCAGGCGACTCGGACCATTCGAGAATCTTCTTCGCCCAGTACATGCGCATGTAGTTGTGCATCCGACCGGTACGCACCATCTCCAGCTGGGCGGCATTCCAGAGCACGTCGTGGGTGTCGGCCTGTTCGAACGCATCGAGGCTGTAGATCACCTCACGGGCGTCACCGGAGTGCACGCTCAGCGTCGCGCGTGCCCAGTTCGGGAAACCGTCAGCAGTGGCGTAGCCGTCGACGTGAAGACAGAAGTTGTCCGACAGCTCTCGCCAGGTGACGGCCTCCCCGACGAACTCGGCGATGTCCTCCGGTGGCGCACCCGAACCCTGGACCTCGAGTACGGCGCGCTGACACGAGAGCTGCCCGAAATGGAAATAGGGCGAGAGCCCTGACTGCTGATCGACATCGGGGCGGCCGCGTCGCTCCGCGTAGCCAGTGAGCCGCGTCGCCAGGAACTCGTCCAGCGTCTTCCGCGCGGCAGCTTCGCCCGCCTCGATCGTCAGGGCCGGGCCAAAATCCCCGGCGCGAACGAATGCCCGCGCGGCCTCCCAGTCGGTCGTGGGCGTCAACTTTTCGCGCACCTGAACGCGGAGCTCGGGGATCTCCACGAGAAAGTCCGGGAGCAACTTCGCATGTCGACCACGTAGATGCTGCGCCGCATAGACGTGCTTGTCAGCAGCGACCCACGCAGGAACGATGTTGTGCGAATCAACTTCGATCAGCGGTACGTCGAGCGACGCTGCGATCGATTCGCGCCGCCGTCTCGAGGGTCCGAGCGGGGAGAAGTCGCAGGTCACGGCGCCTGCGCCGAGCTCTGCGACATGGCGCGGCAGCTGAGCGGCGGCATCGCCGAGCAGCACGGTGAACGGAATGCCCACGGCCGCCAGGTCGCGCTCGACCTCTTCAAGTCCGTCGAGCATGAAATCAAAATGGCGACGCGCCGCGGCGCCGCAGCGATCAAGCAGACAGAAGACGACATGCACCTGCCTGCCGAGCTCCGCTGCGACGAGCAGACCGTGATTGTCCCGCACGCGCTGGTCACGACTCATCCAGTGCACAACCGGACCGTCAACTGTTGTGTGTTGATTCAGCTGACGGTCACGGGCAGGTGACGGCGTCTTGTTGTCTAATCTGGTTTTCAGACTTCTGATGCCAATCTTTATCTGTCCGCAGTGCGGAAAACGATCAAACCACGGAGACCGTAACGCCGGATTCACAGCGCGTCCCCGCGGCTGCGAGAAATGCGGCTACGGATTCGTCTTCGAACTGCTCGACGACTATTACCCGGCATCTGGCGCAGCATTCTTCGTCTGCGACCAGGAGGCGCGGATCATCGGATGTGGTCGTGGTTCATACGAGCTGACCGGCCTCACTGATGTCGATGTCTTCGGTCGACCGGTGCGCGATGTGCTCGGTCTGGAATTCAAACAGGCAGACGATCCGATCGACACGACACTTGAGTGGGGCGTGCGTTCGACAGGGCACGAGGTGACCGTCCGCGCGGAGGGCGATTTGGAAGCACGCGCCGTTGCCGATATATTCCCCGCGTACGACGAAGACGGGGGAATGCTCCTCGTTCTCACTCCTGAGAACTGAGCGCACGCAAAAGACTTCGGCGCACGCAACCTTTCTATGGCCTCACGTAAGCGAAATCTGATCATCCTTGGTCTCGTCGGCCTGCTTCTGGCAGGTTCGATTGCGGCAATCGTGCTCAAGCCCACGCGGCTCGGCCTCGACCTTGCCGGTGGTATCGAGCTCGTCTACAAGGCTTCGCCGACCAACGCCGACCGCGATCCCACCGAGCGCGAACTGCAGAACGCGATCGAAGTCATCAACGATCGCGTCAACGCGCTGGGTGTCACCGAGGCCGAGGTTCAGGCCACCGGCAACGACCTGATCACAGTCTCGCTTCCCGACGTGGACGACCCGCAGGCCGCGAAGACGCTCGTGGGTTCGACGGCGCAGATGTTCTTCTACAAATGGGAAGAGAACATCGTCGGCAAGCCGGGGCAGAGCAAGTCGACTTCAGACGCCGAATCTTCGAACAACCGCGGTGCGACCAAGCAGTACGACGCGGTGAAACTCGCCTCCAAGCAGAAGCCGGGCGAAACCGGGCGCGACAAGTACTACCTCTTCAGCACCAAAAAGGGCAACAAGCTGATTGCCGGCCCAGAGCTCTCAAAGGAAGAGCTGCTCAAGGCTGACAACCAGCTCACCAAGGACAAGGCTCCGCTCGAGGGCAAGCAGCCCGAGGACTCCGAGATCCTTGTCGTGCCCAAGGGTTACATCGTTGTCTCCAACGACACGTTGGGCACGGGCAGCGGTACGCAGTGGTTCGTGCTGCGAGACAACGTCGCCATGAGCGGCGATGAAGTCAAGAGCGCGACCGTGGGAACCGACGGCAACGGCGGCGGCGGCCCGGCCGTGGACCTCTCATTCACCGGAGAGGGCGGTGACATCTTCCAGAAGATCACCGCCGAACTTCACAGCGAGGGCAGCGCAGAGCCGACGATCGGGCAGAAGCAGGGTCACCGTTTTGCTGTTGTGCTCGACGGCGAGATCGTCTCGCTCGCGAGCATCAACCCGAACGACGCCTCGCTCAGCCAGGGAATCGCCGGCGGTGCGGCCCAGATCACCGGCGTGACCCAGAAAGAGGCGACCGACATCGCGCGCCAGATCGACCTCGGCGCGCTCCCCGTTCAGCTGGAACTTCAGTCAGAGACCACAGTCTCGGCATCGCTCGGTAAGGCTGCGCTGGATCAGGCCCTGATCGCCGCCCTCGCCGGATTTGCGTTCGTCTTTCTCTTCCTCCTGATCTTCTACCGCATCCTCGGCATCATCGCCGGAGTCGCGCTGATTTTTTACGCAGTCTTCTTCTTCGCGCTCACGAAGCTCGTCGGCTTCACCTTTACCCTCCCGGGGATCGCGGGTCTCGTCCTGACGCTCGCTGTGGCGGCCGACGCCAACATCGTCATCTTCGAGCGCATCAAGGAAGAGATCCGTGCCGGAAAGTCGATGAAGTCGGCTATCTCAACCGGATACTCAAAGGGTTTCGCCACGATTCTCGACGCCAACGTCGTCACCCTGATCACGGCATTCATCCTGTTCGTCCTTGCGACTTCCGGCGTACGTGGTTTCGCCGCATCGCTCGGTCTGGGAACGATCGTCTCACTGTTCACCGCAGTCCTCGTGACCTCGGCGATCCTCGGGCTGCTGTCCAACTGGCGCGGTCTCGAGCGACCGTCTGCACTTGGCGTCCAGGACGCAGACGAGCACCGTCAGCGCTGGCAGTTCGACTTCATGGGCAAGTCGAAGACGTTCTTTTCGATCTCCGGCATGATCCTTGCGGCCGGCGCATTCGCGATCGCCGGGATGGGCCTGAACCTCGGGATCGACTTCACCGGCGGTACCAAGATCGTCGTCGGACTCCAGAAGCCGGCCAGCGAGGAGCAGGTGCGGGCAGTGGTCGCTGCTGTCGGCGCTGACGACGCCAAGATCCAGCGCATCACCAATGACAAGACGCTCGGCCCGAACGCCTTCCAGATCTCCAGCGACAAGATCAGCGAAGAGCAGGATGTCAGCGCAATCCGACGCGCCTTTGACGCGAAGTTCAAGATCCGCGCCACCAGCGAGGCCGACACGCAGTTCGCAGTCAGCGCGGTCGGACCGACGTTCGGCGCTGTGATCGCCAAGAGCGCAATCACGGCCATCATTTTCTCACTGATCGTGATCGGCGGCTACGTTGCGCTCCGCTTCGGGGTGAAGTTCGCCGTTCCGCTGCTGATTGCGCTTGCGCACGACCTCTTGATCACGCTAGGCGTCTATGCATTGCTGGGCCAGGAGGTCTCAAGCGCAACCGTTGCGGCCCTGCTCACCATCCTCGGATTCTCGCTGTACGACACGATCATCGTGTTCGACCGTGTGCGTGAAAACCTGCCGCGCATGCCGCGAGCCGCTTTCAGCCAGATCGTCAACCGCTCAATGAGCGAGGTGCTCACCCGCTCGCTGGCCACGTCACTCTGCACTGTGCTTCCGGTGCTGGCGCTGCTCCTGTTCGGCGGCTCGACGCTACAGGCCTTTGCCTTCGCACTGCTGGTCGGAACGATCTCCGGCACGTACTCATCGATCTTCATCGCAGCGCCGGTCCTGATGCTCTCCAAGGAGCGCGAGCCGATCTTCCGCCAGCGCAGGGCGCGCATTCTCGAAGAGAACGACGGCGTCATCCCGGCATTCGCCACCGAAACCATCGGTGGGGTCGCGGTGCACGCCAGCACCGGAAAGGTGCTCGAGCAGATCGAGGAGACCCCCGATTCACAGGTCGACGAAGAGCCCGTCGACGAAGAGCTTGAAGGAGCAGTGCCCGCCGGTGCTTCCAGCGGCGCCACCGCTGGCGCCGTCAAGCGTCCGCAGACCAAAGCCGAACGTCGCGCAGCGCGCGCCAAGCGTAAGCACGGGCGCTAGGAGGACTGAGCAATTTCCGCACTCGCATGGGTAATGATGGCGCTGGCCATCTGGCACTTCACCGTCTACCTCCCGGACAAGTTCTGGGGCGGCATCATCGGCGCGTTCGTCGCGGCAATTGTCGGCGCCGTTGTCTTCGGCTTCGTGGTCAACGGGTTTTCCGTGCCCGGCCAGGACGACACCGACCTGGTTCAGGCGTTCATCGCGATCCCGGGCACGCTGATCGGCCTTGGTATCTGTTACTTCGTCGGCATGCGCCGCGAAGACGCAGAAGAGTCCGTCGCTTAGCTCTGTCAACTGCCGCACGTAGGCTGTCTTCGTGACTTCGGAGATCGCCCCAGCAGGGACATCAGACATCGAGGCCTCGCGCACACACGCGCTGCCCGAGGACATTTCGCCCGGCGATCCGATCATCAGGCTCGATCGCTGCGCCGGCCCGGAAGTGAGCGGTCTGGTCAAGGAGCTCGGGCTTCACCCGCTCGCGGCGCAGACTCTCGCGCGACGCGGCCTCGGAGCCCCCGCGGCGGCGCGGGAATGGATCGCCGGCGCAGCGCTCCACACGCCGGAACTGATCCCGGGTGGTCCGGCTGCCGCTGACTTCATCGCTGAGCACCTGGGTAGGGACACGCGCATTGCGGTCCACGGTGACTACGACGTGGACGGCGTGTGTTCGACCGCGATCCTCGTGCGTGCTCTCGCAGCGCTGGGCGCGGACGTCACCTGGCATGTGCCGAGTCGTTTCGAAGACGGTTACGGACTTTCGCGCAGGTCGATTTCGCGACTGGCAGACGACGGTGTCGGGTTGATCATTGCCGTCGACTGCGGCATCGGCTCAGTCGCCGAGGTCGCGTATGCGCGCGAACTCGGCGTCGACATGGTGATCTGCGACCACCATACGATCGGCGACGTGCTTCCCGACGCCCCGATCGTTCACCCGGCGTCGGGCGACTACCCGACGCCTTTCCTGTGCGCGGCCGCGACCACGCACAAGCTTGCGGCCCTGGTCACGGAGCGCGTCGGCGCTGACCCCGCCACGCTCGACGAGGATCTCGCTCTTGTCGCGTTGGCGACCGTCTGCGACGTCGTTCCACTTCGCGGCGAGAACCGCGCACTCGTGAAGGTCGGTCTCGAGCAGATGCGCCATACGCAGCGCCCCGGCCTGCGCGAGTTGATGCGTGTCTCCGGCGTGGACCAGCTGAAGATCGGCGCGCAGAGTTTCGGCTTTGCGCTGGGGCCGCGCATCAACGCCGTCGGCAGGATGCATTCTGCGGAACCCGCAGTCGAGCTGATGCTCACCTCAAGTGAGGCGCGGGCTGCAGAGCTCGCAGAGCAACTCGCGTCGGCGAACAGGCGCCGCCGCGAGGTCGAACAAGAGATTCTCTTCGACGCGGAGACGCAGGCCCGCGAGCAGCGCGATCAGTTCGCGATTGTGGTCGCCGGGCAGCAGTGGCACCCCGGAGTCCTCGGGATCGTCGCCGGAAGAATCGCCGAGCGCTATCACCGCCCGACCGTCGCGCTCGCGATTGACGGCGGCGTGGCTGCCGGCTCCGGGCGCAGCGGGGGTGCATACGACCTGCACGCCGGGCTGGCATCCTGCGCCGACATGCTCGTGCGATTTGGCGGTCACCGCGCCGCCGCAGGGCTGGAACTTGACACCGCCAATCTCGATCGTTTCCGTGCGGCGTTCGTGCGCCACGCGGCCGAACAGTTGACGCTCGATGACCTGCGGGCGGAGCTACGGGTCGATGCCGTTGCGGCGCCGGCGGACATCAATCTGGAAGCGGCCTCAGCGATTGAGGCGCTCGGACCCTTCGGCGCCGAGAATCCCGAGCCCCGCCTGCTGATCGCAGGAGCGCAGCTGCAGTCAGTCAGCAAGCTCGGCAGATCAGGCCAACACTTCAAACTTTCGATCGCGGGTGGCGGAAGCCGCGCCTCGGTTGTTGCTTTTCGTCAGGAGCGCGTCATCGCCGCAGCCGAGCCTGCCCAGACAGTGGACCTCGTGGTCGAGCTTCAACGCAACGAATACAACGGGCGCGAAGAGGCGCAAGCCGTGCTCTGCGCCATCGTCGAGCACGACGCGCCGGATCTGCATGCATGGCGGCAGGAGTTCTCGTCGGCTGTCAGCGATCCGCCGGCCACCGCAGGCCGAACGCTGGACGAAGCAGAAGCAGAGGACCGCAGGGGCGAGGCCCTGCTGGCCGTTCTCCAAGAGTTCAGCGTCGAATCGACCGCGCTCGCACTGGCGGTGAACGACCCACTCTCGTGGCGCGCTGCGGTTGCAGGGGTCAAGTTGATCGAGCCGGCACTGAAGGACCTCGCCGTTCTCGCATTTGATGATCCCGCGCTCGCCGCGGGCGCGTTCGATCATGTGGTCATGGCCGAACCACCGCCTTCACCATCGCTTTCCGGCGCCGGGGCGGCGCGCGCCGTACTCGCCTGGAATGACGCGATCGCACGCTCCGTCGCTGCCAGAGAGTCCGACTTGCTGCTCTCACGCGAACATGTGGTCAAGGCCTTCCGCATCGTGCGCGACGCAGGCGACCCGGGTGAGTCGCTGCTCGAAGAGCTGCGCCTGCGCCTTCCCAGTGCACGGATCGCCGGACGGGCGGTGCGCTCCCTGGAAGAGCTCTCGGTCGTCCGAGTTCAGCGATCGGGCGCGGATGTCGAAGCACTCCATGCGGCAGATTCTCCAAAAACCGACCTCGAACTGTCTTTCACGTTCCGCTCGTATAGTGAATACAGAGAGGAATCGCAGCGATGGCTTCGTCAGATCAGCACAGAACGGACGTCGCGGTAGCCCCGGGCACCGCGCAGAGCACCGGTAACGGCGCTTCAAACGGCGCTGCGATCAAGCCTTTCGAAGTCGGTCCGATCACGCGCGCGAAGTTCGATGAGCTGATCGCGGTGATCGAAGAGCACTCGCTCGAAAGCGTCGAGCCGATCGACATCGAGATGGTCGAGATGGCCTTCGAATTCGCGGCGGGTCGCCACGACAAGCAGGTTCGTCGCACCGGCGAGGACTTCGTCGTCCACCCGGTCGAAGTGGCGAAGATCTGCGTCGGCATGCGCCTGGACACTCCGACGTTGTGCGCAGCGCTGTTGCACGACACCGTCGAGGACACCTCAACCACGCTGGTCGAGATCCGCGATCACTTCGGACAGGAGATCGCCGGCCTGGTCGACGGTGTCACCAAGTTGACGGGCATCACCTTCACCTCACGCGACGAGGCGCAGGCCGAGAACTACCGCAAGATGATGGTGGCGATGGCCGACGACATCAGGGTCATCCTGATCAAGCTCGCAGACCGCCTTCACAACATGCGCACGATCGGCGCGATGCCCAAGCAGAAGCAGATCGAGAAGGCCCGCGAGACGCTCGACATCTTTGCTCCGCTTGCGCACCGCCTCGGTATTCACGCGATCAAATGGGAGCTCGAAGACCTGGCCTTCGCCACCTTGCACCCACGCAAATTCGCCGAGATAAAGGCGCTGGTGTCGCAACAGCGTGACGAGCGCGAGGAATACGTCGAAGAGGCCGGCGACTACCTCGCCGGGCAGCTCGCCGACAGCGGGATCAGCTCGCTGATAACCGGACGGGCCAAGCACTTCTACTCGATCTACGTGAAGATGACGAAGAAGGGCCGTGAGTTCAACGAGATCTTCGATCTCACGGCGATGCGAGTGATCGTCGACGACGTCAAGGACTGTTACGGCGCCGTCGGAATCGTCCACAGCATCTGGAAGCCGCTGCCCGGGCGCTTCAAGGACTTCATCGCGATGCCCAAGAGCAACCTCTACCAGGCGCTCCACA